>NZ_JAMYTU010000032.1:0-57742 GCF_040322615.1 Mesorhizobium sp. M0119
CCCCCGCGGCGCCCCCGCGGGCCCGCCCCCCCCCATCCCCCCCCCCCCCCAATATTTCGAAGAATTCGCCCGGTGGCCCCCCACCAGTAAACCCCCCCCAGGGGGGGGGGGGCTGTTAGCCCCGCCCCCACCTTTTTTGTCCGAGCATCGGATTGCCAAAACCGCTTTGGCATTGGGTCCGCTGGAATAACCGGAGACGATCATGTCGCGCATCGGAATCCATTCATTCGTCTGGTCGGCGAGCTCGGCGCAGGGCGACCTCGAGCGGACGCTGGCCAACACCAGGGAGGCCGGCTTCGACCTGATCGAATTCTCCTATCTCGACCCCGCCAATGTCGACATTGACGGCTTGGCCAAGCGGATCGCCGATTTCGGCCTCGGCGTCGCGATCAGCATTGGACTGCCTGCCGACGGCGATATTTCGAGCGCCGACAAAACGATTGCCGCGCACGGCGTCGAAATCCTGAAACATACGATCGCGCTGACCCGCGATCTCGGCGGCCAGAAGGTTGCCGGCATCCTCAGTACCAGCCACGGCTTGCAAAGCGAGGCGCCGACGCGCGACCAGTGGGACCGCAGCGCCGGTACGCTTGCCGAGGTGGCGGAGACGGCAAAGTCAGCCGGCGTCACCCTCAACCTCGAAATCGTGAATCGCTTCGAAAGCAATCTGCTCAACACCGCCGCGCAAGGCATGGCCTTCATCGCGGACAGCGGATCCGACAACATCTTCCTGCATCTCGACAGCTTCCATATGAACATCGAGGAGGCCGATGTCGGCTTGGCTATTCGCAACGCCGCAAGGAAGATCGGCTATGTCCATATCGGCGAGAGCAATCGCGGCTTCCTCGGCACCGGCAATATCGATTTTGCCGCGATATTCGATGCGCTGACCGCCATCGGCTACAGCGACGACCTCAGCTTCGAATCCTTCTCCTCGGAAATCGTCGACGAGAACCTGTCGCGGAAAACCGCGATCTGGCGCAATCTGTGGACCGACAATATGGAGCTGGCCAAACATGCGCGCCGCTTCATTGCGCTCGGACTGGAGACGGCGCGGCGCAAGGCCGAGCTTGTTTCCGCAACGCACCGGCCTTGAGCCCTCACGGTTCCGAAATCATTCTGGCTAGGCCAGAGGCGCTACATTAGCCGGCAAAACGCGGCCCAAGTTCCTCGATGCGGCGGATCATCGCCTGGAAATCCTCCGAGATGCGCTGGTGCAGGTGAACCGCCAGCTCCGGGTATTCCTCGAGGATGCGGCGGAACATCTTGCGGCTGAGCCGCAGCACTTCCGAATCGATTTCGGCGGAGGCGCTGGTCAGCCGGTTGGTATCGGCGATCAGCGCCAGCTCGCTGAGCATGGTGCCGGGGCCGGCGGTGCCGATCGGAATGCGCTCGCCGTCGTGCTCGCGGTAGAGGACGATGCGGCCGCTGATCACGATGTAGGCGCAATCAGCCTCGTCGTCCTCGCGGTAAAGCTTGTGGTCGGCTTGCAACTTGGTGGTTTCGGCGCCGAAGGCGAGCAGACGCAGCTGTTCCTGCGTAAAGCCCTCGAAGAGCCTCACGGTGGACAGGATGCGGATATCGTCATCCAGCGCCATCTAGCTATGTCCCCGAACCGTCAGTCCGACTCCTCCCCTACGAGGCCGATCCACAACCACCTCCAGCCTCAGGACCGTACCCGAAAAGCGCCCCGCCCGGATCGCTTATTTGAATAATGAAATGTTTAAGGAACCAGCTTGTAGCCGCCGCTTTCTGTCACGAGAATTTCCGCGTTGGAAGGATCGCGCTCGATCTTCTGGCGCAGCCGGTAGACATGAGTTTCCAGAGTATGCGTGGTGACGCCGGAATTGTAACCCCAGACTTCCTCCAGCAGCACGTCGCGGGTCACCACCTTCTGGTCGGCGCGGTAGAGATATTTGATGATCGAGGCTTCCTTTTCGGTCAGCCGAACCTTGGCGCCGCGCGGGTCGATCAGAAGCTTCTGGCTGGGCTTGAACGTGTAGGGGCCGACCGAGAAAGTGGCGTCCTCGCTCTGTTCGTGCTGGCGCAGCTGGGCGCGGATGCGGGCCAGCAGCACGGCAAAGCGAAACGGCTTCGTCACATAGTCGTTGGCGCCGGCCTCGAGGCCAAGGATGGTGTCGGAATCGGTATCATGGCCGGTCAGCATGATGATCGGCGCCTTGTAGCCGCCCTTGCGCAATATCTTTACCGCCTCGCGGCCATCCATGTCGGGCAGGCCGACATCCATGATGAGCAGGTCGATGAGCCCGCCGCGCGCCGTGGCGATGCCTTTGGCGGCGGTCGCTTCCTGCAGGACGTCGAATTCCTCATAAAGCGACAATTGCTCGACAAGGGTGCCGCGCAGGTCGTCATCGTCGTCGACGATCAGAATGGTGCGTGAAGTCATGGATCAATCCGTTGTTTTGAAAAGAGATTTCAGTTGACCGCTGCCTGTTTATGCGGAAGCTGACCGGCACAACAGCCGTTCACAGTGATTTGTTCCGTGGCACGATCATACAAGAAAAAACAAGATCGCAATGCAGTCGGCGCAATTTTGCCGAAAGGGCTCACCGTGCTTACGGTGCGCGCGCGGCCTGGCCATGCCAGCCAGGGCTTTCTGCAGGCCGGCAAACTCGTGTTTCCATGTGCGCTGGGGCATGGCGGCATCTCGGCCGGCAAGCGCGAGGGCGACGGCGCCACGCCGCTCGCCTCGATGCGGATATTGTCGGGATATTTTCGTGGCGACCGTTTTGCCGGCGGCCGCCGGACGCGGCTGGCGATGACGCCGATCGGCCGCGACCTCGGCTGGTGCGAAGTGCCCGAGGACCGCAACTACAACCGCCCGGTCAAAATCCCCTATGGCGCCAGCCATGAGCGGATGCTGCGCGCCGACGAGCTCTATGACACCTGCCTGGTGCTGGACTGGAACTTTGTGCCGCGCCGGCGCGGGCGCGGCAGCGCCATCTTCTTCCACCTGGCGCGCCCCGGCTTCACGCCGACGCAAGGCTGCGTCGCGGTAACAGCCCGCACCATGGCACGGCTGCTGCCGCTGCTGTCGGAGCGGACGGTGGTAAGGGTGGTGAGGTAAGGGAGTAGGGGAATAAGGGAGTAGGGGAATAGGGCAGGTAAGGCAGTAAGGCAGTAAGGGGTAAGACAGGCGCGGGCGCGCCGCTTAGCTTTTCCTACTCCCCTACTCCCCTACTCCCCTACTCCCCTACTCCCCTACTCCCCTACTCCTTTGCCATCCTATGTCGAGAAGACCGAGCCGGCCGAGTTCGCGGTCCATGGCGCGTGCGATGTCCTTGCGTTCGCCGCCAATGTCGCGCAGCTGGCGATCGGAGAGATCCTCGACATTCTCGGAGGGAAGATTGACCGCGATTCTCGCGTGGCCAAGCCAGTCAAGCACGGCGCGCAGCCAGGCCGGGCGGAGGATTACAGAGCGCAAGGCGATGTCAGACATGGTGCAATCCGCTTCTCCGGACATCAAATCCGGTTTGATGTTTCTTCGATGCTCAGATCATGGCGGATTGAAATTCAAACGGGAAACGAGTAGTTTTTTCTGCATCTTCAAGTTTTGTTTGAGGATTGGAATGCTCGATCGAACCCGCCTCGTCTGGCACTGATGGCGCGCCTGTTGCCTGGAACCCGTGCGCTGCGGACGCTGGAGGCAGCGGCCCGGCACCTCAATTTCACCCGCGCCGCCGACGAGCTCGGCCTGACGCCGGCAGCGGTCAGCCACCAGATCAAGGAAATCGAGGATCAGCTCGGCATCGTGCTGTTCACACGCACCAGCCGCACGATCCGGCTGACCGAGGCGGGCGCGCTGCTGTTCGAAGCTTCGACCGATACGCTCGACCTGCTTGGCCGGGCCGTCTCACGGGCGCAGAAGACGGCGCGCGGATCGGCGCTGCTGAAGGTCACCCTCGATGCGCAATTCGCGACGAAGTGGCTGATGCGGCGCGTCGACGATTTTCGCAAGCAGCATCCGGCGATCGAGCTGCGTTTCGACATCAGCTACGAGGTGCGCGACTTCGATCGCGACGACGTCGATCTCGGCATCCGTTTCGGCACCGGCAAGTATCCGGGGCTTCGCTCGCACCGGCTGTTCGAAAACGTCATCATTCCCGTCTGCAGCCCCGCCTTGCTGCGGTCAGGGCCGCCGCTCAAGGAACCGCGCGATCTGTTCCATCATACGCTGGCCCATATCGAGTGGTCGCGCCAAGGCGTCACCTGGCCGAATTGGAGCATATGGATGGCGGCGGCGGGCGTCGACGATTTCGACGACAGCCGGACCATCGTGTTCGGCAACTCGACGGATGCCGTCCAGGCCGCGCTCGACGGCAACGCGGTCGCGCTCGCCGATTTCGCCATGGTGGCAAACGACCTGTCCGAAGGCCGGCTGATCCGGCCCTTCGAACTCGGCATCAAGGTCGCACCCGAATTTGCTTATTTCCTGGTCTATCCGGAAAGTGCGGCGAATGATCCGCGCGTCGTCGCCTTTCGCGATTGGCTTCTCGAGGAAATCGCCAGGACCCCGACCTGAGGGTCAGACCGCCGCCGCCGCGCCGAACCAGCCGATCACCGCGCCGATGAGAAGCATCACGCCAAGCCAATGGCCGACATCGATGAGCGTCAGATCCCAGCCGAAACCTTCGTAGCGATGGTTGACCGAAAGCGTCGTGGCGACGAACCCCAGCCAGAGAACGAAGCCGAAGATCACCCCTGCAAGCAGGCTCGGTTCGCCGCCGGTCACGGCGCCGATGATCAGCGACATGACCAGCGCCATCACGATCTCCGCGATGAAGGAGACGACGAAGGGCAGCATCGATTTGCTCATCGTCGCCGGATCAAGCTTGGCGGCCTTCAGCCACGGCTTGCTCAAGCCCATATACCAGGCCGCGCCGAACAGCCATGCCACGACGGCGGCGACGATTACCGCCAGCCAATTGATTGCTGAAAAATCCATGGTTCCCTCCGGTCGATTGCGCGATGGAACGCCTGTTCGGCGACGCCGTCAAGCAAAGCGCCAGACGGTGGTGCGCTTGACCTCGGCGTCCTCCAGCGCCCGCGTCACCGCCACTTCGTAGACGGCAAGCGGTTCCAGCCCGGCCTTCGGCAGATACGAGCGGCCGGGATCGCCGACGAAAATGTCGGCGCCGCGCGCCTTCAGCGCGACGAACCACGGCATCAGCCTGTCAGCGAAAGTTTTGTCGTAGAAGACGTCGCCGGCCAGCACCACGTCCCAGCCGGCATCGGTGCCGATGCAGTCGCCGATGAGGAATTTTATCTCGGCCCCATTGGCCTCGGCATTGAGGCGGATCGCGGTCGCGCAGAACGGGTCGATGTCGGCGGCGATCACCTCGGCAGCTCCGGCCTTCACTGCGGCAATGGCGACAAGGCCGGAGCCGGAGGCGAAGTCGAGCACGCGCCTGTCGCGCACCGCCGCCGGATTGTCGAGGATGTAGCGGGCAAGGCCCTGGCCGCCGGCCCAGGCAAAAGCCCAGAAGGGCGGCGGCAGGCCGATTTCGGTCAGCTCGTCCTCTGTCCGCTGCCATAATTCATGTGCCTCGTCGGCCAGGTGCAGGCGGATCTCCGGCACATGCGGCGGCGCCATCAGCGCCGTGTTGTCGAGGATGAATTTCCTGGCGCTGTCCGGCGTCAGCGCCGTCATGGCGCCGGCGTCAGGCCGCCCATGCGGCAAACCTCTTGCCATTCGGCCGGCGTCACCGGCTGCACGGACAGCCGCCCGAGCCGCACCAGCGCCATGTCGGCCAGCTTTGGATTGGCCTTGGCCTGCTCCAGCGTCACCGGCTTCGGCATGTCCTTGAAGGCGCGGATATCGACGCATTCCCAGCGGGGATCGTCGGTGGTGCTGTCCTGATGGGCCAGAGCGCAGACTTCGGCGATGCCGACGATGTCGAGCCCATCATTGGAATGGTAGAAAAAGCCGAGATCGCCGATCTGCATCGCCTTCATGTTGTTGCGCGCCGCATAATTGCGCACGCCGTCCCATTGCGTGCCGGCCTTGCCCTTGGCCTTCAGCATTTCGAAGGAGAAGACCGAGGGTTCGGATTTGAACAGCCAGTAGTTCATCTCAGTTGTCCCGTTGCCGTTGTCGGTTTGTCACTATCCAGCGTTGGCGCTGCCCCTCACCCTTACCCTCTCCCCGTAAGGACGGGGAGAGGGGTCGCCAGCGCTGGAGCTTCTCCCTTCTCCCCGTTCTTCACGGGGAGAAGGTGCCGGCAGGCGGATGAGGGGCAGCGCGAACGAACGATCATTCACTCACAGGTTTGTTGAAGCTCCAGTTCCACTGCCGGATTTCGACGCTTTCGAACAGCCCTGCCTTGGTATAGGGATCGGCCGCCGATAGGGCTTCTGCCGCAGCCAGATCGGGGGCCTCGACAACGGCGAGAGTGCCGTTCGGCTTGCCGTCTGCGTCGAGGAACGGGCCGGCGAAGGCCAATTTCTTGTCGCCGTTCAGCCCTTCCAGGAAAGCAAGGTGCTTGGGCCGCGTATCGAGCCGCACCTGCAGGCTTCCTGGCTTGTCCTTGCAAATCAACGCAAACAGCATCTTTTCAGCTCCGGTATCGTTCTGGATTACATGTCGGTTTCGGTTTTGAGCGGCCTGGTCATCAACGCCGTCACAGCCTGGTCTATGGTTATGGTGCCGTCCAGTATGGCGGCGACGGCGGCGATGATCGGCGCGTCGATCCGGCGCTCGCCGGCGATGCGGGCGGCGATTGCCGCCGTCGGCACGCCTTCAGCCAGGGGCAAGCCGGCAAGCGGCTTGCCTCGCCCAAGCGCCAGCCCATAAGCGAAATTGCGCGACTGCGCGGACGAGCAGGTGAGCAGCAGGTCGCCAAGGCCGGAAAGCCCCATCAGCGTCTCCGGCTTTGCACCAAAGGCGGCACCGATGCGGCGCAATTCGACGAAGCCGCGCGTCACCATCGCCGCCTGGGCGCTGGCACCGAGCCCGGCGCCGGTGACGGCACCCGCGGCAATGGCAAAGACGTTCTTCAGTGCGCCGCCGATCTCGACGCCGATCAGGTCGTCGCTCGAATAACAGCGCAGGTTTTCAGCCGAGAAACGGGCGGCAAGGTCGGTGGCCAGAGCCTCGTCGCGGGCGGCGACCACCACGGCCGTCGGCAGGCCCCTGGCGACGTCGGTGGCAAAGCTTGGGCCGGACAAAGCGGCGACCGGATTTGCCGACAGTATTTCCTCGGCAATGGACGACAGCAGCGCGCCGGTGTCGCGCTCGATGCCCTTGGCGCAGAGGACCAGCGGGATGCCTTTCGGCATATGGCTGGACGCGGCCGTCAGCATAATCCGCAACGATTGCGCCGGCGCCACCGCCAGCACGCAGTCGGCGCCGTCGAGCGCGGCCTCGATGTCGCTCGTCGCCACGATGCCGGGATCGAGCGCGATACCCGGCAGATAGCGCGGATTTTCGCCGCGGTCGAGCGCCGCGACGGTCTCCGGGTCGCGCGCATAGAGGCGGACGAAATGACCGGCGCGCAGCATGGCCAGCGCCAGCGCCGTGCCCCAGGCGCCGCCGCCGAGCACGGCGACGCGCCAGCCGCTTGGCGCCTTGTGCTCGCTGCCGGTCATGCCTTGGCCCCGCGCCGGCCCGAGCCGACCATCGGGGCCGAGATGCTGTCCAGCGGCCAGCGCGAGCGCGGCACGAAATCGGCGGCGTTTTCACCTGATATGCCGGCGCGCAGCCGCTCGATGCCGGCCCAGGCGATCATCGCCGCATTGTCGGTGCAGAGGTTAAGCGGTGGCGCGACGAAGCTGAACCCGGCCCGCTCGCACAGGCCCTGCAATGTCGTCTTGATCGTCCGGTTGGCGGCGACGCCGCCGGCGACAACCAGCGCAGGCTCGGCCTTGTCCGGGAATTGCTGACGGAACCTGGTCAGCGCCCGCGCAACACGGTCGCCCAGCGCATCCGCCACCGCCGCCTGGAACGAGGCGCAGATATCGGCGACGTCCTGGTCGCTCAGCGGGGCGATCGCCGTTGCCGCCTGGCGCACCGCGGTCTTGAGGCCGGAGAAGGAAAAATCGGGCTGCACCGAACCCTTCATCGGGCGCGGAAAGGCAAAACGCGCCGCATCGCCGGTTGCAGCCGCCTGCTCGACATTCGGTCCGCCCGGGTAGGGCAGGCCGAGCATCTTGGCCGTCTTGTCGAAGGCCTCGCCAAGCGCGTCGTCGATGGTCGTCGCCCAGCGCTGGTAGTCGCCGACGCCGCGCACGGCGACGATCTGGGTATGGCCACCGGAGACCAGCAGCAAGAGGTAGGGAAAGTCGAGCCCGTCGGTCAATCTGGCCGTCAGCGCATGGCCTTCGAGATGGTTGATGGCGATCAGCGGTTTTTTGGCTGCCGCGGCGATTGCTTTTGCCGTCATCAGGCCGACAATCAGCCCGCCGACAAGACCGGGACCGGCGGTGGCGGCAATCGCATCGATGTCGGCGAGGTCGACGCCGGAATCGGCCAGCGCTGCTTCGATGATACCGTCGAGCGCCTCGACATGGGCGCGCGCGGCGATCTCCGGCACGACGCCGCCGAAAGCAGCATGCTCCTCGATCTGGCTGAGCACGATGTTCGACAGGATTTGCGGCGTGCCGCGACCGTCCAGCGCCACCACGCTGGCGGCGGTCTCGTCGCAACTCGTCTCGATGCCCAGAACGCGGATCAATTCGTCGCTGTCCTCGATGATTGTGCAACCGGCCTTTCCCCGATAGGAGAAAGCCCGGAAAACGGCCTCGATCTGCCGCGGGTTATCACGGACGGCGCGTCATGCAAACAACCTTGAAAATCGGAACACGCGGCAGCCCGCTGGCGCTGGCGCAGGCGCATGAAACGCAGGCGCGGCTGATGGCCGCGCACGGTATGTCGGCCAAGGCGTTCGAGGTGGTCGTCATCTCGACCAGCGGCGACCGCATCCAGGACCGGCCGCTGTCGGAAGCCGGCGGCAAGGGCCTGTTCACCAAGGAGATCGAGGAGGCGCTGCTGGCGCGCCGCATCGACATCGCCGTGCATTCGTCGAAGGACATGCCGACGCTGTTGCCCGAAGGGCTGGAACTGTCCGCCTTCCTGCCGCGAGAGGACGCACGCGATGCCTTCATCGGCAAGGCGGCGCGAACGATTGCCGGCCTCCCGCAAGGCGCCAGGGTCGGTTCGTCGTCGCTGCGGCGCCAGGCGCTGATCCGGCGGATGCGGCCGGACATCGAGGTGGTGATGTTTCGCGGCAATGTGCAGACGCGGCTGCGCAAGCTCGACGAGGGCATCGCCGACGGCACCATCCTCGCCTATGCCGGGCTGAAGCGGCTCGGGCTCGAAGATGTCGTCACCGACCTGATGCCGCTCGAGGTCTTTCCGCCGGCGCCGGGACAAGGCGCGATCTGCATCGAAAGCCGTATCGGCGACCGCGACGTGGAACAGATGCTGACGGCAATCCACGACGTGCCGACCGGCCAGGCGCTGGCCTGCGAGCGCGCCTTCCTGGCGGCGCTCGACGGGTCCTGCCGTACGCCGATCGCCGGCCATGCGACGATATCGGGCGGGACGATTTCCTTTGCCGGGCTGATCATCTCGCCCGATGGCACACAGTCGCATGAAGTCAGGCTGCAAGGGCCGGCGCAGGAGGCGGCGCGCATTGGCGCGGAAGCCGCGGCGACCGTTCGGGCCAAAGCCGGCGAAACATTCTTCGACGGCTGGACCTGACATGCTCCGCGTCCTGGTGACGAGGCCCGAACCGGGCGCCTCGCGCACGGCGCGCCGGCTTGCGGATGCCGGCTTTCAGCCGATCCTGCTGCCGCTGACCGAAACGGTGGCGCTGCCGGTTGACGCCGGCGCGCTCGCTGACGCCGCGGCGGCGGTCGCGGTCACCAGCGCCAATGCCGTTCGCCATGCGCCGAAAGAGGTCATCGCGGCGCTCGCCGGCTTGCCCTGCCACGCCGTCGGCAGGAAGACGGCGGAAGCCGCCCGGGCTGCCGGGTTTCTGTCGGTCGGCGAAGGGCCGGGCAATGCCGAGGCGCTGGCCGATGCACTTGCTGGTGGTTTTGCCGGGCAGACGATGGTCTATCTCTGCGGGCGGGTGCGGTTTCCGGACTTCGAGGAGCGGCTGTTGGCGTCAGGCGTTCAGGTTCGCGCCGTCGAGACCTACGACACTTTTGCGCTGGATTATTCCGACGAGGCCGTGCTTGCGCGCCTGTCCACCCGGCCGGTCGAGGCGGTGCTGCTCTATTCGGCCAAGGCGGCCATGGCGATGCAGGCCCTGGCTGGCCGGCCGGTGCTGCGTGACCTTTTTCAGGACACGCGGTTTTTCGCCTTGTCGGGGCGCATTGCCGCGGCCTTGGACCATGTCGCCGGCGAAAGGCTCCGGATTGCGCCTGAGCCCAGCGAGGATGCCTTGCTGGGGCTTTTGCAGGCGTCACGCTGACCGGCATCCGCCTGTTCCGGACGTTGGCATACCTCCTGCTGGCTCCTGAAACATTCCGCAGCTAAGCTGGGGCGATTGTCCGTGACACAGCTATTTTGTTCTTGCTTTGTGCCGGCAGCTATGCTAGAAAAGCACTCATGGTGCTGATTCGCCCCAACGACCCGCCGCCGAGGCGGGTTTTTCGTTTCTGGTCCTGCATGGCATCTCCCAAAATCGCTGCGGCGTTTTGCCAAAACTGAACTCCAAGCCGTGGCGTCATCACGCCGCCCCTTTTCACCGCTTGGTGATGTGCTAGACCCTTCAAACCATCCCGAAGCGAATTTTGCGGAGCCCGAGCATGGTCAAGACGCCGAAGATGCGGCATTCCAAGAGCCGCCGCGAGCCGGTGACCATCGAGCTCGAGCCCGGCGCCGTCTCGCGAGTCGCCGACGAACAAGATGTCGCGACCTCGCAGACCGACGAGGCGCGGGCCGAAGAAGCGGCGAACGCCTCGCAGCCGGAGCCGCCTGAAGAGCCGGTGCATGCCGACCAGACCGATCTCGAGCCATGGGAACATGCCGACGCAGCCGCGCCGGCCGGCACGCGAGAGCCGGCGGATGCCGGCGCCGATTCTACCAGGGAAACGGAAACCCCTTACCCCGCCGGTTCGGATGCGCCGGCCGGGCGCTCCACGGTTTCCGACTACAGTTTCGAAGATGCATCCAGCGGAACCGGGGCCAACGAACCGGGGATTCGAGGCTCCGGCGAGAAGACAGCCGAGACGGGGGGCGACCACATGGCAGCGCAGCCGAAGCGGAGCGGCATCAACGGCATCGTCGCCGGTATTGTCGGCGGCGTCATCGCGCTCGCCGCGGCCGGCGGGCTGCAATTTGCCGGCCTGCTCGGTGCGCCGGGGTCGGGCCCCGTGTCGCTCGACGCCGTCAATGGTGAGATCGTTTCGCTGAAACGCGAGGTCGCGGACCTCAGACAGGCCGGCGCCAACAATGACGCATCGGCCAAGGTGGACGGGCTGTCGTCGGCGCTGGACCAGGTCAGGGCGGACGTTGCGGCGCTGAAGTCGGCGGTCGAGCAAGGTGGCGCCGGCGACAATGCCGGGGTGGCAGCACTTGGCGACAAGGTCCGGCAGATCGAGACGGCAGTCGCGGCCCTCGGCAAGGCCGGCGGTACGGCGCCGGTCGATCTCGGCCCGCTCAACGAAAGACTGGCCGCGCTCGACGCGCTGGTGAAATCCGCCGGCGAGACGGCAAAGGCGCAGGACGGTCGGCTTGCGGCGCTGGAACAGTCGGTTTCACAGCTCTCGGGCAAGGTCGATGCACAGGCTTCGCAGCCGAAGATCGCGCTGGCCATTGCCGCCTCGGCGCTCAAGGTAGCGCTCGACCGTGGTGCGCCGTTCGCCGCCGAGCTCGAAACCTTTGCCGCGATCTCCCCCGATGCGCCCGAGATCGCGACGCTGCGCGCCTATGCCGAAAAGGGCGTCCCGACGCGGGCCGAGATCGCCGCCGACGAGGACGCCGCCGCCAACGCCATGGTCGCTGCCGCGACGCCCGTCGACCAGAATGCCGGCATCCTGCAAAAGCTGCTGTCGAGCGCCGAATCGCTGGTCAAGGTCAGGCCGATTGGCGCCGTCGAAGGCACCGGCGTCCCGAAAACCGTCGCCCGCATGGAGGTCGCGGTCAACCAGGGGGACTACGCCAAGGCGCTCAGCGAATACGAAACCCTGCCTGACGCGGCCAAGGCCGCCGGCGCCGACTTTGCCGGCAAGCTGAAAGCGCGGATGGAGGTGGAGACGCAGATCGATTCGCTCATCGCCGGCGCGATGAAGGCGTGAGGAACCCAATGATCCGCATCCTCGCCTTCCTCGCCGTCGTCTTTGCGCTCGGGCTCGGCTTCGCTTGGCTGGCCGACCGGCCGGGTGAAATGCTCGTCACCTTCAACGGCTATCAATACCAGGTCAGCCTGATGGTCGCGGCGGTGGCGGTCGTTGCCGTGGTTGCCGCGGTGATGATCGTCTGGTGGCTGGTCAAGGCGCTGTGGAACAGCCCCTATACGATCTCGCGCTATTTCCGCGTGCGTCGCCGCGACCGCGGCTATCAGGCGCTGTCGACCGGGATGATCGCGGCTGGTGCCGGTGATGGCGCGCTCGCCCGCAAGAAGACTAAGGAGGCGGCAAAGCTGATTCGTTCCGACCAGGAGCCGCTGATCCAGCTGCTCGACGCGCAGGCCTCGCTGCTCGAAGGCGACCATGAGGGCGCCCGTGAAAAATTCGAGACCATGCTCGACGATCCCGAAATGCGGCTGCTCGGCCTGCGTGGGCTTTATCTCGAGGCCGAGCGGCTCGGCGACCGCAATGCGGCGCGCCACTACGCGGGTCGTGCCGCGGCAGTGGCGCCGCAACTGGCATGGGCGGCCGAATCGACGCTGGAAGACCTGACCGGCCGCGGCGATTGGGACGGTGCGCTGAAACTGGTCGACGCCCAGAAGTCGACCCGGCAGATCGAGCGCGATGCGGCCAACCGACGCCGCGCCGTGCTGCTGACCGCCAAGGCGCAGGCGTTGATCGACAGCGATGCCAATGCCGCCCGGACGGCGGCTCTGGAAGCCAACCGGCTGCGGCCGGATTTCGCGCCGGCGGCGGTCGTCGCGGCAAAATTGCTGTTTCGGCAGAACGACGTGCGCAAGGGCTCGAAAATTCTCGAGGCGGCGTGGAAGGCCGAGCCGCACCCGGAGATCGCCGAGCTCTACACCTATGCCAGGCCGGGCGATGCCGTGCTCGACCGGCTGAACCGGGCAAAGAAACTGCAGGAGCTGAAGAAGAACCATGCCGAGTCCTCGCTTGCCGTGGCGCGCGCCGCGCTCGATGCGCAGGATTTTTCAACCGCCCGCCGCGAGGCGGAAGCCGCCATCCGCATGGATCGCCGCGAAGGCGCCTATCTGCTGCTGGCCGATATCGAGGAGGCCGAGAGCGGCGACCAGGGCAAGGTGCGGCAGTTGCTGTCGAAGGCGGTGAGGGCGCCGCGCGACCCGGCCTGGGTCGCCGACGGCGTCGTCTCGGAACGCTGGGCTCCTGTATCGCCGATCACCGGCAGGCTCGACGCATTCGAATGGCGGGCGCCGATGGAGCGGCTTGGCCATTTGATCGACAGCCATGAAGAGACGCCGGAGGCACCGGTGCCGGCCATCGCGGCTCCAGCTAAGCCGGTAGAGGAAACAGCCGAGGCGATCGAGCCCACAGCGGTTGCTGCCGAGACGCCGAGCGCGGTGACCGAGGAGAGGCCGGAAAACCGTGCCGGCGAGGATCATCTGACACCGGTCACCGCGGCGGCGTTTGCCCAAGTGCCGGAAGATGCCGAGGCCGTCGAGCCGGCGCAGGAATTGACGCGGCTGCCCGACGACCCCGGCGTCGATCCCGACGAAGCGGCGGATAAATCGACGCGCCGGTTTCGTTTGTTCTGATCAGGGTCGAGCGGACCCGGGCTTATTGGGAATGATTTGATGTTCGAACGCGTTCTGTCGTTTCTAAGGGATCTGCCGTCCGGTGGTGGCGACAGCCCCAGCGCCGACGATCCGCGCATTGCGGCGTCCGCCCTGCTTTTCCATGTGATGAACGCCGACGGGGTGCGCCAGGATACCGAATGGGAGCGGTTCAAGAAGGTGCTGGCGGAAAGCTACTCGATCAGCGGCGACGAACTCGACGCGTTGGCGGCTGCCGGCGAGCGGGCCGACAATGAGGCGATCGACCTCTACGCCTTCACCAGCGTGCTCAAGCGCCATCTCGACGCCGAGGCGCGAAAGGCCTTCATCGGCCTGATGTGGGAGATCGTTTATGCCGATGGCGAGCTGCACGAACTCGAGGACAATACCGTCTGGCGGGTCGCCGAGCTGATCGGCGTCGAACGTCGCGATCGTGTCGAGGCGCGCCTCAAGGCGGCCGCCGCGGCTCCTGGTGCTGCCGGAACGTCGAGCGACGAATAGACAGGATCCCGCCTTCCAATGCCGCCCAAGCCAAGCCCGAGACCAAAGATCCTGATCGTGCTGCATCAGGAGCATTCGAGCCCGGGGCGGGTCGGCCATATGCTTATCGAGGAAGGCTTCGATCTCGACATCCGCCGCCCGCCGCTCGGCGAGGCCTTGCCGCAGACGCTGGATGGCCATGCCGGCGCCGTGGTGTTCGGCGGGCCGATGAGCGCCAATGACGGCGACGAGTTCGTCCGCCGCGAGACCGACTGGCTCAAAATTCCGCTCAACGAGAACCGGCCGCTGCTTGGCATCTGCCTCGGCGCGCAAATGTTGGTCAAGCATCTTGGCGGCAGGGTCGAGGGCCATGGCGAGGGCCTGGTCGAAATCGGCTGGTATCCGCTGAAGGCGACCGAAGCGGGCAGCAGGCTGATGCATTGGCCGGAGATGGTCTATCAGTTCCATCGCGAGGGCTTTTCGCTGCCCAAAGACGCGACGCTTTTGGCGACGGCCGAAACCTATCCCAACCAGGCCTTCCGCTACGGCGACAATGCCTGGGGCATCCAGTTCCATGGCGAATTGACCCGGGCGATGATGCAGCGCTGGGTGGTGCGCGGCGCGCACCGCTTCGAACTGCCCGGCGCCCAGCCCGGCCGCGACCATCTCGGCGGCCGGCTGATCTGGGACATGCACCTCAAGCGCTGGCTCGGCGAGTTCCTGCCGATGATATTTGGTAAGCCGGCGCTGCGGTAATCAGTTTCGCCCCCTGAGATGACGCACCTTGCGCAGCTGCGGGAACAGCACCGCCCATAGACCGGCGACAGCGACCGCCCCGACGCCGCCGACCACCACGGCCGGAACCGTGCCGATCAACGCGGCCATGGTGCCGGCGCGGAATTCGCCGAGCTCATTGGAGGCGCCGACAAACACCTGGTTGACGGCGTTGACGCGGCCGCGAACGTCGTCCGGCGTCCACAGCTGGATCAGCGTCTCGCGGATATAGACGCTGAACATGTCGGTGGCGCCGAGCAAGGCGAGGGCTGCGATCGACAGCCAGGTGATGGTCGAGAGGCCGAACAGAACTGTGAACGCGCCGAACAGCGCGACGAAGCCGAGCATGACAAGGCCGGCATGGTTGCGGATCGGGTGTCCGGCCAGCCATATGGCGACGCAGATGGCCCCGACGCCGGGCGCCGAGCGCAACAGGCCGAGCCCCCACGGGCCGAGTTCAAGGATATCGCGCGCGTAGACTGGCAGCAGCGCCGAGGCGCCGGACAGGAGCACCGCGAACAGATCGAGCGAAATCGCGCCGAGCACGATCTTTTCGCTCCAGATGTAGCCGAAGCCGGCGAACAGGGTCTGCACCGTCGGCCTGTCGGTCCGGCTGCGCTGGGCGGGCTTCGGGATGGTGAAGATCAGCACGGCGGCGATGAGCATCAGCACGGCCGCCGTGGTGTAGGCGGCTTCGGCCGAAAGCCCGTAGAGCAGGCCGCCGGCCACTGGCCCGACGATGGTCGCCGTCTGCCAGGCGGACGAGTTCCAGGCGATGGCGTTGGCGAAATCCTCCGGCGGCACCAGATTGGCGAACAATGATGACGAGGCCGGCCCGAAGAAGGCGCGCGCGATGCCGAACATGGCGAGCACGATGAAGACCGGCATCGGCCCGGAGAGGCCGCGCAGCGTCAACAGCAGCAGGGCCAAGGCGCAGCCCGCCTCGACCAGCACCGCCAGCGCCATGATCAGGCGGCGTCCAAAACGGTCGGCAACGTCGCCCGTGACCAGCACCAGCAGCAGCGAAGGCAGGAACTGGACGATGCCGACAAGGCCGAGGTCGAACGGGTCGCGGGTGAGATCGTAGATCTGCCAGCCGACGGCGACCGACACGATCTGGGTGGAGAATGTCGAGAGGAAGCGCGCCGCCCAGTAGCTCAGGAACGGCCGGTGGCGAAAGGCGGCATAGCGCTGGTCGGATGGTACTTGGGATTCTGTGGTCATGGAAAAAGGCCCCGTGGCGGCGATGTCGGCCGGCGGGGCACTTCCACGATGGGCGCTGGTCCGGCCAAAAAAGCCTTTAGCGCAGTTCGGCCGGAGGCGCGCGCAAAAATCCGGCCTGGATCAACAATTTCGTTCTGGCGAAGGGAGGCAGGCTGGTCGAAGGCGGGGTTCCATCGCCCTGCCAATCTTGGGCGTTTGCGCTGCCCCTCACCCTTACCCTCTCCCCGTGAAGGACGGGGAGAGGGGGTCGCCAGCGTCGCGGCCAAGCCCCTTCTCCCCGTTCTTTACGGGGAGAAGTGCCCGGCAGGGCGATGAGGGGCAGCGCCACGATGGCAATTAGTGCTGCTACCGGATGCAGGGACCGCCGTTCGCAGGCCGATCAAATACCAACGAAGCCTAAGCCGTCGCCTTGGCCTTCCTGCCCCTGCCCTTGACGGGCGCCGGCGGGGCGGCCTTGCGGCCGAGGCCGATCGCCTTGGCGAGCTGCGAACGCGAGGCCGCGTAGTTGGGAGCGACCATCGGGTAGTCGGACGGCAGGCCCCATTTGGCGCGATAGGCGTCGGGCGTCAGCCCGAAATGGACGCCGATATGGCGCTTCAAGGATTTGAACTTCTTGCCGTCCTCGAGACAGATGATGTAGTCCGGCGTCACCGATTTCTTGGGATTGACGGCGGGCGTCAGCGGCGCGGCGACCGGCACTGCCGGTTGCCCGAGCCCGCCTATGGAAGCGCTGACGCTGGCGATGAGATCGCCGAGGCCGGAAGCCGGCAAGCGGTTCTTCTCGACATATGCGGACACGATATGGGCGGTCAGCTCGAGCAGGTCGATGTCTTTGCGAGCGTTGTTGTTGTCGTCGATCAATCTATTTCTCCGTCCGTGGGGGTCGCAGAAATTCCTAGTCGGCAAATCTGCGCAATGCAATGACGCCGCACCACGTCACACATTATTTTGAATAATAATACTAACGGCAGCGCGGGATTAACAACCCTGAGCCGGTGCTCGATAATATCAGACAATCAGCAATATCAGATAATCAGGGATTTGTCGCGCCATAGTCGAAATCCGCCCTCGAAGGCGCGTGTGTTGTCGCCGCGTCTGCAATCGGCGGGCAAGTCGGTGAGTTCATCGACATTGCCGCCGCCGATGACCACGTAATCCGGCTGCATGGCGGCGCGAAGCCGGTCGACCACGTCGAAGACGTGTTTGCGCCATTTCTTCTTGCCGCGCTTTTGCAGGCCGCGTTCGCCGACATAGTCTTCGAAACTGCCGCGCTTCTTGTAGGGAAGATGGGCAAGCTCCATCGGCTGGGCGACGTTATCAACAATCATCGCGGCCCCCAGGCCGGTGCCGAGGCCGAGGAACAGCATGCGGCCGCCTTCATAACTGCCGATGGCCTGCATCAGCGCATCGTTGACGACTTTCACCGGCTTGCCGAACTCAGCGGCGAAATCGCAGCCGACCCAGCCCTTGCCGAGATTGGCGGGTTCGGTCAAAGGCCGGTTGTGGTGCACCGGACCCGGATAGCCCATCGAGACGACATCGTAATGCAGCCCTTCGGCCAGCGTCTTCACCGCCGCGACCATCTGCTGCGGCGTAAGCTCCGGTCCGGAAGCGGTCTTGCGCTCGTCGCCGCCGGCGCTGGTGCGGATCTTGACGTGCGAGCCGCCGATATCGATTGCAAGCACGATCTTTTCTTCGTCCGATGCCGGTTGCTTCACCGCTTTGGCCACCGCTTTCGCCTCCCAGAAATCATTTTGTTGGATTGATCCAGCCGTTCGGCGGCCCGAATCCAGCCATGGCTTCGGCCGGCCCCCACGTCTTTGGCGCGTAGACAGGGGGCGGCGTGGTGTCGCCGAGCACCGGACCGACGATGCGCCAGGCGAGCTCGCTGGCGTCCTGGCGGGTGAACAGCTGGCCGTTGCCGTTCATGGCGTCGCCGATCAACCGCTCGTAAGGCGGCATGTCGCCCTTCGAGTCGTCCAGCGCGGTGAGCTCGACCTGCTCGCCGACCATGTCGTCGCCGGGCGCCTTGCGCCGGGCTCCGATCGAGATCGCCACCTGCGGGTCGATGCGGAAGCGCACGTGATTGCAGTCGCCGGGTGTGATTGGATCGAAGACGTCGAGCGGCGGCCGTTTCAGCCGCACGATGACCTCGGTGGCGTGCACCGGCAGGGATTTGCCGGCGCGGATGAAGAACGGCACATCCTGCCAGCGCCAGGTATCGACGAAAAAGCGCACCGCCGCGAAGGTCTCGACCGGCGAGTTCGGCGCCACGCCCGGCTCGTTGAGATAGCCGTCGAACTGGCCGCGCACGACATCGTCCCTGGTCAGCGTCCGGATCGCCCGCAGCACCTGCACCTTCTCGTCGATCAGATCGTCGGCCGAGCGGCCGACCGGCGGCTCCATGGCGAGCAGCAAGAGGATGTTGAGCAGGTGGTTTTCGATGACGTCGCGGATGCAGCCGACCTCGTCATAGAAGCGGCCGCGGCCCTCGACACCGAAATCCTCGGCCATGGTGATCTGCACGCTCTCGACGTAATTGCGGTTCCAGATCGGCTCGAGGAAGGAATTGGCGAAGCGAAAATAGAGCAGGTTCTGGATCGCCTCCTTGCCGAGATAATGGTCGATGCGGAAGATCGACTTCTCGTCGAAGACCAGATGCAGCACCCGGTTCAGCCAGCGCGCCGATTGCAGATCGTGGCCGAATGGCTTTTCCACCATCAGGCGCGCGCCCTGGGCGGCGCCCGACTGCTCCAGCCCCTGGACGACCACCTCGAACATCGCCGGCGGCACCGCCAGATAGTGCAGCGGCCGCTCAGCGCTGCCGAGTGCGGTCTTCAGCTTCTCGAAGGTCGCAGGCGCCCGATAGTCGCCGCTGACATAGCGCAGCAGCGATGCAAGCTTGGCGAAGATCTTCTCGTCGATGCTGCCCAAGGCGTTGACGATGCCGTCGCGGGCGCGCGCCTGCAGCTTGGCGAGGTCCCAGGGATCGAAGGCGACGCCGATCACCGGCTCGTTCAGCGTTCCCTTGGCCACCATCGCGTAGAGGGCGGGAAAGATCTTCTTGTGGGCGAGATCGCCGCTGGCGCCGAAAAGCACCAGCGTGTCCGATCGTTCCTGGCTCATGGGCGTGCCTCCCTGTCGCCCGTCACGAGCCGGCCTTGGGTTTTTCGACATGGCCGCCAAAGGCATAGCGCATGGCGGACAGAAGCTTGTCGGCAAATTCGGATTCGCCTTGCGAGGAGAACCTGTCGAACAGCGCCGACGACAGAACCGGCGCCGGAACGCCGGTGTCGATCGCCGCCTTCAGCGTCCAGCGGCCTTCGCCGGAATCCGAAACGCGCCCGCCGAACTGCGTCAACGACGAATCGGCCTTCAGCACGCCGGCCGTCAAATCGAGCAGCCACGAGCCGATGACGCTGCCGTGCCGCCAGACCTCGGCCACCTCAGCGATGTCGATGTCGAACTGGTAATATTGCGGGTTTTCCAGCGGGCTGGTTTCGGCGTCGGCGGTGCGCTGCCGCTTGCCGGCATTCGCCGACTTCAGGATGTTCATGCCCTCGGCATAGGCGGCCATGACGCCGTATTCGATGCCGTTATGGACCATCTTGACGAAATGGCCGGCGCCGCTCGGCCCGCAGTGGAGATAGCCGAAGGGAGCGGTTCCGGCATCCTTGGCAGGGGCAGGCGAAGCGGCGTCGGCGCCCGGCGCCAGCGTCGCGAAGACCGGATCGAGATGCTGGACCGCGCTGTCGGGGCCGCCGATCATCAGGCAATAGCCGCGCTCGAGGCCCCAGACGCCGCCGCTGGTGCCGACATCGACATAGCTCAAGCCTTTCAAGGCCAGGCGCGCGGCGTGGTCGACGGCCTCGTGGTAATAGGAATTGCCGCCGTCGATGATGATGTCGCCCGGCTCCATCAAGGCGGCCACCTGGTCGACGATCCGGCCGGTGATCGCCGCCGGCAGCATCAGCCAGGCGCTGCGCGGCTTCGCCAGCTTGCCGACGAACTCCTCCATCGAGGCGGCTCCGACCGCGCCGGCGCTCACAAGCGCCGCGACGCTCGCCGGGTTGATATCGTAGACGACGCATTCGTGGCCATCACGCAGCAGGCGCCGAACCATGTTGGCGCCCATCCGGCCCAGTCCCATCATTCCTATCTGCATGGTCTCGTCCTGCCTTACTTGAGGGATCGATGATCTAGTGGCACTGTTATTGAAGCATGATCTTTTCCGAAAACCGGTCTCCACTTTGCGGGATCATGCTCTATCCGGTATCGCCGATGCCGACAGAAAAGTCAGCATTCTCCCAATGGCCGCTATCGGGCCAGAAGAAAGTGAAGACAATGCTATTGCCCGGAGCGGCGTCGGCAACCGGTAACTCCGCGAGATGGATGCCGAAAAGATTCGCGGTGGTCTCGGCGTCATGGATGGTTGCCCAATTGTCGCTGCTCCAATGAACCACCGCCCGGGCCAGAAGTTCGATGCGCAACGCCTTGCCTGCCGGGATGGTACGGATCTTGTGGTTGAAGCGCCATGCCCTGAGGCGCGACACCGTCCTGCCCTCGACATAGCGCTTGACGCCTTGCGGCGGCATGTCGAACACGGCGCCGTCGCGCAGCGAACGCAGCAGTTTGATGTGCTCGGAATGCGCCCAGACCAGCGGCTTGGCGCTGCCGGAGGGCCCGCCATGCCGCAATTCGCGCTCCGGCATGTCGGGACCGTCCCAGACCTGCTCCGGCAGCAGGCCGCCCGGCCCGGCAGAGTTCTCGAACGTGCCGAGCAGGCTTGCCGCTTTGTCCTTGCGCCCCGCCGCCAGCTCGTAATGGGCGCGCTCGCCGACCAGCAGCGGCCCGGCCCGGCCCTGGCCGGTTCCATCGAACGGTGCGCCGTCGGCATGCTCGCCATAGCCGTCGCCATTATAGCGGTACCAGAGCGGGCCCTGCGGCAGTTCGCAGCGCAATTGCGCGTCGATGACCTTGACCGTGTCGAGGATGCGCGGATCGTCGGCTGCCCTCAAGCCGAAGCGGACCAGTGCCAGTGCATCCGGGCTGACGATTGCCTCGGCGGGGCGGTTCGCATCGCCGGGCGGACGGTTCTTGATCGGTACAAAGCCGTCCTTCGGCGATGCCGCGCCGGCCGTGTCGGGCGGGGCGATGCGGACATAGTAGCCTTCGACGCCGGCTTCGTCGCATGCGGCGGTGCCGACGACGTAGGTCCAGCGCTCGATCTGATCGTTCCAGATATCGGCGGTTTCGCGCAGATAGTTTGCCGGCTCTGTTTTGCCGGCGGCATCGAAGATGTCCGCAGCCGCAAGCAGCGCCGCGGTCTCGACCGCAAGTGTGAACGGGCTGTAGCCGGCGTCTTCTTCCCAGCGGTCCTCGCCGGTGACCGGGCCGTTGCGCACGACATAGGCGGCAGCGCGCTCGATCATCGGCATGAAGGAGGAGAGTACCGCAGCCGGCAAATGCCCGGCTCGGCGCAGCGCGTCGGCGAGCAGCAGCGGGAAGGCGCATTCGTCCATCTGGATGCCCGGCCAATAGACCGACCCGTCGAGCCAGGCGTTCTGTGGCCAATGGCCGTCCGGCTGCTGGATCGAGCGCAGATAGCCAAGGATGCGCAAGGCTTCCGCCGGATCGCCGGCGGCGAGGAAGCCGCCGGCAGTTTCGACAAGATCGCGCGGCCAGACCAGGTGATAGCCGCCGAGATCGTCGTCGCCCTTGTTGAAGCCCCACGGGATCGACAGGCTTGCCACGGCTGCTCCGGTAGACGAGCGGTGTGTCGCCAGCACAGCCGTGCTGAGGCGGTAGCTGTTGAGGCCGGACGCCGCATGCCGGTCCAGCGGCAGCAATCCGGCCTGCCATTTGCGCCATTTGTCGATGTAGGGTCTGGCTGTGGGCCCAAAACCTTGGTTCAGGCTGGCGAAAGCAGTCTCCGCCGCCTGTTGCGGCGTCGTGCCGAAGCCCAGTGCCAGCAATATTTTTGGGTTCGCGGCCGAAAAGCCGATCTCGCCGATCAGCGCGACATTGCCGTCCTCGGCCCTGCGGCAGGCCGGATCGAGCCGGCCGCCTTGACGAAGCTGCTGCCAGCCGTCGGAGACGCCGACATAGCCGGCCGCGCACGCCTTCCACGGCAGCGACGAGGCGAGCGCCAGGCAGGTGCCGCGTCCCGATGCGAACAGGACAGGCTGTCCTTCATGGTCGTCGATCCAGGCGGTGTTGCCCATGCCGGCGTTGACGAGGTGCGGCGCCAGCAGCGCGTAGACGCGGTAATCGGCGGCCGCGCCTTTGAGCGGCGTGAAAATGATCTCCTGCAGCAAGGCGGGACGTTCCGGATCCGTGAGGATGCGCTTTTCGATCCTGTAGGTTCCATCGCTTGCGGTGTTGACCAGCCGGTAGGCAGGTACCCCGTCCTCGAGTGGTTCGACACTGTGCTCGGCGTCGCGTTTTTCTTCCGAGAAATAGCCTTCGGGTCCGGTGACGATCAGCCCCAGATCGCGGGTGCAGGCGCTATCGAGGCGGGGATAGTAGATCTCGTTGAGAATACCGTGGCTGATGGTGAACCATATCGGGCAGGCCGGCGAGAGCGCCGTGCCGACGCCGCTCTTGGCGCTCGACGTCCAGCGCGCCGGAATGCCGGGTGCACCCGGCGCAAGATTCGCTGCCATTCAATCGGTCTCCAGCGCCATCCCTAGACCAGGAGCCGAACCAGTTTCAATGATTGCACCGCAAGTTGATCGTCGGCCATGGATTGCTGTTGACAGCTTGTCCCCTATCTGCATTTGTCTGATAATAGATAAAAAACAGCGTTATGAGCGTATCAGCCATTAGCCACCAGCAAGCCATTAGCCACTACTAAGACAGCAACTCACGGGAGGAGTATGACATGAAGAAAATATTCGTTTTGGGCGCCCTTGCGGCGATGCTTGCCGCAGGCACCGCGCTTGCCGACACCAGCGGCAAGAAGATCGCCTTCTCCAACAATTACGCCGGCAATTCCTGGCGGCAGGCGATGCTGGACAGCTACGCCATCGTCACCAAGAAGGCGGTTGCCGACAAGGTGGTCGGCGCCGCCGACGTCTTCACGACGGCCGACAAGGAAGTGCCGACGCAGGCAGCCCAGGTGCAGAACCTGATCCTACAGGGCTATGACGCGATCGTGATCAACGCGGCGTCTCCGGATGCGCTCAACGGCGCCATCAAGCAGGCCTGCGACGCCGGCATTGTCGTCGTCTCCTTCGACGGAATCGTCACCGAACCCTGCGCCTACCGGGTGGTCGTCGACTTCAAGGACATGGGCAAGCAGGAAGTCGAGCAGATGGCCAAGTTCCAACCCAAGGGCGGCAACCTCCTGGAAATCCGCGGCCTCGCCGGCACCTCAATCGACGATGCCATCCATGCCGGCATCCTCGAAGGCGTCGCTGCCCATCCCGAGTTCAAGATCGTTGGCTCGGTGACCGGCGACTGGGACCAAACCACGGCACAGAAGGCCGTAGCGACGATCCTGCCGTCGCTGCCTGATGTTGTCGGTGTCGTCGACCAGGGCGGTGACGGCTATGGCGCGGCGCAGGCTTTCGCCGCTGCCGGCAAGCCGCGCCCGACCATCATCATGGGCAATCGCCAGGACGAGTTGCAGTGGTGGAAGGAGCAGAAGGAAAAGGACGGTTACCAGACCTGGTCGGCATCGATCGCACCGGGCGTATCGACGCTTGCCTTCTGGGTGGCGCAGCAGGTGCTCGACGGCCGCACCGACGTGCCACACGACCTGCTGGTTCCCTATCTTGCCTTCACCCAGGACGATTTCGAGGCCGCGCTGCCGAAGATTCCGAAGGGCGGAGTCGCCAGCCACGAATACACGCAGGAAGACGCCGTCGCGGCGATCAAGGCCAACATCAAGTGAGCATGGCACTATTGTTGCCGCCACAGATAACCGGGTATCGTTGAGGGATGCCCGAGGCCAGTGCAGACATCATCAGGCCTGACGGCGCCGAAAAGCATTTCGGCGCCGTCAGTTTGGACATCATAAGACTGGACGGAGCCGAAAAACGTTTCGGCGCCGTCAGGGCGCTCGCCGGTGTCGATTTCAGCGTTCGTGCTGGAGAATGCGTCGGTCTTGTCGGCCATAACGGCGCCGGAAAATCGACGCTCATGCATATGGTGGCGGGCACGCTTACCCCCGACGGCGGGCAGATCGCGGTCCGCGGCGGCGTCGAGGCAAGTTATTCGGTGCCGCGCGCGCAGCAGCTCGGCATACGCTGCGTGTTCCAGGAACTGTCGCTCTGCCCCAACCTCAGCGTCGCCGAGAACACGCGGATCAACCACGCCTCGCTTAATGGCTTCGGCTGGCGGCGCAAGGCCGCCGATCTGATCGCCGCCAAGCTCGACGAGATCTTCCCCGGCCACAGCATCTCGGCATCCGACATCGTCGGCGATCTTTCCATCACCAGCCGGCAGATGGTGGAGGTGGCGCGCGCCTTCACGGTCACGCAGGAGCCGCTCGAACTGGTCATCCTCGACGAGCCGACCTCCTCGCTCGATGCGCATACCGCCGGCCAGCTGCTGGCGTTCGTGCGCCGTTTCATCGCCGCCGGCAAGAGCTGCATCCTGATCTCGCATGTGCTGGGCGAAGTGCTCGGAAACGCCGACCGCATCGTCGTGATGCGCGACGGCAAAGTGGTCGCCGCCGGGCAGGCCGATCAATTCGACCGCGACAGGCTGGTGACGGCGATGGGCGGAGCGGAGGCGCGCGAGAAGGCCGCCGCAGAGATTGCGAGCGGCAAGCCGGGGCCCGGCCCGCTGCGGGTCCGGGCGCGTCCGGCGCGACAGCAAGACGGCAACGAGCTTGTCGCCCGTGCCGGTGAGATCATCGGGCTTGCGGGGCTTGCCGGGCATGGGCAGACCGATCTTTTGCTGGCGATCTTTGCCGCGGCTTCCCGCGCCAGGACCGGCATCGAGGTCACCGCGCCGGTGGCGCTGGTTGCCGGCGACCGCCAGTCGGACGGCATTTTTCCGCAATGGTCGATCGCCGAGAACATCGGCATCCGTTCGCTGGCGCGATTGCGCAACGGCCTCTTGATCTCGCCGCAGCGCGAAGCCGAGCTCGCCGAGCTGTGGCAGCGGAAAATCGGCATCCGTACGCCCGATATGAACAACAACATCTTCTCGCTGTCCGGCGGCAACCAGCAGAAGGCGCTGTTCGCGCGGGCGCTCGGCTCCGACGCCGAGATCGTGCTGATGGACGACCCGATGCGCGGCGTCGATATCGGCACCAAGCTCGAAGTCTACGACCTCGTGCGCGAAGAGGCTCGCCATGGCCGCACTTTCCTCTGGTACACCACCGAAACCGAAGAGCTCGACAATTGCGACCACATCTATGTGTTCAAGAACGGCCGGATCGTCGCCAACCTTCGTCGCGACGAACTGACGGAGGAAAAGATCATCCAGTCCTCGTTCGGCGACGCGGCCTGAGATGACAGCGGTATCTGTCGAGAATGGGCTAAAATCTTCGGCTCGCGCCACGAGGCGGGCGCGCATGCTGCGCAGCCTGCTGCCGGCACTGTCGCTGGCGCTGGTGCTCATCGCCATCGCCTGGCTCAACCCGCGCGCCATCAGCTATTTCGGTTTCAGCCTGATGCTCAATCTGGCGATCCCGATCGCTCTGGCGACGATCGCGCAGATGTTCGTCATCGCCGGCAACGAGCTCGATCTGTCGATCGGCACCTTTGTCGGCTTCGTCGGCTGCGTCACGGCGACGTGGCTGAAGGACGCGCCGTTGCTCGGCGTCGTGATCCTCCTCGGGTCGATCGGTGTCTACGCGCTGCTCGGCGCGCTGATCCATTTGCGCAACCTGCCCTCTATCGTGGTGACGCTCGGCATGAGTTTTGTCTGGCAGGGCATGGCCATCCTCATCCTGCCGAAGCCCGGCGGCAAGGCGCCGGACTGGCTGCTGGCGCTGATGGCCTTCAAGCCACCCTTCATTCCGTTCCCGATCATCGCGGCATTGCTGATCGCGGCCGTCGTCCACTTTGGCCTGATGCGCACCTCCTACGGCGTCATCCTGCGCGGATCGGGCGGCAATTCAGCCGCACTTAAGCGCGCCGGCTGGTCGCTGCTGCGCACCAAGATCGCGCTGTTTGCGCTGACCGGCCTGTTCGGCGTTCTGTCCGGCATGGCGCTGATCGGCATCACCACCTCGGCCGATGCCAATATCGGCAATGGCTACACGCTGCTTTCGATCGCCGGCGTCATCCTCGGCGGCGGCGAGTTCGTCGGCGGCCGGGTGTCGCCGATCGGCGCCGTCATCGGCGCGTTGACGCTGGCGCTGGCGGCATCGCCACTCTTGACCTTCATGCACATTCCGCCGGACTGGCAGGTCGCCGCCAATGGCGCCATCCTGATCATCGTGCTGGCGGCGCGGGTGCTGATCAGCCGCAGAGAGAGGTGAGCATGGCCTCGCTGCGGACACTGCTCGCCAGACCCTGGATCTGGTCGTTCTTCGGGGCGCTGCTGGTATGGCTGGCGACCATCGCCTTCACCGGCGGCTATGGCGGCGGCGGCATGATCACGGCGGCGCTGTCGCTCGCCGTCTTCACCGTCATCGTCGGCGTCGGGCAGATGTTCGTCATCACGCTCGGGCCGGGCAATGTCGACCTGTCGCTGCCGGCCAATATCGGCCTTGCCAGCGCCGTTGCCATGAAGGTCATGGACGGCAACGATACGATGATCGCGGTCGGCTTGCTGGCCGCACTTGCCTGCGGCATGGCGATCGGCGCCGTCAACTACCTGCTGATATGGGCGCTGCGCATTCCGCCGATCATCGCGACGCTGTCGGCCAGCTTCGTCATCCAGTCGGTCGATATCAGCTATGGGCGCGGCTTGCAGATCAAGCCGCCGCCTGGCTTTGCCGATTTCACCAACTGGCAGGTGTTCGGCATCCCGGTGCTGGCGATCCTCACCGTGCTGTTCACCATCGGCGCCGGCATCGTTTTGCAGCGCATGATCTACGGACGCTCGGTGCTGGCGATCGGCCAGAACATCCGCGCCGCCTGGCTGGCCGGTGTCAAGGTCGGCCGCACCCGCTTCCTCACCTACACGCTGTCGGGCGCGCTCGGCGGCCTCGACGGTGCATTGCTCGCCGGTTATTTCCGCGGCGCCAATGTCGATATCGGCAATGAGTATCTGCTGGCGTCGATCGCCGTCGTCGTCATCGGCGGCACATCGGTGGCCGGCGGCAAGGCCAATGTGCCGGGGGTCTGGGGCGCGGCGCTGTTCCTGGTGCTGCTGTTGACCATGCTCAACACGTTCGGCGTCAGCGTCGGCGTCCGCCTGGTGCTGACAGGGCTGATCATCGTCGGCGTCATCACGGCGGCGGGCGGGCAGAAGGCGCTGCGCTGACCACACCTTCGTCATCCTCGGGCTTGACCCGAGGATCCATGCCGTGACCTTGCCGAGGAATGCGAGCGGAACAGATTCTGCATCGCCGCGAAACGCAGGCGTCACGGCATGGATCCTGGGGTCGGCACTGCGTCGCTTCGCTCCTTGTTCCGCCCCAGGATGACGAAGGGAGAAATGTTTCGGCCAATCTCCAAGGTTTGCGATCGCTGTGGCGGCGAGCCTGCCAGGAAACATCCGGTTCCCATCCGAGCATTGGCCATGTAAATCCCGTCGCGCTATTGGCCAACATCATTGTATGAGGTTTGCGTGTCCGATTTCGTCAGCACTACAAGGCACGGCAACGTCGCGCTGGTGAGCATCGACAATCCGCCGGTCAATGCGCTGAGCTTCCATGTGCGCGAGCCGTTGATGCGGGCACTCGCTTCCCTGCGGGACGAGCCGTCGGTCGGAGCAATCGTGATAGCCTGCGCCGGGCGGACGTTCGTTGCAGGCGCCGACATCACCGAATTCGGCAGACCGGCGCAGCAGCCGGAATTGCGCGCCATCCTCGCCGTGCTGGAAGCCATCGCCAAGCCGACGATCGCCGCCATTCACGGCACCGCGCTCGGCGGCGGCCTGGAACTGGCGCTCGGCTGCCATTTCCGTGTTGCCGACCGAGCGGCAAGGCTCGGCCTGCCGGAAGTCAAGCTCGGCCTGCTGCCGGGCGGCGGCGGCACGGTTCGCCTGCCGCGCCTGGTTGGTCCGCTGAAGGCACTCAGCATGATCATTTCGGGAACGCCGATCGGTGCGGCCGACGCGCTCGCCGACGGCCTGGTGGATGCCGTCTTCGATGGCGACCTGATCGCGCAAGCGGTGAGTTTTGCGGCCGGCATGGCCGCCAAAGGCGGTCCGTTCACGCCGGTGCGCGACCGCAACGATCGCCTCGACCAGGCCGACTTGCCGGCCTTCGACAAGCAGGCGGCAGCGTTTTCCAAAAAAGCGCGCGGCCTCGAAGCGCCGGTCGCCTGTGCGCAGTCGGTCCGCAACGCCCTGACGCTGCCCTTCGACGAAGCGCTGGCGGCCGAACGCGACCTGTTCGTCAAGCTTGTCGCCGGTGACCAATCACACGCCCAGCGGCATTTGTTCTTCGCTGAACGTGAGGCGGCAAAGATTGCCGGCAAGGATGTCGCCAGGCGCAAGATCGCCCGGGTCGGCGTCATCGGCGCCGGCACGATGGGCGGCGGCATCGCCATGGCGTTCGCCAATGGCGGTCTTCCCGTGACCTTGCTGGAAACAACGCAGGAGGCGTTGCAACGCGGACTGGCGACGATCGACAAGAATTATGCCGTTTCCGTTATCCGCGGATCGCTGAGCGAAGACGCCAAGCGCCAACGGCTTGGGTTGTTCAAGGGTTCCACCGACTATGCCGATCTTGCCGATTGCGACCTGATCGTCGAGGCCGTGTTCGAGGAGATGGCGGTCAAGAAGGATGTCTTCGGCAGGCTGGATGCCGTGGCCAAACCGGGCGCGATCCTCGCCACCAACACCTCTTATCTCGACGTCAACGAAATCGCCGCTTCGACGTCGCGGCCGCAAGATCTCCTCGGCATGCATTTCTTTTCGCCGGCTAACGTCATGAAGGTTCTGGAAATCGTCCGCGCCGACAAGACTTCGCCCGACGTGCTGGCGACGATCGTCGATCTGGCACGGCGGATCGGCAAGGTGCCGGTCGTCGTCGGTGTCTGCCATGGCTTCGTCGGCAACCGCATGCTGGCGGCGCGGGGTTCGGAACTGGAGACGCTTCTGCTGGAAGGCGCAATGCCGCGTCAGGTCGACCGGGTGTTCACCGATTTCGGCTGGCCGATGGGGCCGTTCGAGATGAGCGATCTCGCCGGCCTCGACATAGGCTGGCGCAACCGCAAAGCGCGCGGCCAGACGGCTGTGATCGCCGATGCGTTGTGCGAACAGGGCCATTTCGGCCAGAAGACCGGCAGCGGCTTCTATCGCTATGAGAACGGCTCGCGCACGCCGCTGCCCGAGCCCGAGGTCGAGGCGCTGATCCGCAACAAGGCTGCCGAACGCGGCATTGCACCGCGCGCGATCGGCGCCGAGGAGATCATCGAGCGGACGGTCTATCCGATGATCAATGAGGGCGCCAAAATCCTCGAGGAAAAGATTGCCGCCCGGGCCTCCGATATCGACGTCGTCTGGGTCAACGGCTATGGCTTCCCGGTCGGCAAGGGCGGACCGATGTTCTGGGCAAGCCTCGAAGGCGTGGACAAGATCATCCGGCGGCTGGATCACTGGTACCAGCAGACCGGCAAGGACGTCTTTCGGGTGGCGCGCCGGCTCAGGCAGATGGCTGAAACCGGTTCCTGGGACGGCGCTGCCGGCTGAACTTGGGACTATCGAATCCGTGCGTCCATGATCTCGACAAAACGTGCGAACAGACCCGCCTGCGACTTTATCTTGAGCTTGCGGTAAATGTTGCGGCGATGAACTTTTACGGTTCCCGGCACGATGCGCATCGCCCTGGCAATCGATTCAGTGGAATGACCCTGAAGCACCAGATCGACGACATGCTGTTCGCGCGGCGTGAGCGAAAGGCTCTTCCAGATGTGAGCACGTTCGAACTCGCTGACCGGAGCAATCGCCTCGTCTTGCTTCGTCCCAACCGGCCCGTCAGCCGGAAGGCTAGGCCAGCGCAGCCTGACGAGGCTGATCACCGCAGGCCCCATGTCGCGCAGCAACCTGGCATCGGCGGTTCCGAACGGCCCCGAAGCGCGCAATCGCATTAGCGAGACTACCAGTGCGTCCTTTCCCGGCAGCGGCACGAAGAAGCCGACCTCCTCCGCAAGCCTGGTCTGGCTGTAGTAGGAGCGGTAATATTCGCTGGCATAGAAGCGGTCCGGCGCCAGTTCGCGCATGCGCCAAAAGCCTTCCTTGCGTTCGACCGCAGCATGGTGGAACGGATCGAGCAGGTAAGGCCCTTCCTGATAGAGCGCGACGAAGACGTGGCTGTCGGCCGGCGAGAATGTCTCGAACAGCAGCGGCGGGCGTGAGGCGCCGCGATAGCCGAAGATCACGCAATGATCGAAGCTGACATGCTGGCGGAGCCAGGCAACCATTGCCTTGCCGAAAAGCTCGCCGCTCGTCTCCCGCGTCGCTGCGATGAGCGCAGCGAGCCGGTTGTATTCATCGCTGCGCGAAACGCCCAATTCATACCCCTCCAAACGAGAAAATAGACGAAATATACCACCTGAGAGGTATATACTAGCTGCCATTGGCTCTGATAGCGTTTCGAGGTTAGCTACCCGCAGGAGCCCGCAGCTTTGACCGCAGTGCCCGACATCGAGTTTCGCGGGGTCACCAAACGCTACGGCAGCGTGACCGCGGTCAGCGGCATCGATCTTGCCATCCCGCCGTCTGCCTTTGTCGCCTTGCTCGGGCCGTCCGGCTGCGGCAAGACAACCTGCTTGCGCATGATCGGCGGTTTCGAACAGCCAAGCGAAGGTGCGGTATTCATCCGTGGCCACGACATGGCCGGCACGCCGCCCTATCGGCGGCCGGTCAACATGGTGTTCCAGCAATATGCGTTGTTTCCGCATCTGGATGTGGAGGACAACGTCGCCTATGGCCTGCGCCAGGCGCGGCCGCGCCTGTCGCCGCGGGAGATCAGCCTGAAGGCAGGCGAGGCGCTCGCCATGGTTCGGCTTGCCGGCTATGGACGCCGCAAGATCCATGAGCTTTCCGGCGGCCAGCAGCAGCGTGTCGCCCTGGCGCGGGCGCTGGTCAACAAGCCGGCGGTGCTGCTGCTCGACGAGCCCCTGGCGGCGCTCGACAAGAAGCTGCGCACCGACATGCAGATAGAGCTGCAGAACCTGCAGCGCGAGATCGGCATCACCTTCGTCCTGGTCACCCACGATCAGGAAGAGGCACTGTCGATGAGCGATTTCGTCTGCGTCATGAATGGCGGGCGCATCGTCCAGCTTGGGCAGCCGAGCGAAATCTATGACGAACCCGCCGACCTCTTCGTCGCCGACTTCGTCGGCAAGACCAATCTCTTGAGCGGCAAGGTCGTCGGGCTCTCGGGCAAGCTCGTCGAGGTGGCGCTTGCCGACGGCACCGTCATTGCAGCGCGCAAGCGGACTCCGCTAGCTCAGGGTGAAGCCGTTTCGGTCAGCCTGCGTCCTGAATCGCTAAGCCTCGGCGCGCCCGGAAGCGGCCGGCTGGACGGCCTTGTCCGCAACCGGATCTTTCTCGGTTCGACCGCGGAATATGCAATCGAGGTCCAGGGCATCGGGACACTGCTCGCAAAGGCCGATCATATGGTCGGCGGTGGAAATCTCTTCAAGCCGGGTGAACCCGTCGCCGTCGGCTTTACAGCCGGAACGCCGCTGGCGTTTCCGGAGAATAACGGGACCAACCAGAGGGAAAACAAAAATGTCGAAATCGTATCGTGACGGACTGCCGATAAGCCCTGATAGATTCGTCGACCAGTTGATGCGGCTCAAGCGCGGTTCCATCGGCCGCCGCGAGTTCCTTGGCCTTACCGGGCTTGGTCTCGCTACCGCAGTAATGGCCCGCGAACTCGGCATCATGCCGTCGCCAGCCTTCGCTCAGGAGGGGCTTGGCGATCGCATGTCGATTGCCACCTGGCCCAATTATCACGACCCGGCGACGTTCGAGAATTTCAAGGCCGAGACCGGTGTTGCCGTCGAGGTCAACGTGTTCGGGTCAAACGAGGAGATGCTGGCCAAGCTGCAGGCCGGCGCCTCGGGCTGGAGCCTTTTCGTTCCGACCAACTACACGATCTCGACTTACAAGAAGCTTGGCATCATCGAAGCGCTGGATATGGCCAAGCTCGCCAATTATGACGGCTCGCAAGAAGACCCGCGCTTCACTGGGGAAGGCACCATCGACGGCGTGACCTACGCTGTGCCGAAGAATTGGGGCACCACCGGCTTTGCCGTCAACACCAAGAAACTGACCAAGCCGATGACGAGCTGGAAGGAATTTTGGGACACGGCCATGGCGGAGGGCGACGGCCGGACCATGGTTCATGATTACCAGCTGACCACGATCGGCAACGCGCTGAAATATTTCGGCTTCTCGTTCAACTCGCTGAAGCCGGACGAACTCGCCAAGGCGGAGGAATTGCTGCTGAAGGTCAAGCCGCATCTGTTCGCGGTCTCCAGCGACTACCAGCCGTCGATGCGTGCCGGCGACGCCTGGATGACGATGTGCTGGACCAATGACGGGGCGCAGCTCCACCGCGACATCCCCGAAATCGCCTACGTGCTTGGCAAGGAAGGCGGCGAGATCTGGACCGACTTCTACGCCATCCCAAAGGATGCGCCGAACAAGCCTGCCGGCTATGCCTTGCTCAACTATTTGATGAACCCGAAGGTCGCGGTCAAGGAGCACCTGGCCAACGGTGCGCCTTCCACCGATGCGCGGGTCAATGCGCTGCTGCCCAAGGAGGTGCTGGACAATCCGATCCTCTATCCGGCGGCGGATCTGCTGAAGCCGCTCGAATTCGGCGCCGCCGCGACGTTGACCGACCCGGGCCGGGCCGAACTGATGGCGCGCTTCAAGTCGGCTTGAATCGGGCGGGCCACAGGCTCGATGCGGGCAACTCCCCCGGCGGACAGATCTCCGCCGGCACCGGGGCGGTTTTTTCAATGCGCAGCAATGTCCTCCGTCACAATCTCCTGACTGCCCTGCTGCTCGGTCCAGCAACCGCGTGGCTGGTGGTGTTTTTAGTTTTGCCGTTCGTCGCGATCGCCGTTTTCAGCGTCGGCGATCGGGCGCCGGAAGGCGGCTATCAGGCCGCGTTCACCTTGGCGCAGTATGCCAATCTTCCGGCGCGAGCGACCGCCTTCTGGAACACCATGGTGCTGGCGCCGGCGGGCGCACTGGCCTGTCTTCTCGTTGCCTATCCGGTCGCCTATTACCTCGCTTTGCGCGCGCCGGAACGGTGGCGGCTGATCCTGCTGGCGCTTGTCGTCATCCCGTTCTGGACCAGCCTGCTGATGCGAACCTATGCCTGGATGTATGTTCTGGGCGGGCGCGGCATCCCAGCTCTGCTGGCCTATGTCGGGATGGAAGACGTGCGGCTGATCAACACGCCGGGAGCGGTTCTGCTCGGCATCGTCTATGGTTATCTGCCGCTGATGATCCTGCCGATCTATGTCAGCCTCGAGCGGCTCGACCGCCGGCTGCTGGAGGCCTCCGCCGATCTCGGCGCGACGCCGATCTCGACATTCCTCGGCGTGACGCTGCGGCTGTCGCTGCCAGGTGTGATGACCGGCTTCTCGCTGGTCATGATCCTGCTGCTCGGTGAATATCTGATCCCGACGCTGCTCGGCGGCGGCAAGGTCTTCTTCATCGGCAACGCGCTGGTCGATCTGTTCCTGCAATCGCGCAACTGGCCATTCGGATCGGCGATCGCCATCACGCTTGTAGCGGTTTCCGTGGTCGTGCTGCTTGCCGCGAACCGCATTTCGACCCGGCTTTCGGGTGCCCGCCGGGTGGACCTGATCTGATGCGTGCCTTCGTCGTTGCGGTCTTCGCCTTTCTCTACCTGCCGATCGCGCTGGTGGTGCTGTTCTCGTTCAACGCCGGCCACCACGCCAGCGAGTTCACCGGCTTCTCGGTGCAGTGGTACGGCAAGGCACTGGCAAACCCTTTCCTGGTCGAAGCGCTGAAGAACAGCCTGTTCATCGCCACGACCAGCGCCTTGCTGGCGGCACTCTGCGGCACGGCGGCGGCGCTTGGCCTGGCGCGTGTTGGCGCCCGAACACGAGCCGTCTTCGATGCCCTCCTGGGGGCTGCGATCGTCGTTCCGGGCGTGGTCATCGGCATCTCGACACTGGTCGCGCTGGTCCAGCTGTTTGGGCTCGTCAACCCGTTTGTCGCTTCGCTGTGGCCGAACGACCAGCCACCGCGCCTGGCGCTTGGCTATGGCTCGATCATCGCCGCGCACGGGCTGTTTTCGATGGCGCTGGTGGCGATGATTGTCGGCACGCGCCTCGGCAGCCTCGACCGCAACCTGGTCGAGGCCTCGAGCGACCTTTATGCCACCCCGCTGACGACGTTCCGCAGCATCGTGTTGCCGCAGATCATGCCGGCGGTGATCGCCGGCTTCCTGCTCGCCTTCACATTCTCCTTCGACGATTTCATCGTCGCTTTCTTCGTCGCCGGCGCACAGGCGACATTGCCGATCTATGTCTTTGCCTCGATCCGGCGCGGCGTCACGCCGGAGATCAATGCCATCGCGACGATCGTGCTTGTCGCCTCCGTTCTGCTCGTGGTGCTTGCCCAATGGCAACTGCGGCAACGAAAACCATCACACTGAAAGATAAAAAACATGATTCTGAGAGATCGCATCGCCGTGGTGACGGGTGCCGGGTCGGGGATCGGGCGTGCCGGCGCGATGATGATGGCCAGGGAAGGCGCGCTGGTGGTGATCGCCGACAGGGACCAGGCGGCGGGGGAAGCAACCGCTTCCGACATTCGTGCGGCCGGCGGTCGGGCCGAGGCCGTCGCCACCGATGTCGGCGACGACGCGGCGGTCGAGCAGCTCATTGCAGGAACGCTGAGCCGGCATCGGCGGATCGACATCCTGCACAATCATGCCGGGATCCAGGTCGGCGGCACGCTGACCGAAGTCGGCGCCGACGGCATGGATGCCTCCTGGCGGATCAACGTGCGGGCGCAGTTCCTCGCGGCCAGGCTGGTCATGCCGTCAATGATCGCGCAAGGCGGCGGGGTGATCCTGAATACCGCCTCGAATTCGGGTGTGTTCTACGACCGCGAAATGATCGCCTACGCAACGTCAAAACATGCAGTGGTGGCGATGACCCGGCAGATGTCGCTCGACTATGCCAAACACAATGTCCGCATCAACGCGCTGTGCCCTGGCTGGGTCGATACGCCCTTCAACGAGCCGTTCATCACGCAGATGGGCGGGCGGGCGGCGATCGAGAACTATGTCCGCACCAAGATTCCCATGCAGCGCTGGGCCAGCGCGGAGGAAATCGCCGAAGCGATCCTGTTCCTCGTCTCCGACCGCTCGTCCTTCATGACCGGCCAGGCGCTGGTGATCGACGGCGGCGAAAGCGTCGGCTGATCCGCAGCTCCCGGCGGGCCGGAGCTGAAATTCTCTTTGGCCTAACGGGCCGGCGGCGAGATGTGCTTTCGTCTTAAGGAGAATGCGGCCAACATGGCCGGGCCGGGAAAAGGGAAGGCTGCACAATGGCTGAGGCCTATATCTGCGATTACATCCGCACGCCCATCGGCCGCTTCGGCGGTTCGCTGTCGGCGATACGAGCGGACGATCTCGGCGCGATCCCTCTGAAGGCGCTGGTCGAGCGCAATCCAGGCATTGACTGGGCTGCCCTCGACGATGTCGTCTATGGCTGCGCCAACCAGGCCGGCGAGGACAATCGCAATGTCGCGCGCATGGCGCTGCTGCTGGCCGGCCTGCCCCAGGAGGTTTCCGGCTCGACCGTCAATCGCCTCTGCGGTTCGGGCATGGATGCGGTGATGATTGCTGCCCGCGCCATCAAGGCCGGCGAGGCGGAGCTGATGATATCAGGCGGCGTCGAATCGATGAGCCGTGCTCCGTTTGTCATGCCGAAGGCGGAAACCGCCTTTTCGCGCAATGCCGAGATTTACGACACCACGATCGGCTGGCGCTTCGTCAATCCGCTGATGAAGAAGCAATACGGCGTCGATTCGATGCCTGAGACCGGCGAGAACGTGGCGGAAGAGTTCGCGGTCTCCCGCGCGGACCAGGATGCGTTTGCCGTGCGCAGCCAGGACAAGGCGGTCGCCGCACAAGCCAATGGCCGCCTGGCGAAGGAAATCACGCCGGTGACGATCGCGCAGCGCAAGGGCGATCCGGTGGTCGTCTCGAAGGACGAGCATCCGCGCGCGGGTACGACCGTCGAAGCGTTGGCCAAGTTGCCGACGCCGTTCCGGCAAGGCGGCACGGTCACGGCCGGCAATGCGTCGGGAGTCAATGACGGCGCGGCGGCGCTGATCGTCGCCTCGGAAGCAGCCGTGAAAAGATACGGGTTGACGCCGATCGCCCGTATCCTCGGCGGTGCCACTGCCGGCGTGGCGCCGCGCATCATGGGCATCGGCCCGGTGCCGGCCACGCAAATGCTATGCGCCCGGCTCGGCCTGAAGCCGCAGCAATTCGATGTCATCGAGCTCAACGAGGCCTTCGCCTCGCAAGGCATCGCCGTGCTGCGCCAGCTCGGCATTGCCGAGGATGCGGAGCACGTCAACCCGAAAGGCGGCGCCATCGCGCTCGGCCATCCGCTCGGCATGTCCGGCGCGCGCATCACGGGCACGGCGGCGCTGGAGCTGCGCGAACGTAGCGCCCGCTATGCACTTGCCACCATGTGCATCGGTGTCGGCCAAGGCATTGCGGTGGCGCTCGAGAGATTGTGAGCAAGCGTGGGTTTGCCGGGCCATTTAATGGCGCGTTCCGCCCACTCAAATTTGACCATGTGGACAAAAGCCGGGCACCGCTCCATAGTTCCTTCGCCGATATTCCAGAGAAGACAGCCGGCTCGACACGGCGCCAATCAGAGGGGCATGCAATGGACAACGGGAAGAGCAGAATCCAATCGAAACGCCAAGGGCTTTCGCGACGCAACGTGCTGGAGCTGGGCGCGCTCGGCTTGGCGGCGGCGATACTGCCGGGCAGCGCCTTTGCCAAGACCAAGAAGCTGAAAGTGGCGGCGATCTTCGCCACGCCGATCGAGGAGCCGTGGGACAACCAGATCCACGTCGCCCTGCAGAAGGCCGAGCAGGAACTCGGGATCGAATACAAATGGTCGGAGAAGGTGCAGACCGCCGATTTCAGCCGTGTCATGCGCGAATATGCGCAGGGCGGCTATGAGCTGGTGCTGGGCGATGCCTTCGCCGCCGAGCGCGAATCGCGCAGGACCGCCAAGCAATTCCCGAAGACCGCCTTCCTGTTCGGCTCCGGCGCCGGGCCGGCCGAGCCGAATTTCGGCGTTTTCGACAACTGGATCCACGAGCCGGCCTATCTGTCCGGCATGATCGCCGGAAAAATGTCGAAATCGGGCACGATCGGCGCCGTCGCGGCGATGGGCATTCCGGAAGTGAACCGGCTGGTCAACGCTTTCTTTGCCGGCGCCAGGGAGGTCAATCCCAACATCAAGAAGAAGGTCGCCTTCATCGGCTCGTTCTTCGATCCGCCGAAGGCAAAGGAAGCGGCTGTTGCCCAGATCGACGCCGGCGTCGACGTCATCTATGCCGAGCGCTTCGGCGTCATCGAAGCGGCGGCGGAGAAGAAGATCCTCGCCATCTCCAACATGTCGGACCAGTCGAGCCTCGGCCCCGACACGGTGATCACCGGGCCGGTCTGGGACATGTATCCGACCGTCGAGCAGGCGATCAAGCTGGTCAAGGCCGGCGTCTTCACCGCGCAGGATTACGGCGATTTCTCGCGCATGGCCAAGGGCGGCTCGTATCTCGCGCCCTACCACAAGTTCGACAAGACGCTGCCGGCCGAGATCAAGGAACTGGTCGAGAAGAAGAAGGCCGAGATCCTCGACGGCAATTTCCGCGTCGACGTCGATGAGAATACGCCGGTCTCGGACTGAGCGCTGTCTTTTGGGGGTCTGGCGCTTGTCGCACCCCCTCTGGCCTGCCGGCCATCTCCCCCTCAAGGGGGGAGATTAGCAGCTTCGCCGACAGCACCTCTTCTTCAGCGCTGACGATTTGCGAAAGCCGAAGTGACATCCGATCTCCCCCCTTGAGGGGGAGATGGCCGGCAGGCCAGAGGGGGGTGCAGCGCATTCCCGTCGATCAAAGCTGAATCGTAAAGCCAATTCCGATCGGGAGCACCCTTGTCAACGCCTGCCCCTCTCATCGAAATGCGCGGCATCTCCAAGAGCTTTGGCGCCGTCAAGGCGAACGAAGCCGTCGATCTCAGCGTCGCGCCGGGTGAAATCCTCGGGCTGCTTGGCGAAAACGGCGCCGGCAAGACGACGCTGATGAATGTGCTGTTCGGCGCCTATGCGCCCGATGCCGGCGAGATCCTGGTGCAAGGCCGGCCGGTGGCGATCAACAGTTCGGCCGATGCGCTGGCCGCCGGCATCGGCATGGTGCACCAGCATTTTCATCTCGCATCGCGGCTTTCGGTGCTGGAGAACCTCTTGATCGGCATTCCCGGCAGATCGGGCCGGATCGACCGCGCCGGCGGGCTGGCGCGGCTCGCCGAGATCGGCCGCCAGCACGGGCTGACGCTCGACCCGGACCTTCCCGTCGCGGCGCTGGCGGTCGGCGAGCAACAGCGGCTCGAAATCGTCAAGGCACTGTTTCGCGGCGCAAGACTGCTGATCCTCGACGAGCCGACGGCGGTGCTGGCGCCGACAGAGGTCGACGGGCTATTTTCGGCGCTGCGCTCGATGGCGGCACAAGGGCTCGGCATCATCTTCATCTCGCACAAGCTCAACGAGGTGCGGGCGCTGACGCATCGCTGCGTCGTGCTCAGGCACGGGCGCGTCGCCGGCCGGGTCGATGCGCCGGCCAGTACGACGTCCTCGGAGATGGCGCGGCTTATGTGTGGGCACGAGATCGTGCCGCCGGCCAGGGGGCCATCGACGCCGGGTGCGGCGGTGCTGACCCTCGACGGCATCTCGACGTCGCGCCATTCCGGCATGGCGCTGCGCGATGTTTCGCTGTCGGTCCGCGGCGGCGAGATCCTTGGCATCGCCGGCGTCTCCGGCAATGGCCAGCGCGCGCTTGCCGAGGTCATCTCCGGCGTGCGAGCGCCCGATGCCGGACAGATGACGATAGCCGGCAAAGCGGTTTTGCGGTTCTCGCCGCGCGACGTGCAGGCACTCGGCCTCGGCCGCATCCCGGAAGACCGCATGACGACCGGGCTGGTCACCAATCTGCCGCTTGCCGATTCGATGGTGCTGCCGCGCATCGGCACGGCGGCGTTCAGCCGCAACGGCCTGCTCAAGCTGGATGCGATCCGCGCCTTCGCCGAGGCACAGATCAAGGCCTATGACATCCGCTGTCCCGGGCCGATGACGCGCGCCGGGGCGCTTTCCGGCGGCAATCTGCAAAAGGCGCTTCTGGCGCGCGAACTCGCTTTCGATCCGAAAGTGCTGGTTGTTTCGCAGCCGACTCGCGGCCTCGATATCGGCGCCGCGCGCTTCATCCACGAAAAATTCCTCGACATGCGCGCCAAGGGCTGCGGCATCATCGTCATCGGCGAGGATCTGGAAGAGTTGCTGATGCTCTCGGATCGTATCGCGGTGATGTATGAAGGCCGCATCGTCGGCACGCTGGACAGCGCCGACGCCAGCATCGCCAAACTCGGGTTGATGATGACCGGGGCGGAGGGAAAGGCCTGATGTTCCGCCTCGAGGCACGCACCTCAACGCCCACCTGGTTCAATCTGGCGCTGCCGCTGCTCGCCATCGGCGCGACGCTCATCCTGTGCAGCGGCCTTATCGCACTGGCCGGCGCCGGCGTCGTCGAGGCTTATGGCGTGATGTTTTCGGCGTCGTTGGGCGACAGCTACGCCGTCACCGAAACGCTGGTGCGTGCCACCCCGATGATCTTCACCGGGCTTGCCGTGGCGGTCGCCTTCCGCGCCAAATTCTGGAACATCGGCGCCGAAGGGCAATTGCTGGCCGGTGCCGTGGCGAGCTGTGCCGTCGGCGCGATCCCGATGCCGGGGCCGCTCGCTATGCTGCTGATGGCGCTGGCGGGCGCCGCCGCCGGCGCGGCCGTCGCCCTGATCCCCGCCACACTGCGGGTGAAATTCAGGGTCGATGACGTGGTCAGCTCGCTGCTGCTCAATTCGGTCATTTTCTACGCACTGATGGCGCTGATCGAGGGGCCATGGAAGGATAGTTTCAGCGGCTACCCGATCTCGCCGCCGATCGAGGATACGGCCAATTTTCCGGTGCTGCTCGAAGGCACGCGGCTGCATCTCGGCGTCGTCGCGGCGCTGGTCGCAGCACCCCTGATCTGGTTCGTGGTCGCGCGTACGACGCTCGGCTTCCGCATCAGGGTCACCGGCGAAAACCCCGAGGCGGCGCGCTATGGCGGCATCAATGTCGAGCGGGTGCTGATTTCGACGGCGCTGCTCTCCGGCGCGCTGGCCGGCCTTGCCGGCGTCGGCGAGGTCGGCGGCGTGCATTTCCAGGTGATGAGCGACATCTCGCCGGGCTATGGCTATTCCGGCATCGTCGTCGCCATGCTGGCGAGGCTCAATCCGCTCGGCGTGGTGCCGGCGGCGATCTTCCTTGCCGCCGTCATGACCGGCGCCGAGGCGATGTCGCGGGCGACCGGCGTTCCGGCCTTCCTCAGCGAAGTCATCCAGGGAACGGCGCTGCTCGCCATGCTGGTGGCGCTGCTGTTCACCGCCTATCGCATCCGTCGCGTGGGAATTGCCAAATGAGCGTGGTGCTGGAACAGATCTTCCAGGTCGGCTTCCTCGCCGCGATCATCCGCATCGCCACGCCGCTGGCCTTCGCGACGCTGGGCGAAATGTTTTCCGAACGCGCCGGCGTGCTTAATCTCGGCATCGAAGGCATCATGCTGTTGTCGGCGATGACCGGCTTCACCGCGGCGAGCCTCAGCGGCAGCCTCTGGCTTGGCGTGCTTGCGGCAGTGCTGACCGGGGCACTGATGGGCGCCGTGCATGCGCTGTTCACGGTGGCGCTCGGCCTCAGCCAGCATGTCTGCGGCATCGGCGTGACGCTGTTCTCGTCGGGCCTTGCCTACTTCCTCTACCGGCTGATCTTCGGCCAGCAATCGGTGCCACCGAACATCAAGGGGTTCGAGACGCTGCCGATCCCGATACTATCCGGCATTCCGGTGCTTGGGCCGGCGGTGTTCAACCAGTTTTCGCTGGTCTACATGGCGATGCTGTCTATTCCCCTGGCCGCCGTCGTGCTCTACCGCACACCGTGGGGCCTGTCGGTTCGCATGGTCGGTGAAAACCCGCGGGCCGCCGATTCGGCCGGCGTCATCGTCATCGCCACGCGCTTCCAGGCGGTGATCCTCGGCGGTGCCTTGATGGGGCTGGCCGGTGCCTTCCTGTCGATGGCGCAGTTCAACGCGTTCACCTTCGGCGTGGTTTCGGGGCGGGGCTGGGTGGCAATCGCGCTCGTCGTTTTCGGCCGCTGGGATCCGTGGCGTTCGGCAGGTGCTGCACTGCTGTTTGCCTTCGTCGACGCCTTGCAATTGCGCATGCAAGCAAGTGGGCTCGGACACATTCCTTACGAGGCGTTCCTGATGCTGCCGTTCATCTTCACCATCGTTGCCATGGCGGTGATGTCGCGCAATGCGGTAGCCCCGTCGGCGCTGCTCAAGCCATTCCGGCGCGAAGAGCGGTAACGGCGCTTCGCCTTTCACATCGCGGTGAAGCCGTTGTCGACGAAGAGATGGGCGCCGTTGACGAAACTGGCCTCGTCGCTGGCCAGGAACAGGGCTGCCTTCGCCACCTCTTCCGGCTCGCCGATCCGCCCTTGTTGCGCGGCCATTGCCGCGTCGGAGACATCGACGCCGAGTTTGTCGAGATCGGCGACCTCGTGCAGGCCATGCGGTGTCCTGATGAAGCCTGGACAGACCGCGTTGCAGCGGATGTTGCGGTCGCGGAACTCGACGGCAATGGCGCGCGCGAACATGTGGCAGGCGCCCTTGGTGGTGTCGTAAAGCACCTCCATCGGCGTCGCCGCCACTGCCGAGATCGACGAGGTGCAGACGATGGAACCGCCGCCGGCGGCGATCATGCCGGGCAGCACGGCGCGCGTCATCAGGAACATTGAACGCACATTGACGGCATGCAGCCAGTCCCATTCTTGCAGCGTGGTCTCCAGGAAGGGTTTGATGACGATGGTGCCGGCGTGATTGAACAGAACCGTGACCGAGCCGAATTTTTCCATCACGCCCGTCACCGCCGCTTTGACCTGCGCCTCATCCGATACGTCGGCGACCCAGTGCTCGGCGACATGGCCGCGTTGCCTGATTGCCGCTGCGGTAGCGGCGGCAGCTTCGCCGTTGCGGTCGATGATCGCCACCTTGGCGCCCTCGGCCGCGAAAAGCTCCGAGGCCGCACCGCCCATTCCCGTCGCGCCGCCCGAAATGATGGCGACCTTGCCGGCCAGTCTTGTGCCCATCTTTTGCTCCCTGCTGCCTTGCCGTGACGTCCCGGCTTTCCGCTGAAGCAGCGATGCTATCCTTCGTCCATTGGATCGCCAAGGAGCCACAGACACGTGGACCTGACATTTTCTGCCGTCACCCCGGCGTGCCTCAAAAGGCAGCGCTAAGCAGTAAAAGCACTAAGTTGTCCGCCGTTTGGAGAAAATTGTTCTAAGGGTCGCGCGAAAATAGCACTCGACAAAGTCTACTGATTTTATAGATTAAGCGCCGAGACGGAGGTCGATATGTCCTATAGCCAGAACGCTCAGACTGCCCGCAAAGGCCAAAGGCTGGGTTCCGACCAGGTGTGGCGGCCGGCCTACGCCGGCGCTTTCGCCTATCTCGTCTTTGCCCTTGCGTTTGTATTCACCGGGGCAGTGGTACTGGGGCTGATCCCCTGATTGTCAAGGCTCTGATCATCGAGGCTTCCTCGGGATAGCGGCCTGCCGTTTGCAGAAATTCCGGAGTTGATGAACCGAGTGCCGGTGCGCTTTTGCGCGCCCTGATTCCAACGTGATGGAGGAGATGGCAATGCCGATCGAGTTCACGCATGTTCCCGGTAAGATCCACGCTGCCGACGCCAGCTTTTTCTATGACTTTGTCGAGACCGCGACGAAGCTGTCACCACTGATCGAGGATGCCGGATTCCAGAGGATCGTCATCGACGACCAGGCCGGGCTGCTGACCAATATGGACCTTGCCGCCCAGACGCTGGACCGCACCTCGTCGCTGGAAGTCGTTCTGACGCATTGGGCAGGCGTGATCGAACCAACCGTGGCGGCGCGGCAGCTCGCTGCCCTCGACGCGAGAAGCGGTGGCCGGCTGTCGCTCAGGATGCTCAGTGAGCCGCTGAGCGACGACGATGCCGAGGCACGTCCGGCCGGCCATACGGTGGTCTGGCAGCGCATCGACGAATATCTGGTGCTGCTGAAGCGGTTGTGGTCGAACGACATGCCGTTCGACCATGAAGGCACCTTTTACAGCATCAAAGGCGGCTATGTGCCGCGCAAGGGGCCGCATGGTGCCGATGTGACCATCCGCATGGGCGGGCAGTCGGGCACCGCGCTCAGGGTCGCGGGCAGGCATGCGGACGTGTTCGAGCTGGCGCCGGGCTCGCTTGCAGAAATCCGCCAGTCAATGGAGCGCGTACGCGGCGCCGCCGCCGAACACGGCCGGGCCGGCAAGCTGCGTTTCGCGCTTCCCGTCCGAATCCGTTTGGAAGACAAACCTGCCGCTTCCTGCCAGAAGGCGGTCGAACTTGCCGGGCCGCCGGCGCAGGTCGCGCTGTCGCTGCTTTCCTACGCCGCTTTGGGGATCAAGGAGTTCATGATCGTCGGCGTCGACAGGCCGCGCGAGATTGCGACTGCCGGCCGCGAGGCGATCGCGCTGCTGCGCAATTCGCTGGCGCGGCGCGAGGCCGATGTCCCTCAGCCGGGGGCGTTTGCGTCACGCGCGACACAGGGCGCACGCGCCGGCTGCTGAAGAGCCTCGGTCGTCCCGCGCCTTGGTGACGGGTCTACCACCATTCCGGGAAAGCCGCGTGAGCGGCCCTGGCCAGTGTCGGGATTTCCTGATCGGGAACGGAGCTGTAAGGCCAGAGCAGTCGCGGGCCGAGCGGCGCCCAGCCGCCGGCCGCCGCCATCGCCTTGTCGAGTGCTGCATCACCGACATTGTAACGGGTGCGAAACGGTAGGACATGTGCGGCGAGGAAGGCCTGTATGCGGGCCTCGACCTCGGCAGCGGCGGCCATGTCGGTGCGGATCATTTGCCACCACATCACCGCGCCCTTCGGGTTGAGGCAGGCAACGTTGGAATAGCTGCCGTGAGCCCCTCCAGCATAGCCTGTTGCCAGCGTGTGGCCGGGGACGAAGACGGAAAATCCGTCCAGTTTGCGGCGCATATCGGCATACCAGCGGGCGTCGCCGCCCGGCAGTTTGGCGCCGACCAGCGACGGAATGGCCGCACGCAGCTTCGCGATGCCGTCGAGCGTCAGGCGGCGCTTGGCGTGCGGCGGGTTGTAGAGCACCAGCGGCGTTTCGGGCGCGGCTTCGCAGAGGCCGCCGACAAAGCGCATGACCTCATCGTCGCTGGGCGGCCACCAGTCGGGCAGCGTGAATTGCACCGCCGTCGGGCGAAGCGCCGCCACCCGTGTCAGCCGCTCCAGCGCAACGCGCGGATTGGACTGGCTGATGCCGATCTGGAAGGGAAGGCGCGCGCGGCCGGCTATTCTGGCAACCAGCTCACAAAGCCGGTCGAATTCGGGCTCGGTCTGGCAATGGAATTCGCAGGCCGTGCCATTGGAATAGACGCCGTCGACGCCTGAGGCGCAGAGCCGGGCGATCGTCTCTTCCGTCGCCTGCCAGTCGATCGCTCCGCGATCGTCGATGGCCAGCATCACCGCACCCCAGACGCCGCGCGGTGCGTGTGCGGGCAAGCGGGCTAGGTGGTCGTTAAGATCAGCGTGCACCGGCGATCTCGCGTTCGCGGCGGGTTTCGTTCGAGGCAAAGGCAGCCTCGATGATGGCGATCATCTTGCGCCCATAAGCGCCGTCGACCGGCACCGGCGTGTCGTCGGCGATGGCATCGCGCATTGCGCTCCATTCGCGCACCAGCGCGTTATGCATCCAGTTCGGCTCAAAGGAACCGGGCAACTCGGTCCAGACCGTATCGCGGCCAAGCATGGTGCCGCGGTCCATGTCGATGCGCAGCGTTCCCCGCTCGCAGACCAGGTCCATGGCGTAGGTGGTGGCGCCGGTGCGATAGCCGACGCTCTGCACCTGGCCGATGCCGCCGCCGGCGAAACGCAATCCAAGCAGGGCGCTGTCGTCTGCTTCCTGGTCATGGAACTTGGCGCCGAGCATGCCGCTCACCGACACGACATCGTCATCCATCAGCCAGACCAGGCGGTCGAGCGCGTGGATGCCGGCCGTCAACAGCATGCCGCCGCCGGTCGCCTTGCGCAGATGCCAGTCGCGGCGATTGTGCTCCATCCACAGCTTGATGATCCAGCTCGATCCGGTGAGCGGCCGGCCGAGTTCGCCTTCCTCCAGAATTTGCCTGGCAGCGATGCAGGGCAGGGCGAAATGCATGAGATGAGCCACCATCAGCTTGACGCCGCTCTCGGCCACAGCGGCGTTGATCGCATCGCAGGCGGCCGCCGTCGGCGCCATCGGCTTTTCGAGCAGGATGTGCTTGCCGGCCTTTGCCGCGCCGATGGCCATTTCGGCATGGAGGTGATGCGGGCTGGCAATGAGGACCGCGTCGACCTCCTTGTCGTCCAGCAGCCTTCGCCAGTCCGCGTAGCCGCGGCCGCCATGCTCGGCGGTGAATTGCCGCAGCGCGTCGGCATTTCCACGAGAGGCGGCGACGAGACGAATGCCGCCAACCTCACGGATTGCCCGCGCATGGGCTGCGCCGAAATCGCCAGCGCCGATAATTCCTATTCCAATCATGGTCCTGCCTTTTGATAAGCGGCGTCGATCAGCGACATCGCCGCAACATAATCCTCGATGGACGCGGACGGAGGCGCGTTTCTCGCCAGCCGGTCAAGCGTATCGCGCATGAACAGACGATAGCGCGTTGCCGGCAGCTCGACCGGCAAGTCGACGATTGCCGCATCGTCGAGCGTTGCGCAGATGGCATGGTCGCCATGATCGACCAGGGTCGCATTGGCACTGACGATGCGCCACTCGAAGTCACCGCCAGGGCGCATCGAAGCAAAGGTGTAGCCGGCCTCGACGATGAACAACGCTCCGGCTTCGTCTTCCAGCACCAGCAGCGCATGGTCCTCGACCGGGCCGGGATGGATGCGGTTCGCCATCGAAACGCTTTTCAGGCCGAGCTTGCCGGTTGCGAGGCTGAGTGCCGCGTCGACACCGTGTATGCCGAGATTCCTCAACGCACCGCCGCCACCAACCGCCGGGTCGACGACCCAGGCGACACCGTCGGCGATGTAGCGTTGCGGCGGGCCATTGACCAGCCGGAACTGGCAATGCGCCATCGGGCCGGCGCGACCTTGCCGGCGCAGCCGTTCAAAGCCGGCAACGGCCGGCCCGAAACGGTTGGGCAGGGGAACAGCGACAAAAGCCTGGTGCTGCCTGGCAAGCTCGCGCAGCGCTATCAGTTCCCCCGTATGGCTGACCGCCGGCTTCTCCAGGATCAGCGGTATCCCTGCCGCGATGATCGCGCGTGCCCGCGCCGGCACCATCGAAGGGTGTCCCATCAACAGGATCACATCCGGCGGGCTGGAGAGTATTTCCGTGAAATCTTCGATAAACGGCAGGTCGTGGTGTGCGGCGAACGCATGAGCGTGGCCAGGATTCTCGTCCGAGATACCGGCGATCTCCGCACCGTAAAAGCGTGCGGCGTCGAGGTGCATTTCGGCATGCCAGTGGCTCGAGCCGGCGAGGGCAATCTTCATTCGGAGGCAGCAGGTTTGTTATGGGCTTGCAGGATATCCTACAAGTAGCTATACGACAAGCGGCGGGCAGGCGAATCCGGCGGATGATGAAAGCAGTGCGATGGCGGAACTGAAGTCGATCGAACCGTTGAGCAGACCGCCGCTGCTTCACGTCACCGTGCAGGAAAGCCTCAGGGCCTATATTGAAAGCAACCAGCTCAAGGCAGGCGATCCCCTGCCGCCGGAGACGTTCCTGGCGCAGCGGCTCGGCGTCGGCCGCAACTCCGTGCGGGAAGCCATCAAGGCGTTGGAATCGATCGGCATCCTGGAGACGCGGCGCGGCATCGGCGTGTTCGTCAAGGAGTTCTCGTTCAAGCCGCTGCTGGATAACCTGGCCTACGGCTTGCAGGATTCGCTGCGCGATGTCGAAGAGCTGCGCGAAATCCGCCGCGTGCTGGAAACCGGCCTCATCGCCAAGACGATCGAGATGATCAGTGCCGAGGACATCGAGGCGCTGCGCCAGTTGACCGAGCGCATGCGGCAACGTGCCGAGCGCCATGAGAGCTTCGCCGAAGAGGACCAGCAATTCCATCAGTTGCTGTTCCGCTGCCAGAACAATCACATGCTGAGCGCGCTGATCGACATCTTCTGGACGGCGTTCAACAAGGCCTCGAATTTCACCAATCTCGACAATCCGACGCCGCTGGCGACATGGCGCGACCATCACGAGATCGTCGAGGCTGTCGCCGCCAAGGACGTAGACCAGGCGCGTCGGCGGCTCGACGACCATTACCGGGGGATCCAGCAGGTTATCGCCAAAAACCGAGCAAGCTGAAGAACAACCTGAATATGCCAAGGGAGGAAACCATGCGCATCAGGACCATCGCATTCTCAGTCGCCGGGCTGCTGCTCGCCAGCATTGCCCCATTGACCAGTGCCCAGGCACAAAGCGCCAAGACCATTGCGGGCGGCTTCGACGTCGGCCCCGGCGGTTTTCCCAAGAACTTCAACCCGCTGGTCGCGACCGGCGGCTACACCTGGCTCAGCACATATTTTGAACCGCTGGTCATCTACAATGCCGGGCTGACCGATATCGAAGGCGATCTCGCCAAGGACTACAAGATCAGCGACGACCAGCTGAGCTATACGTTCAACCTGGTCAACGAGACCTGGCATGACGGCAAGCCGTTCACCTCGAAGGACGTCAAGTTCACCCTCGAGCTTGCCAAGAACAAGACCTCCGGCAGCCTGTTTGCCGCCCGCCTCGCCAACATCGCCTCGGTCGATGCGCCGGATGACCACACCGCAGTGGTGAAGCTATCGAAACCGAACGGCTCGTTTCTATCCATCCTCTCGCAGCTGATGATCCTGCCGGAGCATGCCCTGGCTGCTCTGCCGCCGGAATCGCTGGCGACAAGCACCTGGTGGTCGACCGCTCCGGTCGGCACCGGCCCGTTCAAGTTCAAGCGCTACGTGACCGACCAATATGTCGAACTGGCAGCCGATGATGATTATCGCGGCGGCAAGCCGAAGGTAGACGTGCTCATCAACCGCTATTTCGAGTCGCCGGCGGCGGCGGTTGCCGCGCTCCGCGCCGGCGAAATCCAGTTCACCTATGTCGAGCCCGACGATGCGGCATCGTTCAAGAGCGACAGCAATTTCAAGGTGATCGAAGGTGCCTCCTATGTAGTCAACTATATCGGCCTGAACCAGAAGGTCGACCTGTTTAGGGATATCCGTGTCCGCCAGGCGATCATGTATGCGATCGACCGCAACGCCATCATCGACAGCCTGTATGGCGGTGCCGCCAAACCAGCCAATTGCGGCTATGTCGCGCCGCATCTGGTTCCCGCAGGCCTCGAACCCTATGCCTACGATCCGGCAAAGGCCAAGGCGCTGCTGACCGAGGCGGGCTGGGACAAGATCAATGGCGACAAGCCGATCACCTTGCTGACCTATTACGGCTCGCCACAAGCGGCCAATGTGATGGCCGCTGTCCAGTCGATGCTGGCCGAGGTCGGCATCAATGTGGTGCCGCGGGTCGTCGATACGCCGACCTACAACGGCATCGTCTACAAGCAAGGCACGCCGGACTGGAACGCCTTTCCGATGGTCTATGCCGGCCTGCAGAACGGCCCCAACCCGGCCGGCCTCAATCCCGGCCTCAACAAGTCACAGATCCCGCCGGCAGGCTTCAATACCATGCGCATCGAGTTCGAAGACCTGAGCACCGCATTGGACGCCGCGCTCGGCCAGACCGATCCGGCCAAGCTCGACGCCTCCTGGCAGGAGGTCTGCAAGGTGATGAACAAGGAGCTGCCCTGGGCGACGTTATGGGTGGCCAACCGCTATGGCGTGGCCTCCAACAAGCTGCGTGACTTCGTCTGGACGCCGGCGCCGGGCGGCGGCCCCTACGCAGCTCACCCCGAGCGCTGGGACATCCAGTAAGAACCCCGCAACCAAGCGAGCAGGCGGGACCACTTTGGCGCCGCCAGCCACCGCCACGGAAAGCCCATGTTGAGCTTCATCGCCCGCCGCAGCGCCACAGGACTGCTGATGCTGGTCGCGCTCAGCGTCCTCATCTTCATCCTGCTGCGGCTGGCGCCGGGCGATCCGATCGACGCCTATATCAACCCATCGGTCCCCATGTCGGCTTCCGACCTCGAGGGCCTGCGCGAACGGCTCGGGCTCGATCGGCCGCTTCCCGTGCAATATCTCGCCTGGCTGCGCGCGGCGCTGAGCGGTGACTTCGGCTATTCGATCCAGCGCAGCGGCGTTGCCGTGCTGCCACTGGTCATGGAACGCATCGGCCCGACGGCGCTGCTAATGGGCACGGGCCTGGCGATCGCCATCGTGCTCGGCATTTCCGCCGGCATTTTCAGCGCGGTGCGCCGTAACGAACCGTCCGACATCGCGCTGTCGGTGTTGTCTTTCGTCGGCATCTCCAGCCCGGCTTTTCTGACGGCGCTGCTCGGTCTCTATTTCTTCTCGGTATTGCTGCGCTGGGCGCCGTCCGGCGGCATGCAGACCGCCGGTGCGCCGTTCTCGGCGACGGATGTGCTTGCGCACCTCATCCTGCCCGCTTGCCTGCTGTCGATCGGCCATGCCGCGCTGATCATGCGCTACATGCGCGCTTCGCTGCTGGAAGTGCTCAACCAGGACTACGTGCGGACGGCGCGCGCCAAGGGCGTGCGCGAGTTCTGGGTGATCATCAAGCACGCCACCCGCAATGCGCTCTTGCCGGTGATTACCCTGATCGGCTCGACCGTCGGCATCGCCATCGGCGGCGCCATCTTCCTGGAAAGCGTGTTCAACTGGCCGGGCATGGGACTGCTTCTGGTCAACGCCGTCGGCACCCGCGACTACCCGGTGATCATGGGCGCCACCCTGGTGATCGGCGTTTGCGTCATCCTGGTCAATCTCTTGACCGACGTCGTCTATGCCGTCGTCGATCCGCGCATTCAGGTGGCTTGATGGCAATCACCGCGCCAGATCCTACAGTTGACCCGACAGCCGCGCCGCAAACCAAGGGCCCGCTTCGCCGCGCGCTCGACCGCTTTTTTGAAAACCGCGCGGCGCGTGCCGGGCTTTTGATCGTCATCCCGATCCTGCTGGCGGTTTCGATCTATCCTCTGTGGTGGCCGTTCGGCCCCAACGCCATCGACCTCAGGGCGATGAACAAGGCGCCGTCGGCCATTCATTGGCTGGGCAGCGACGGCGTTGGGCGTGATGTCATGGCACGGTTGCTGCAAGGCGGGCGGATCTCACTGCTGGTTGCCATCTGTTCGGTTGCCATCTCGACCGTCATCGGCTTCCTGATCGGCGCCGTCGCCAGCTTTGGCGGGCGTCTCGTCGACGGCACGGTGATGCGCTTCGTCGATCTGGCGATGACGCTGCCGCCGGTGATCTTCCTGCTGGTGCTGGCTTCGATTGCCGGCACCGGCATCGCGCCGACCATCCTGGTGATCTCGCTGCTCTCCTGGCCGGTGCTGTCGCGCATGGTGCGTGCCAGGCTGCTCGAACTGCGCGAGCGCGACTTCGTCGTCGCCGCCCGCGGCATGGGGGCGGGGCTGCCGCATCTGCTGTTCCGGCACGGCCTGCCCAATTGCATCGATATCCTGGTCGTCTATGCCACCTTGCAAATCGCCAACGCCATCCTGCTCGAGGCCGGCCTGTCCTTCCTCGGCCTCGGCATCGCACCGCCCGAAGCCAGCTGGGGCAACATGCTCAATCTCGCCCGCTCCACCGTCGTGCTGGAAAATTACCCCTGGCAATGGATGTTCCCGGGGGCCGCACTGGTGCTCACCGTGCTCGCCATCAACTTCATCGGCGACGGCTTGCGCGACGCATTCGACCCTCGCTCCGATCTCAACTGACCTCAAAGGTTCATCAAAATGCCTCTGTTTACCGGCGTCGTGCCACCTGTCGTCACCCCGCTCAATGCCGATTTCAGCATCGACTTCCCGTCGTTCACGCGGACCATCGAGAACCTGCTCGACGGCGGTGTTCACGGGCTGTTCGTGCTCGGCTCGACCAGCGAGGTGGTCTTCCACGACGAAGCGGGCCGCAGGGCCATCCTCGAGCACGCGGTCAGGGTCAATAACGGCCGGGTTCCGATCTTCGCCGGGGTCATCGACCCGACGACCGATCGTGTCATCAACCACGCCCGCATCGCCAGATCGGCCGGCGTCGACGCCATTGTCGTCACCGCGCCATTTTATACCCGCACCAGCCAGCCCGAGATCGGCGATCATTTCCGCTACATCAAGGATGCGATCGACCTTCCCGTCATCGCCTACGATATCCCGGTCTGCGTTCACATCAAGCTGGAGCGCAAGACCACGGTCGGCCTCGCCAGGGAAGGCGCCATCGCGGGCATCAAGGATTCCAGCGGCGATGACGGCAATCTGCGTTACGTGCTCAAGGACATGGCCGACGACCCCGGCTTCTTCGGCATGACCGGCTCCGAGATCCTGGTCGACAGCGTGCTGGCCATGGGGGCGCATGGCGTCGTGCCGGGCCTCGCCAATGTCGACCCGCATGGCTATGTCAGGCTGTGGAAGCTGATGCAAGCCGGCCAGCATGCCGAAGCCCGGGTGGAACAGGAGCGGCTTTTAAAGCTATTCGAGATCGTCTGGATATCGCTCGGCAGGACAAGCGCCGGCTCGGCCGGCGTCGGCGCCTTCAAGGCAGCGATGAAGAGCCTCGGCATCATCGCTTCGAACACCATGGCGCGGCCGCAACGCAGCCTGAACGAGGAGGAAACCGCAAAGATCGACATGATCCTTCGCGATGTGGGGCTGCTCCGCTGAGTGTCGCGCCGATCCTCTCGATTTCCGGCCTGCGCGCGGTGTTCCGCATTGCGGGGCGCAACATCGCGGCGGTAAGGGATGTCGACCTGACGATCGGCTCCGGCGAGACGGTGGCGCTCGTCGGCGAATCCGGGTCCGGCAAATCCGTCACCAGCCTGTCGATCATCGGCCTCTTGCCGAAAAGGGTCGGACACATTGCCGAGGGATCGATCGCGCTGCGGCGCAAGAACGGCACGGTCACCGAGCTGACCAGCCTCGATGCCGAGTCGCTGCGCAAGATACGCGGCAACGAGATCGGCATGGTGTTCCAGGAGCCGATGACCAGCCTCAATCTGGTCTACACGATCGGCGAGCAGATTGCCGAACCGATCCGCATCCATCTCGGCAAATCGCACCGCGAGGCAGAAGCAGACGCGGTGCGGCTGCTCGAGCAGGTCGGCATTCCCGATCCGAAGCGGCGGGCGCGGCAATATCCACACGAACTGTCAGGCGGGATGCGCCAGCGCGCCACTATCGCGATGGCCCTGTCCTGCGATCCAGGCTTGCTGATCGCCGACGAACCGACAACCGCATTGGATGTCACCATCCAGGCCCAGATCCTCGATCTCTTGGCCGAGCTGCAGGTTCAGCGCGGCATGGGCATCCTGTTCGTTACTCACAATCTCGGCGTCGTAGCCGAAATCGCCGACCGGGTAGCGGTGATGTATGCCGGGCGTATCGTCGAATCAGGTCCGGTGAGCGAAGTGTTCACCCGTCCGCGTCATCCCTATACCGCAGGGTTGATGCGTTCGGTGCCGCGGCTCGGCCAGGCCACGGCGCTGAAGGCGGCGGGGACGCCGCTGCCGACCATTGCCGGCAATGTTCCCTCGCTCGCCTTGCTGCCCAAGGGCTGTTCCTTCGCGCCGCGTTGCCCGATGGCTATCGCTGCCTGCCGCGCCGCGGTCCCGCCATTGTTTGCGGCGACGCCGACCCAGCAAAGCCGCTGCCTGCGGTGGGAGGAGCTTTGATGGTGGACGCCCCCTTCCTTTCGGTCAAAAACCTGACCAAGTATTTTGCGCCGACAGCGTTCTCGCGGGGCCCGGTGGTCCGGGCGCTGGAGGATATTTCCTTTGATGTCACGCGCGGCCAGGTGGTCGGCCTGGTCGGCGAATCCGGCTCCGGCAAGACCACGATCGGCCGCTCGGTGCTGCGTCTGATCGAGCCGACATCCGGCCAAATCAACTATGGCGGCACCGACATCACCAAGCTGGGTGCCGCCCAGTTGCGCCGCCAGCGCCGCAAGATGCAGTATATTTTCCAGGATCCCTTCGCCAGCCTGTCGCCACGCATGACGATAGGGCAGATCCTCACCGAAGGCCTGGACATTCAAGCCATTGGCAAGAAGTCCGAGCGGCGGGCGAAGGCGGAGAAGGCACTTGCCGCGGTCGAGTTGCCGTTCGACGCCTATGACCGCTACGCCCATGAATTCTCGGGTGGCCAGCGCCAGCGCATCGGCATCGCCCGGGCGCTGACGCTCGAGCCGGAATTCATCGTCGCCGACGAGCCGGTCTCGGCACTCGACGTCTCGATCCAGGCGCAAATCATCAATCTGTTGCGCGACCTGCAGCTCCGGCTTGGCCTGACCATGCTGTTCATTTCGCACGATCTGGCCGTCGTCGAGTACATCTGCGACACGGTCATCGTGCTCTATCTCGGGCGCATCATGGAGGTTGCGCCGGCGGCCGAGCTCTATGCCCGGCCGCAGCATCCCTATACGCGCGCGCTGCTGTCGGCCATTCCGTCGCTCGATCCGCTGGCCAGGCGAGGCCGGCAGGTGCTCAAGGGCGATATTCCCAGCCCGGCAAACCCGCCGTCGGGTTGTGTTTTCCGGACCCGTTGCCCGTTTGCGCTGGCGGCTTGTGCCGGGGCTGTGCCGCCACTGAGGGCGACAGCCGAGGGCCATCTGAAGGCCTGCATCCGCGACGACATCGCTTAGGTTTTCTGCCGTCTGCCTACGGGAGAACTTGAGCGAGATGGACAAGGTCGTCTGCCAGGAAGTCCCAGCCCTCGAGGGGCGAGAGATCGGTCGTCTGCGCCGGGCCATGCTCTCTTGGCCGAGCAACAAATGCGGTTCCGATACCGCACCGTCGTGCCGCGGCCAGATCGTCATTATGCGCGGCGATTAACACGGCCTCCGAAGGTCGCACCCCCAGAATCTCCACTGCGCGGAGATAAGCCTGTGGCGCAGGTTTGTAGGTGCCGAACACATCCGAGCCAAGGACGGTGTCCCAAGGCAGGCCGGCGCGCTTGGCCATATCCAGTAACAGCCGGGTATTGCCCCCCGACAAAGGCGCGATGATGAAGCGTTCCTTCAGCCTCGCAAGGCCTTTCAGCGAATCGGGCCACGGCTCCAGCCGGTGCCAGGCGAGATTGAGTTCCTCAAGTTCGGTGGCCGGCAGCGCGGATGGGGTCAGTCCGAACTGGACGAGAGTGGCGTCCAGATTTTCCCGGTTGATCACGTCGAGTGAAACGAAAGGCCGGTGCCCTGTTCGCACCGCCTCGGTCGAAGCGTCATAGCGCAACGCCCACGCACCGGCGAATTCACCGGGATCGACCTGCTCTGCACCATTTCGCGCCAGGAAGGCGCCGGCCTCGCTTGCGATGCCGCTGCGCCAGTCGACGATGGTTCCCAAAACATCGAAGAATAGAACTCGAGTAGTGGTCATAGTGAGCTTTCCGGTCGGGGTTGCGGTGCGTGTCCTGCCGCATCGGTCGCGACAGGACGGATCGACCTCGTCGAGTTGCTGATCAGATAGTCGAGATGTTTAAAAGCCTGATCGCGAAGGTGGTTCCCCCGACCTCATTGAAACGTCGTCGACGCCAACCCATATGCAATCCGCGTCGGATGTTTCCTCCCATTCGTCCGGCGCGTTCCCCTCTGAAGGTTTTCGACCTTCACATCTGGCCGGGCTTTGCAGCCCGGCCTTTTTTCTGCTGGGTAAGTGAGCGAGCCGAAATCATGGCGCAGTCGTGCCCAGCGCATCGACGCGTTTCGCCAGCGCCGCGGGATCGCCAAGCACGCGCAGCGTCTTCAGCCGACCTGTGCCACCGGCGACGATCGAGACGTCCGACGCCGGCACGCCAAGCGCTTTGCCGACCAGCTTTTCCAGCGCTCGATTGGCGGCTCCGTTTTCCGGCACGGCGCGGACGCGGGCTTTTAGATAGCTTCGCCCATCCGCCGATGCTTCGATGCCTTCCAGCCTGTCCATCGCCGCTTTTGGCGTCAGCCGAACGAACAGGTCGATGCCGTCGGCGCGCGTGCGGAACGGCGCGCTCATTCGACGCCTGAACTCAGACGACCAGCGAAAGCACGGTGGTGAGCAGGAACTGCCGGATGAAGAACAGGATCAGCAGCAGGATGATCGGCGAGATGTCGATGCCGCCGAGATCAGGCATGAAGCGGCGGATCGGCCGCAGCGCCGGCTCCGTCAGCCGATAGAGCATGTTGCTGATGGTGTCGACGAACTGGTTGCGCGAGTTGACGACGTTGAAGGCGTAGAGCCAGGAAAATATCGCCGAGGCGATGATGATCCACCAGTAAAGGTCAAGCGCCATGACAATGGTCTGAATGAGGGCGATCATGCCGGTCTCCGATTGTTGCCGACATGTAGCCACTGTAGGGGAAAGCGGCAAGAGCCGCCTTCCGCTGCATAGCGAAGCCGAACGAACGGTCCAACGGCATTTCGGCAGCAAGCGCAGCCTTGACAGGAAACCTCGGCGGCCGATAAAAGCCCCATCCGCTGGACGGGGCTGTAGCTCAGCTGGGAGAGCGCGTCGTTCGCAATGACGAGGTCAGGAGTTCGATCCTCCTCAGCTCCACCAGCGGAATTTTTCGAACCCATGCGCGATCCATGCCCGAGGACATCTCCTTGGTTGCCATGGCTCTCCTCGGATGAAGCAACCGAATGCATCGTGAGCTGACGGCGTTGCACTGTCGTCGCCGGGCGAGTTCACATCGGCGATGTAAAGACCCTCTACACCAGTAGCTCATGCGGCCTATTGCCACTGCGCCTCGTCCTTGCCAGACTTGGCCATCTTCAAACCGAGGGGAGTTCGCCATGACCAGCACTACAAGACGCGATTTTGTAGCTCTTACAGGGGTGGCAGCGACTGCCTTGGTCGGCGCTGTTGCAACACAAGCGACCGCTGCCGAAAGCGATGCATCGCCATCGTTCGATGAGGTCCTTCAAGAATACAATCAAAACAATACGGAAAAGACCAGATCGAAGCTGGCGATCTATGTGGTCCTTGCTCATCTGCACGCCAGCCTCGAGAAGGAATTTCGAGACCTTGGCCTGGTGCTGCCTTTGGGAAAAAAGGCGTTGCCGTCGAACCTGCCGGCAAATTTCGACGACAAGCAGGTCGAGCCCCTTCCCTGGCTCTTCAAGTCCGAGGCGACCGAAGAAGAAAAAAAGGGCTATGCGACGATTGCAATGCGAATAAATGCAGTGACGGCAAGACACACAGCGGACGTAAGCGTCGGGGTCACGCATATCATGTCACACAAGGGATAGCCGCGACCCTTGCCAGCCCGCGGGCGAGCTGACACCCTGTTTCGCGAGGCGACTGCGCAGCCAGAGTCCCAAGAATGGATAAATTCTCCCAGGACGCGCCGCGCGAGATAGCAAAGCTCTCGGCACCCCGGCCAGTGGGAATTGTCAGCCGTCCGCGCGTAGTGGCGCTGCTTTCGCAGGCCCTCGACAGCGGTGCATGCTGGCTGGCTGCGCCTGGTGGATACGGCAAGACCACCGCGGTGATCGACTTTCTGGAACAAGGCGGGCTGGAACAAGGCGGGCTGAAGCAAGGCGAATCGGCTTACAACTGGTATCGGGTCGACACCGAGGACCAGGACGTTGCGCGCCTTTTCCACTACCTGACGCTGTCGCTCGACGGCGGGGCGGGCGGCCAGCCCGGCGGCAGTGCGGCATATTCCGCCCAAAGAAACCACATCGGGCGGCGGGGGGGGACGGCGTTTTTTTGTAGGGGAGGTCCCCGCCGCCCGCCGAGGGAGGAATAACAAA
>NZ_JAMYTU010000033.1:0-55106 GCF_040322615.1 Mesorhizobium sp. M0119
CGGGGGCCGCCCCGCCGCGCGGTTATCAAAGGGGGCTTATGGGTTGTCAAACCACGCCCAATTCACAAACCCCGCTTTATTACCCTGACGGCCGCGCCCCGGGGGCATGGTTGGCCGGCGGCTCGGCTAGTGCGTCGAACCAGTGAATTCTGCATTGGTTCCGTGGTCGGCGGCAGGACGGGACACCAAGAGCGCCTTGAAGCGGAGCCTCGGGACGGACCTACTCGATCTGCTCGAACGTACACTGCCGGGGCGGCTTGTCCGGCCGCCAGCGCAACAGCTTGGTTCCGTGCCGGAACCGGTCGCCTGTCACATGGTCGAAACGAACCTCGACCACCAGTTCAGGCTTTATCGGTTCCCATTGTCCGCTGCGCTCTGTGCTCCAGCGGCTTGGTCCGCCCGGCGCCTTGCCGGTGAAACCCGGTTCGGCCCGCAGCTTTTCCAGCCGTCTGGTCAGCGCCGCCCTGTCGTCCTTGCCGATGGTCGAGGTGAACCCGACATGGTCCAGCCTGCCTTCGTTGTTGTAGAGCCCGAGCAGCAGGGATCCGACTTCGTTGCTGCCGGCGAGATAGCGAAAGCCGCCTACCACGCAATCCGCAGTGCGCAGCCGCTTGACCTTGACCATGGCGCGCTCGCCGGGCCGGTATGGCCCGGCGATCAGTTTTGCAACGACACCGTCGGTCGAGCCGTGGCCGGCGCCCTGCAGCCAGCGCTCGGCGGTGGCGGCGTCGTGCGTATATTTGGACAGGTGCAGTTCGGGCCGTGCCGCCGACGCGACAAAGGCCTCAATCGCCTGCCTCCTGGTGGTGAGAGGCTCTTCGATGATGATCCTGCCGCCGGGTTCGGCCAGCATGTCGAACAGGACCAGCATGGCAGGTGTCTCCAGGCTCAACTTGCGGATCCTGCTTTCGGCTGGATGAAGGCGCATTTGCAGGGCCTCGAACGAGGACGATCCGTCGACCTCGATGACGATCTCGCCGTCGGCAACAAACCGTCGCGAGTTCACATAGCGCAGCACCGCGACCAGTTCGGGAAAATAGCGACCGAGAGGCTTGCCCGATTTTGCACGCAGATCGACGGCATCGTCGCCCTTGAACACGAGGCAGCGAAACCCGTCCCATTTCGGTTCGTACTGCCAAAGCCCGTCACCGCCAGGAATTGCATCGGCGGCTTTGGCTTCCATCGGACGAAGGTCGAGCGGCAACGGAAATGCGGTCATGGCTGGTCCGCGCCGCCGCTGAGGCATTCGCTACCGCCGTCGGGCATTCCCCTGCGCCCCGCTTTCCCGCCTCGGCACCTTGCGGCCGGTTTGGTCGGGTGAAGGCGACCGCGGATCGGCCTCGTCGGACCCACCGATCTCCTTGGTGATGCGATAGGCCAGATAAGCGACGGCTCCGGCAAGCAGCAAGCGGACCATGACTGCAAATCCTTCGTTGGCGTGAACCCACCAACCCACAGGCCGAAGGTTTTGTTCCGCCGCTGCCATCGCCGGGGTGAATCGTCGGCGGCGCAACCAAAATCCAAGCGCGTCGTTTGTTGCTTATCGACGAAAAGAATTTGCGATGAAGACGCTCTTGCCCTTGTTCGCTTTGACCCTGGCGCTATTCCTGGCCAGCAGCGCTTGGCCTGACGGGTGACCGCGATGCTCCTCGTTGTTCCGGTCTGGCAGGACATCGCGGCACGACTGCTTCTGACCGCGCTCGCCGGCCTGTTGATAGGCCTCAACCGCGAGGCGCGCGGGCACGCGGCGGGGCTACGCACCACCGTGCTGGTCGGATTGGCTGCCGCCATCACAATGATCCAGGCCAGTATTCTGCTCGAGACCGTTGGCAAGCACCCGGATTCGTTTGCATCGATGGACGTCTTGCGCTTTCCGCTGGGCGTGTTGACCGGCGTCGGCTTTATCGGCGGTGGCGCCATTCTTCGCCGCGGCAATCTTGTCAGCGGGGTCACCACGGCGGCCACGTTGTGGGTGATGACGGCGATCGGATTGGCTTTCGGTGGTGGCCAATACGGCTTGGGCGCGGCCGGCACGGCGCTGACGCTGGCCACTTTGCTGGTCCTGAAATGGGTGGACCTTCGAATGTCGCGCGAACACCATGCCCAGTTGGCACTGACGTGGAAGGCCGCGGCTCGACATGAGCTCGATGCGCTCATCGGGCCGCTTGGCTACCAGGCACGCCTCGTCGCAATAGAGAGGCGCCCAGATCTCAAGGACCCTGTGTTCTCGTTCGAGATCAGTTGGAGGCGGCCCGACACTGGCGCACCGCCAGTGGATCTGCTGGCATCGGTGGGCGAGCATTGCGAGATCCAAAAGTTTGATCTCCTCAGCGAGCCTGCCCGCTAAAGCGGCTCATCGTTTCACGGAAACGCCGAACCGCTCTATCTCTTTGTTTCTGCGCAATCCCGGACGGAAAACCGTTTCACACTTTTCCTGGAATTGCTCTAGCGGCTGGCAATGATCGCGGCCTGAATCAGGCCATCGCTTCTTCGCGGCGCTTTGGATACCTATCTGTGGAGGCAGGACTCGAGGAGCAAGCAAAAGAGCGTGGCACAGCGATCGGGAAGTGCTGATCTTCCACTTCACGGCGGACGCGTGCCGAAATGGCTCGGCGACCGCATGACGCGGCTTGGCGCGGTCATGTGCGAGGCGATCATCCACCATTACGGCCGCGATGAATTGCTGCGCCGGCTGGCGCATCCGTTCTGGTTCCAGTCCTTTGGCGCCGTGATGGGGATGGACTGGCACTCTTCCGGCATCACCACCAGCGTCGTCGGTGCGTTGAAGCGCGGCCTGTCGCCGCTTTCCGGCGAGCTCGGCATTCACGTTTGCGGCGGCCGCGGCGCGCATTCGCGCAAGACCCCGCACGAGCTTGCCTTGATCGGCGAACGTGTCGGCCTCGACGGGGAAGGCCTGGCGACTGCCAGCCGGCTTGTCGCCAAGGTGGACAGCGCCGCGGTCCAGGACGGTTTCGATCTCTATCTGCACGGCTTTATCGTCACCGATGACGGCAAGTGGGTGGTGGTGCAGCAAGGCATGAACGGCGACAGCAAGGTGGCGCGCCGCTATCACTGGCTGTCCGAGGGCCTGAAGAGCTTTGTCGACCAGCCGCATGCTGCCATCGAGGGCGCCAACCAGGGCGAGATCGTCAACCTGACCGACCGCCGCGCCGAAGCGTCGCGCCAGGGACAACTGGACCTTCTGCACGACCTTGGACCGGATCGCATCGTGAGGGAGCTTGCCGCTTTGGAGCGGGGTTCGGCGCCAGCGCCGGAGCCGGCACAGAAGCTGCTGCCGCATCTGGTGATGCCGGCGCACCACGATGTACGTGAAAGCGATGTCGTCATGCGCCGCCTGCACGGCAACATCGCGGCGGCGGCCGAGCGCGGCCCGACAGATTTCGCCGGGCTTCTCCTGGTGCCCAATGTCGGCGCGCGCACGGTGCGGGCGCTGGCGCTGGTCGCCGAAGTCATGCATGGCGCGCCGTGCCGTTTTTCCGATCCAGGGCGTTTCTCGCTGGCGCATGGCGGCAAGGACAGGCACCCGTTCCCCGTGCCGCTGAAGGTCTATGACGAGACGATCGGCGTGCTGAAGTCGGCTGTCCAGAAGGCCAGGCTCGGCCGTGAGGAAGAGATCGGTGCGTTGCGGCGGCTGGACGACCAGTCGCGGCAGGTCGAGCGCTATGTCACCGGTCCAAGCCTGAAGGAAATCGTCGCCGGGGAGTTCGAGCAATCGCATCTGCTCGGCGGCCGTAGCGTCTTCGGTTGGGAAGGCGCCCCCGAGACAGCCGCAGTCAAATCAACGAAGTGATCGGGTCGGGATCAAGCCTCCAGCTCGATCAAGGCGACACCGAGTTCGGGGCGGTGCCTGCGGCGCAGATGGCCAGGCGTCTCCACCAATGTGACCTCGAGCGTCGGCCGCACGATGCCGTCCAGCAGATGACCGCCCCTCGTGGTGCCATCACTCAATCCAAGGACTGCGTGGACGTGCAAGCTGGGCCTGCCGTCGTCGCCGATGGCAACATCGCCGATCGCGCTCAGCACTTCGCACTGTTCCTGGACGGGGATTTTCCGGTAGGTCCTTTCTCCAGGGTCGAACCAGCCGACGGTTGCCCTTTCGAAAGCGCCGAGCGCGGTCAGCGACGCACTGCCGACGCCACGGTCGACCGCAAACGACGTCAGCTGCGCAAACGCCTCTTCGCCGGGATCAAGCACAACGACGAACGTTCTCTGTCCGGCGCTTTCGGCAACAAGCTGTGATTTCATGATTTCGCTCCAGCCGTCAGGAATTCAAATCCACCACACCAGCAATGCCAGCAAGACGAGACCCACCAGGCCGGCGATGAAAATGATCCGGCGCGCTCGCGTCCGCAGGATGATCTCGCCCTGCCGCGCCTGCTCCGCCGAAAAGACAGGACCATTCTTGTCCCGGTCGTTGCTCATCCATCGTCTCCTTCCGGGCAATTATTCAGCATTGAATGGATCTGGCGCCCGATAGAAGACAATCTCGTTTGGCGGATGAGGTTCCACGATGGACCATCGACGATTGGAACCGGCTGGGACTCAGTCTTCTGCCGGCTCGGGACGGAGATCGACCACGAGGTGAACCCAGCCGGCTTGGGACCGGCTGGGCGCCGTTTGCATCTATTCCTTCGGCGCGGTCGCGGGCGCGGTATAGCGGCGGCGCACCGCGTCCAGGATGTGGTTGCGGCTCTCATGCGCCGAAAGTGTGCCGTCTTTCTCCGCTTCGGCGGTTTCGCGCGCCAGTTCCTTGTCCCTGATCTGGTGGCGAAACCATTCGGAATAGTCGCCGGCGCGCAAATGATGTTCCCATGTCTTGTCGTCGATGCCCTCGGCGATCTGGGCGAAAATCATCAGATTATGGGCGCGGAGGTTCATCGCATTGTCGGGGCCGCGGAAGTAGAAGCTGCCCTTCTCGTCGAGCTGGCCCTCGGCATATTTGCGGCTGTGGCGCTTGAGCGACTGCCGCGGCTCGATCGGCTCGACCATCGCGGGTTTCTTGCGCGCCTGCGGCCGCCAGAACAGCACGCGCTCGTCTTTTGGAGAGTTCAGGTCCTTGTCCTTTGGCGGTTCGGTGCCGGTCTCGCGACAGAACGTCTTGATGACCTTTTTCGCCTTGGGGCCGAGTGCGATGACGGCGGTGACCAGCCGCAATGCCTCGGTTGAGATCGCGTCCGGATGAACCGTGATCAGGATCGTGCCCGGCAATTCCATGGCCAGCACCATTGGCGTGTCGTCGCGCCGCTTCGGCAAGAGGTGATGCGCTTCGTCGATGATCAGCCAGTGTGGTCGTGCCGTGCGAAAGCGAACGCTGCCAAGCCCCGGCAGCAGGTCGGCAAAGAAGTCCGGCCGCTCATTGACGCGCAGCGCCAGGCCGTTGACGACCAGGTTGTTGTCCGGCTTCTCCAGGAGATCGAGCAGCTCCGTCTTCGTCGGCGCATTCGAGCCGTCGCCCAGCCGGACGGCGCCTTCGAGGCCGTCATAGTCGCCTTCCGGATCGAAGATGCAGAACTGGAACTTTCTCTCGACGAAGCGCTCCGTCAGTGCGGTCGCCAAGGTCGATTTGCCGATACCCGAACTGCCGGCGATCAGCACCGTATCGGTTGGCGACAGATGCACCTCCTTGCCGTCATCCGAGCCAAGCAGAATGCCGTCGCGGCTCGGAACAAGCTCGCGATCGCGCTCGACAAGTTTGTCGATCAGCTCCTCGACGCCCTTTCCGCGCGCGCCGCGTGTCACGAGATCCGCTGTATCCTTGACCGCCGCCAGTGCATTGTCGACGGCGATGCTGAGGCCGCAGGCGCGCAGGAAGGCGTGGTCGTTTTCGGCGTCGCCGACACCGACAACGTTGTGCGGCGACAATCTGAGGTCCTGAAGCGCGGCTGTCAGCCCGGTCGCTTTGTTGATGCCGCTGGGCAGGATCATAACCGCGCCCTTGTTGAAGATGATTTCCAGCTCCAGCCCCAATTTCTTGATGACCTCGAGTGCGGTAGCCTGATGCGGTTCCCAGGTTGCGACGATCGAGCGGCCGACCGAAAGCGGTTTGACACCGCGTTTCCTGAGTTTGGCGATGAACTCGGGGGCGGGCGGCGGAGATATCGCCCGCTCCTCCTCGCTGGCCGGCGTGTAGATCAACGCGCCGTTTTCCGCGACGACTTTGTCGAAGATCGCGATTTCGGGAAAGACACGCTTCAGGTCGGGCAGCTCGCGCCCGGTAACGAGAATGAGCTTGCGGCCGCTCTTCTTGAAGCGCTCGAGCGCCGCAAGAGTCTTCTCGGCAACGACCCCTTCATGCGCCAGCGTGCCGTCATAGTCAGTGGCCAGGGCTATGAAATACATGTCGTCAGTAGCCGCCGACGATCGGTAATATCTCGCCCGTGATATAGCTCGAGCAGTGCGGCGAGGCCAGGAACACGTAGGCTGGCGCGATCTCCTCCGGCTGGGCCGGCCGTTTCATCGGCGTGTCAGCGCCAAATTTCGAAACATCGCTGGCTTCCTTGTCCGAAGGGTTGAGCGGCGTCCATACCGGGCCAGGCGCCACGGCGTTGACCCGTATGCCCTTCTCGACGAGGTTGCCCGAGAGCGCGCGGGTGAAAGCATGAATGCCGCCCTTAGTCATGGAGTAATCGACCAGTTGCTTCGAGCCCTCGATGCCGGTCACTGAACCGGTATTGATGATCGCCGAACCGGGTTTCATGTGCGGCACGGCCTCCTGCGCCATGTGGAAATAGCCGTAGAGGTTGGTCTTCAGCGTCGTGTCGAAATGCTCCTCGGTCAGCTGGCTGAAATCGCTGGAGTGGATCTGGAAAGCGGCATTGTTGACCAGCACGTCGATGCGCCCAAACTCCTGCACGATCTCAGCCACCGCGTTGTGGCAGTGGTCGCGTTCGCTGACATCGGCCTTGATCAGGATGCAGCGCCGGCCTTCCGCTTCGACGGCCCTTTTGGTATCTTTGGCGTCCCTATCCTCTGAGAGATAGATGATCGCCACATCGGCGCCTTCACGCGCATAGAGCACGGCCACCGCACGGCCGATGCCTGAATCGCCGCCGGTAATGACGGCCACTTTGCCGTCGAGCTTTTTCGATCCGATATAAAATGGCGCATCGTAAAGCGGCGCCGGCTCGATCGCCCATTCATGCCCCGGCTTCGGCTGGTGCTGCTCGGGGAAGGGCGGCTCGGGATATTTGCGGGCACCGGCCTGCATGGCGCCTTTTTGCTTGCCATTGGACTTGGACTTGTCCTTCTCGTCGATACGGCGCTGGATGTGCCGCTGCTTGGCGGCCTCGCCGGCGATTTCCGATTTCATCTGCATGGTCATCTCCCTGGCTTGAAACCCAACAACGCGTGTCCAGCGAAAAGGTTTATGCGACCACGTCATTCCTTCAGCCCCGGCGGATCGTGCGAAGTCTGACCCACGGCACCGGCTGCAGTACGGACCCGCTGAAAAGCCTAGGAGATTGCGGCTCCCTCAGCGGCGCATTCGTTCGGCCCGCCCTGAGTCACAGATTGTTCTGCAGGGTCGCCGGCCCGTTGGCTCCATCCGTCCTATTCATTTCGCGCCCCTTGCCATTGAGTTGCCTGGCCTCGTCCTCGGCTGCGTCTTCAAGCTTGGCGACGAGCAGATCCTTGAGGTCGCCAACCTCTTCCTCGATGTCTTCTATGGGGACGCCGGCGTCTGCCGCCTCTTCCTTGCATTCCCTTGCGAGGAGTTCCGCCTCTTTTTCAAGCTTGATCGGAGGCGGCGGTAGATGAACGTTTTCGTGGATCCAGTCCTGCAAGAATTCTATCGCACTAGCACTCATCGCGCTCACCTATAGCGGCAACCTGTAGTGCACATTAACGTACGTTCTGCAAAATGGATGCTTGGTAGCGCCGGATTTCGAATTATGACACTTGACGATAGCGTGATCGCCTAGGGGCTAGAGCTTCTGCAGCCAAATGGGATCACTTGGCATCGCAGAAATGCGGCTAGCCAGACAGTTGGAGCGGGATCTAATTTGAAGGCATCCCGCCCTTAGGACGTGTTGCGCCGCCGCGCCGGTGTTACTCGACTAGGATCGCCTGACGGCCGAACATCGTCATCCGCAGCAGCCGGTCGTGTCGGCCACTCAGCGGCGCGGTCGGCGCGCATTTTGCGTTTGTGCGCCATCCAGAACGGCAAGAGCTCAGCAAGAAAACTGTATATCGTGGTCTTCATCGGCATGCTCCGGACACGGGTTACAACTCGTGATCCCGGAGTTCCGTTCCGACAAAGAGTTCCCTTCCGACAAAGAGTTGCGTTCCGACAAATCCGTTGCCTCTACAATTGCGATTCGATCGGCAGGCATCCAACCAGCGCTGCAACGATGCGCCGATAGAGACTGGCCTCGGGTTCACGCGAATATTGCCGCATCTCGCCATCCGCCATGCCGAGCCACCGCAAGGCGCCTTTATCCAGGACCAACTGGTAGCTCGTCTGCGGTGACTTTTCGTGCTCGAACCGCCGGCGCAATTCCATCACCAGATTGGTATCGTGGAAAAGCACGCCCATTTCCGCATTCAACGACACCGAACGCGGATCGAAATTGAAGGAACCGACAAACCCCAGCGTATCGTCGACCGTGAAGGCCTTGGTGTGGAGGCTGGCTCCCTTTGAGCCGAAAACGGAGATGTTGGCCTGGCGGTCGAATGGCTGCAATTCGAAAAGCTGGATACTTTTTTTAAGCAGCTTGCGGCGGTATTTGGCATAGGCGCCGTGCACGGCGGCGACGTCCGTCGCGGCGAGCGAGTTGGTCAGTATTGCAACCTCGGCGCCACGGTCCACCAGCTTCGACAGGATGGCCAACCCGGTGCGGCTGGGAATGAAATAGGGCGAGACAATTTCGAGGCGCTGCCTGGTCGCCGCGATAGCGGGAAGCAGCTCCTTGGTCAGCCAGTTCCTGCGCCTTTTGCCGCGCACCTTTTCGGGCGGATCGGAAATGACGCGAACGCCTTTCGTCCAGCAGACGTCGCTGTGCGCTACAATGAACTCCGTGATCGTGCGCCAGGCACGGAAGCTGTTCAAAAGCTGGCCGTCCGCGGTCGCATCGAAATTGTCGAGGAAATCTGCGCGCGAGCCCGCCGCAGCCGGGTTGAGCAGCTGGATCGGCTTTGCCGCCTCGCAATTCCAGAACGCCTCGAAGATCTGCATCGTCTGCCCTACGGCAGGACCGAGAAGCAACAGGTCGAGATCGCGGAAATTCGTCTCCGCAGCGTCGAAATAGGCATCGCCGATATTTCTTCCGCCGACGATGGCCAAGCCCTCATCGGCGATCCAGGCCTTGTTGTGCATGCGGCGGGTCATCGCAAACAGCCGGGCGACCATCTCCAGCGAGCGAAAGATGCTGCCGTTCCTCATGCCGCTCGGGTTGAACAGCCTCAGCTCGATGTTCTTGTAGCTGTTGAGCGCCAGGTAAGCGGCGTCGCTGTTGCGCGGATTTATATCGTCCAGCAGTATGCGGACGCGGACACCGCGCTCCGCCGCCTTGACGACCTCCTGCATCAGCAGCCGGCCGCTATGGTCGTCGTGCCAGAGATAGTACATCAGGTCGAGGCTGCTTGTGGCACTGCGCGTGGCAAGGATTCGCGCGGCAAACGCGTCATAATTGTCGGCGATCAGCAGCAGCCCGCTATTGCCGGCCGCGATCTTGTCCCGGGCAAACCGCGAAATGGCTGTATCCATGAAGTGCACCGGCAAACATCAGCGAAGCAAACGGTCTGAAATCTGACTAACAACCCTTCAGGTTCATTCTGGTTGCAGTCGCGGCTGCCGTATCGCGTCCAGGTTCAGCCGGGCCTTGATCGGCAGATGATCGGAAGCCCGTTGCGCCAGCGGCGTCTTGTGCACCTCGATGCTGGAAATCAGGTGCGGCGGCCTGGCCAAGATGCGGTCGAGCGCAAACAGTGGAAAGCGCGACGGAAAGCTCGGCAGAACCGCATCGATCGGACCGAAATGCGGCAGCAGGGCCAGCAGCGAAGACCTGTTGCGGACGCGCCATTCGTTGAGGTCGCCAAGCAGGATTGTTGGCCGCAGAACCGGGTGCGTGGCTTCGACCAGCGCGTTCGCCTGCTGCGAGCGCGACCGCCGCAGCAAGCCAAAATGTGCGGCAATGATCCTGAGGGAGACGCCCTTCAGCTCCAGATCCGCGATGACCGCACCGCGCGGCTCGAGGCCGGGCAGCCGGATCTGGTTCACGCTTTCGACCACGCCGCGGCGTGCCAGGATCAGATTTCCGTGCCAGCCATGGCTGCGGCGGTTTTCCGGGACATGTGTGGGGACGAGGTCGCTGTCCCGCTCGAGCGCTGCGAGATCGAGCAAACCCTGCCTGCTTCCGGTTCTTTCGTCGGCCTCCTGCAAAGCAATGATATCGGCGTCGAGTTCCTTGACCACGGCTGCGACCCGCTCCGGATCGAACCTACCGTCTGTGCCGACGCATTTATGCACATTGTAGGATGCGACCGTGGTGCACGAAATTTCATTGCCGGGTGCCGTAAACCGCGGCACTTCCCTTCGCAGCGCAGCGCCAAGCGACCTTGGAAGGGTAGGCGATCGATCCAGCATGTGATCCATTTGCTGTTGAGTCGGTGAGTGGCGGCCATCGCGATTATGGCGCGTGCGGAGGTCTGAAACAACGACGACCTTGCAAAACCGTTCCACCGCCGGCCTCGGCACGCCCGCGGTCTGGAACCGTGACGGGCAACAACACGTTTCAGGAGGGCAGCGCAGTCAACGGAGAAGTCGAATGCAGCCCTTAGCCGCAAATTCCGCCCCCCGGCCAGGCCCGCTCAGCATTGTCCCGTTCGATGGAACCGTGACCGTTCGGTTCTCCGATGCCATTATTGCGTCGAGTCAGCGGGCAAAGCTGCTCTACGAAGACGGTCATGATCCTGTCTTCTACATACCCTTCGAGGACATCTATTTCGACCTTCTGGAGAAGACGAACACAACGAGCCACAGCCCGCTGAAGGGCACGGCAAGCTATTGGCGTGTTCATGCGGTCGGTTCGTCGGCAGAAGACTTCATGTGGGCCTACGAGACGCCCGACACCCCGGCATTGGCGATCGCCCGCCACGGCGCGTTCGATCCCGGGAGGGCGCGGATCGAGGCCGATCCCGCAGAGGACAAGCGGCATACGCCGCACGTCACCGAGTAAACCCATATCGGCGACAGGCGCCAGCTTTCCGTCAGCTCGCAAACTCTTCTCTGAGGATGCGCAAGCCGTCTTCGTATTTCGCTGTCGAGGCCCCGATCTGCCGTGCCTGCCATAGATTGTCGGCAAGATCGGCGCGCTTGACAGGCAACGCCAACGGGTTGGCCGCGGCCCTGCGAACGAAAGCGGCATCGTCCTCGTTCGGCAGCCGCGTCATGGCATCGACGGCAGACACGATGGACGGCCCGAACCCGGCCGCCTCAAGCCGGTCGCGGTTCCAGCCGTCGCCTTTTTCGATGACGTCGTGAAGGTAGGCGATGGCTTTCTGGTCGAGCGTTTCGACGGCATCGACGACCCGGCGGCAATGTTCGATATAAGGCCGCCCTGTCTTGTCCGTCTGCCCGGCATGAGCCTGTTCGGCGATTTTCGCTGCGCGATAAAGCACGCTCATTGGGTCGACCCCGTACGAACAGCGCATGTCCTGGCGCACCAACGCGCCATCGTCAGTGCGAGTTCCTGTGCACTGCGGGACTCCTGCTGCCTCACGAGCGAGCTGAATGCCCGCGACAGTCAGGAGACGCGTTCAAAACTGTCGAGGCTGGTTCCAAAAGCGCGCCAGGCGGGGAGTTGCCTGGCTCGGGCCGGGGCACCTTCCTTTTCAGCCGACAAAGCGGCATCCGCAACGGTGTGCCACAGCATCTCCAGCTTCCCATCCCTGAGGATGCGGTATAGCTCACCGCCGCGGCTCCGACCCGCCCTTCGGCCGCGCAGGTGAATCCGATCACGTCTCCATGGCAGGCACCGAACAGCGGCACCGTCATGCCGAAGAAGGCGCTGTCCTCCAGTGCCGTCCTGAAGGTTCCGCTAATCCGTCCGCCCTCTTCGCTGGTCAGTTCGACGACCGACCCGTACTGGTTCCGCCAGGTGCTCAGCCAACTCATCGCTGCTCCTCCTGATTGCTGCCAAAGGGATTGCGTTGCCACACGGCCGCCAGGCCGCGGCCTAGGTAGCGGCCTTCAATCAGCCGCGATGCCAGCCATCGACATCTGAACGAAGCGCAGCGGCGCTTCCAGAGTCCAAGTGATGCCGTGCCTGGCGAATTCCAGGCGGCCGGTGCCGCTGAGCGCCTGCGGCGTGACGCGTTTGAGCACGACCGTTCCGAAACCGCGTCGCGTGTTTTCATCGACCAATGGTCCGTCCAGTTCCCGCCAGACAAGGCGGAAGCCATCGCTGCCATCGGCGGCTGGCGTCACGATCCATTCGACCTCGACCCGTCCGTCAAGGCGCGACAGCGCTCCGTGCTTTACCGAATTGGTGGCCAGCTCGTGAAAGGCAATGCCGAGATATTGCACCGCGTTCGGCTGTAGCATGATCATCGGCCCGCTCATCGACAGCCTGGCCTGTGTCGCGAAGGCCTTGGTCTGGGCATGGATTAATTCGCCGATAGTCGCGCCACGCCATTCGGCATCGACCAGCAGATCGTGTGATTCCGAAAGTGCCATGATACGTTCCCGGACCTGGGAAAGGAAAGCCTCTGGCGTACCCGCCAGCTTGCTGGTCTCGCGGATCATCGAGACGATCACCGAATACTGGTTTTTGACGCGATGGTTGACTTCGCGCATGAGGGTGCGGATACGCCGTTCGCTCTCCTTGTGCGGGCTGATGTCACGCGCGATCTTGGAGGCGCCGATGATACGCCCGATGCCGTCGCGTATCGGCGAGATGGTGAGCGAAACCGGAACCAGGGTGCCGTCCTTGCGCTGCCGGATTGTCTCGTATGAAGGAATCCGTTCGCCGGCGCGAATGCGGCTGATAATCATGGCTTCCTCATCCAGGTGGTCGGGCGGGATGAGGATCGTCACCGGGCGCCCGATCGCCTCGGCGGGCGTATAGCCGAACAGGCGTTGTGCCGCGTCGTTCCAGCTGGTGATAATGCCATTCAGATCTTTCGACACGATGGCGTCCATCGAGGATTCGACGATGGCAGCGAGCCTTATGCCGGCGTCGTCAGCCAGCGCCTGGGTGCGCAGGTCGAGCAGGGTGTTGATGGCGCCGACGACCTCACCGCGCGCATCGCGAAGCAGGACCGGGTGCGCGCTGAACGGGATGAACTGGCCGTCCGGCCGCTCGGCGATCGCCCGGCCCCCACGAACCTCCCGCTCCTCCAGCAAGGCAACGGCCATCGGACATTCGTCATGCGCCATCGGCCGCCCGTCTGTGTGGCGAAGCTTCCATGATCCGCACCAGCGGTCCTGGCCGATAACTGGACGATATCCCCAGAGATCGGCAGCGGCTTCGTTGAAGAAGGTGATATAGCCTTGTTTGTCGGTGGTGTAGACGGCGACAGGCAACGCCTGCATCAGATCGGCGGAAGAAACTTGCGGGATTCCACCAGTCCTTAGTTCAACGACGTCCACCAGTCCCCCGCTCCGCTTAGCTTGCCGACGGATTGCTACGTCATCTAAATGCGCGCGAGTGTTTTCGGTTCCGTTCGATCTGCTTTCGGACATTTAGGCCGATTTGCGTTTCGCCGCCGCTCTCGGACTTTTGTTCGGAGCCTTGCCGCCCTCTTGCGCCAGGCTCTTGCGAAGAACATCGGCGAGATTGACGACGTTCGTCCTCGGCTGGGGTGCCGGCTTGGGCGGTTTCTTGCCCTTGCGCTTGGCTTCGATCATCGCAACCAGCGCCTGTTCATAAGTGTCTTCGAACTTCGACGGGTCGAATTTGGCCGGCTTCTTGTCGATCAGCAATTGCGCGATTTCCAGCATCTCGGGATCGACCTTGCGAGCCTTCAGCCCTTCGAACACCGCGTCCGCCTCGACCACTTCATTGTGGTTGCGTAATTCAGTCATCACCATGCCCTTGCCCAGCGGCTGGATCAGCACCTCTCGGCCACGCTGGTACAGCACGACGCAGGAGCGGGCTGCCACTTTCTTCCTGGCCATGGCGTCCCGGATCACCGCGAAAGCCTCCGTGGAGGGCACATCGGCCGGGACCAGATAATAGGGCTTTTCGAGGTAGCGTGCATCGATTTCGGCGGTGGGCACAAACTCGCCGATCTCGAGTGTATGCTGCGATACCATCTTAAGTTTCTTAATTTCGTCCGGCTCTATGCGGATGAATTCGCCCTTTTCGACCTCGTAGCCCTTTACCTGCTCGGCAGCCTCCACCGTGTCGCCGGTCTCCTCGTCGATATAAGCGCTCTTGACCGGGAGACCGTCCTTGCGGTTCAGGATCCTGAAATGCACTTTCTCGGCCTCGCTGACGGCGCCGATGATCTTGACGCCACAGGAAACCGATCCGACTTTCATAAAGCCCTTCCAGGCAGCTCGCGGCGTCGCCATGTCAATCACTCATTTGCCGAACGGACGGAACGGCTGCGAGCGGAAATCGTTCCGCCGTGGCAGGCTGCTCCATACGCTGGCCCGGACGAGAACGTTCGTTTCATTTTCGTCAGGGGAATAGCGGAATGGCCAAACGCAGCGCAGGGTTGCTCATTTATCGCCAAAGCAGAGGTTCACTTCAGGTGTTGCTGGTGCATCCGGGCGGCCCATTCTGGGCGAAGAAGGACGACGGCGCATGGTCGATCCCGAAGGGCTTGGTCGACGAGAACGAGGACGAGCTGGCGGCGGCAAAACGCGAGGCCGAAGAGGAACTCGGCGTCGCCATCGATGGAGTTTTCCGACACCTTGGCAGCTACCGGCAGCCGGGTGGCAAGCTCGTCATCGCATGGTGCGTCGAAGCGGACTTCGACAGCGACGCCATCAGCAGCAACACCTTCGTCATGGAATGGCCGCCAAGGTCCGGCTCGATGAAGGAATTTCCCGAAGTCGACAGAGCGGGCTGGTTCTCCCTGCCTGAAGCCAACCTCAAGATCCTGAAGGGCCAGCGCGCCATGCTGGCGGATTTGGCCGGTCGGCATGGCGACGGATGAATTTGTTTCAGCCCAGTTCTTAAGGGCAGCGCTCGGGCTTCCTCACCGCTCTGCTCTAAGCGCGTTACGGCCGCAGCGTGCGCAACGTGATCGAATAGCGGCGCGCGGCAACCGGCGGAATGCTGTGCTCCCATTCGTTGCGCGCAGCACCCGTCATCAGATAGGCCGATCTTGGCTCGACGGTGACCGTCTTGCGATCCCATCGCGTGCCGTTTTTCCGGCGCAGGCGAAAGCTGCAGGCGGCCAGCAGCGAAACGCCGGCGACCGCCTCGAAATGAGGCTTGTCGCGGTGCCAGCCGATACCGGCGCCCGGCCGGTACTCGTTGATCAGCACCTGCACGAAGGTTTCGGCCGGCAGGCGGGCAAAGGCTGCAACCTTTCCCCTGAGCGGCAGCAGAAAGCCGGGTATCGGCGGTGCCTCGACGACTTCGAGCCGATCGTAGTCGTAACGCAGCCCGAAGCCGACCACCCGACGGTTTGCCAGATGGCCGTGAAAGTCGAAGGCCTGAAAAGGCAGGGTTGCGAGCTGGCTTGCCAACGCTGCTTCTTCGTCCGGCGTGATCAGTTCAGGCTGGTAGTGAAATCCTTCCGGCAGGTCGTCGGTGGCGGCAAAGAGATCGCCCTGGCGGGCTGCAGCCGATGTCTTGAGCGGTGGCATCAACCGTATTTGGTGAAGCCGGCCCGCAGCGGCAAGGCTGCTTCGGCAGGAAGGAACCTCGCTCCCCGTGCAGGGTTATTCACACGATTGCCTGGATTGGAGCACTGCCGAGCATTGGACCTGTCGAGATGCCTTCAACTGCCATCAGAAGCATCGATTACCAGCCGGTGACGAGGGTCCTCTCCGTATGGTTCGTCCCGAGCGGAAACCGCTATGACTACGAGGACGTGCCGCCGCAGGTCCACGCGGCATTCCGCAAAGCCTCGTCGAAGGGCCGGTTCTTCAACACGCATATTCGCGACCGGTATAAATACCATCTGGTCGAGCAGAGCCATTCGAGCTGAGCCTTCAGGCGCTTCCCAACCATCATCTCGGCTCTCCGCCATGCGTGGCCGCGCCGGGACTTCGCAGTTGGCGAGTGACCTCAATGAGCTTTTGACGAACGCGCTGAAGCACGCCTTTCTGGGTCGCGAAGGCGGCACGATCACGCTGCGCAGCGTCGTCGATGGCGACGGTTTTCGCATCGTAGTCGGCGATGATGGCATCGGCCTGCCCGAAGGCGAGACCTGGCCGAGACCCGGCAAGCTCGGAGCGCTGATCGCTCAATCGCTGACCGAAAATGCCAAAGCGCGGTTCGAGGTGGATTCGACCCCTGGCAACGGAACGCGGGTGACCATTGTGTTCAACAGATCGGCCGCCCTCGCGACGTAGCCGGTCGAGCAAGGCCATCCGCATCAGCCGGGCTCCTCCATTACCTTGCGCGTATGGTGGGCGATGACCCCTTCTTCGTCGGTCGCGACGACGCGGACTTCGACCTTGCTGTCCGCCCGGCTGATGAGCGCGGCATGGGAGCTGTTGGCCGTCTTGTCGATCGCCACGCCGAGCCAGTCAAGCCTGCCGCAAATCGCTTTGCGGGCCGGGGCAGAGTGCTCGCCGATGCCGCCGGTGAACACCAGGCATTCCAGCCCGCCCAGCGTGTTGGCGAGGGCGGCAACTTCCCTGGCGGCGCGGAAGGCGAAAAGCTCCACCGCTTCGCGAGCCCGGCGGTCGTCGCTGGCCTCCAGCGTGCGCATGTCGCCGGAAATGCCGGACACGCCGAGCAGGCCGGATTCCTCGTAGAGCATGTCTTGCAGCGCCTCTCCCGAAACGCCTCTTTCCAACAACAGGTACAAAAGCACGCCCGGATCGATGGCGCCGCAGCGTGTGCCCATGACCAAGCCGTCAAGCGCCGAAAAGCCCATCGTCGTATCGACGCTTTTGCCTTCGCGCATGGCGCACAGGCTCGCCCCATTGCCGAGATGGGCGACGATGGTTCTTTTTGCCGCCAGATCGGGCGATATCTGCTTGAGCCGGCCGGCGACATATTCGTAGGAAAGCCCGTGAAAGCCGTAGCGGTGGATGCCGTCTGCCTCATAGTGGCGCGGCAGCGCGAAACGGCTGACCAGAGGCTCGATGGTCCGATGGAAGGCCGTGTCGAAACATCCGACCTGCGGCAGGTCCGGCCGCAGCGCGGCAAGCGCCCGGATTGGTGCGAGACTGCGCGGCTGGTGCAGTGGCGCAAGCGGGGTCAGCCTGTCGAGCGCCTCGATAATTGTCGGCGTCAGGCGGACAGGGTCGACGAACTCGCGTCCGCCATGGACGATGCGATGGCCGGCGGCGATCAGTTTCCGTCCGCCAAGTTCGTTCTCGATCCATTGCAGCATCTGGCCGATGCCTATATCGGGGCCTATGTCGCGTGATGCATCTGCGGCAAGTGGCCGATCGCACTGCAGCTCGCCATCGGCGGCTTTCGCGGTCAGCCTTGGCGCATCGCCCAGATCCAGCGAACCGCGCGAGGCAAGATCCAGCTCGGTGGACGCCGAAAGGTCGTAAAGTCTGAACTTGATGCTCGACGAGCCGGCATTCAACGCAAGGATCGATCGTCGCATCAATCGCCGGCCCTCGTCGCGCCGTCCTGCGGCCAAGACCAATTCTGGATCTCGGGCAGGTCCTCGCCATGTTCGCGGACATAGGCCGTGTGCTCAGCCAATTTCCCATGCAGCGCCGCGGCTAGATCCTTCGCCCGCTGGGCTAGCCCCGGCACGCGCGCGATCGCTGCGAGCGCCAGATGATAGCGGTCGAGCTGGTTGAGCACGACCATATCGAACGGCGTCGTCGTCGTGCCTTCCTCGCGAAAGCCATGCACATGCATGTTGTCGTGGTTGGCGCGCCGGTAGGTCAGACGGTGAATGAGATAGGGGTAGCCGTGATAGGCGAAGATGACCGGCTTGGCCCTGGTGAACAGTGCGTCGAATCTGTCGTCGGCAAAACCATGCGGATGCTCGGAATTCGACTGCAAAATCATCAGGTCGACGACATTGACGACGCGGATCTTCAGGTCCGGAATGCCCGAGCGCAGGATGTCGGCTGCGGCAAGCGTCTCCAGCGTCGGCACGTCGCCGGCGCAAGCCAGGACCACATCCGGATCTTCGCCCTTGGCAACCGTCCCGGCCCATTCCCAGATGCCCGCGCCGACCCTGCAGTGCGCTTCCGCGTCTTCGGCGGACAGCCATTGCGGCGCCGGCTGCTTGCCGGCGACGATGACGTTGATGCGGTTGTAGGTTTTCAGGCAATGGTCGGTGATCCACAGCAGCGTGTTGGCATCCGGCGGGAAATAGAGCCTTACCGTGTCGGCCTTCTTGTTGGCGACGAAATCGGCAAAGCCCGGATCCTGATGGCTGAAGCCGTTGTGATCCTGCCGCCAGACATGCGAGGTCAGCAGGTAGTTGAGCGAGGCGATCGGCTTGCGCCAGGCAAGTTCGCCGGAGGTCTTCAGCCATTTGGCGTGCTGGTTGACCATGGAATCGACAATGTGGACGAACGCCTCGTAGCACGAGAACAGGCCGTGGCGGCCGGTCAGCAGATAGCCCTCCAGCCAGCCTTGGCAAAGGTGCTCGCTGAGCACTTCCATGACGCGGCCGTCGCGGGAAAGATGGACGTCGTAGGGCTCGATCCGCTCCATCCAGACCCGGTCCGTAACCTCGAACACGTCGTCGAGGCGGTTGGAGGACGTCTCGTCCGGTCCCATCAGCCGGAAATTCCTGGCATCGGCGTTCAAGCGGATCACATCGCGAAGATAGCTTCCGACGGTTCGCGTCGCCTCTCCGACGGTACCGCCCGGACGCGGTACGTCGAGCGCCAGGCCTTTCCAATCGGGAAGCACGAGGTCTTGTTTCAGCAGGCCGCCATTGGCGTAGGGGATTGCGCCCATGCGTCTTGACCCCGTAGGCGCCAGCGCCGCGAGTTCCGCCAGGAGATGCCCGCCTTTATCGAACAGTTTTTCCGGCTCGTAACTGCGCATCCAGTCTTCGAGGATCTGTCGGTGCGCCGCGTCGCCGCGTGCGTTCGACACCGGTACCTGGTGCGAACGCCAGAAGTCCTCGACCTTCTTGCCGTCGACCTCTTTCGGCCCGGTCCAGCCCTTGGGGCTGCGCAGCACGATCATCGGCCACAGCGGCCGCTCTCCCTTCCAGCCCGCGGCTCGTGCAGGCTCCTGGATGGAGTGGATCCGGTCGAGCACGGTATCGAGCGTGCGGGCCATCTCCCGATGCATCGGGGCAGGCTCATGGCCTTCCACGAAGAAGGTTTCGTAGCCATAGCCGAGGAACAGGCTGCGCAACGCCTCGTCTTCCATGCGGCCGAGGATCGTCGGGCTGGCGATCTTGTAGCCATTGAGATGTAGGATCGGCAGGACGGCACCGTCGGATGCCGGGTTCAGGAACTTGTTGGAATGCCAGGCCGCGGCGAGCGGGCCGGTCTCGGCTTCGCCGTCGCCGACGACGCAGGCAACGACAAGGTTCGGATTGTCGAAGGCGGCGCCGAAGGCATGAACCAGCGCATAGCCGAGTTCTCCGCCTTCGTGGATCGAGCCGGGCGTCTCCGGAGCCGCGTGGCTCGGCACTCCGCCGGGAAACGAGAACTGCCGGAACAGCTTTCGCAGGCCGTCTTCGTCCCCGCCGACCTCGGGATAGATCTCGCTGTAGGTGCCCTCGAGCCAGGTGTTGGCGACCATTGCCGGGCCGCCGTGACCCGGCCCGCAGATGAACAGAACATCGAGACCACGTTCACGGATGATCCGGTTCAGATGCACATAGATGAAATTGAGGCCGGGCGTCGTGCCCCAATGGCCGAGCAGCCGTGGCTTGATGTGCTCGGGCCGCAAAGGCTCGCGCAGGAGCGGATTCTCGAGCAGATAGATCTGGCCAACCGAGATGTAGTTCGCGGCGCGCCAGTAGCGGTCCATCAGATCGATCTGGTCAAGGCCGGTTGTCTGCGCAGTGGTGGTGGCCTCGTCGTTCATGGAAATGCCTCCGGAATACCCTCGTCCGTCGGTATCTGGAGTGGCGTCGCCTCGGAGAAAGGATTTGCCTCGAAATAAGTTTGGGCGGGCGCTGCCCCTCGCCAGCAAAAGCCGGTCGGTCACTTGGGAACCTCGAGGCTCGCCAACGGTTAGAGAGACGTACGGAATCCAGGAATTCACGGGACCGCAATTCCAGGGACGTACGGGACATGAACCTAGTTGCCCTTGAGGACGCTTGGTTCATTGGGGCGGAGGGGTCTGCAAAAGGAGCAAAAAATGCTCGATCTCTCCGATGCCCGTGATCGTATGGTGGACGTCCACCTAAGCCGCCGTGGCATTCGCGACCGCAATGTCCTGCAGGCGATGCGGGAGGTTCCGCGCGAGGCTTTCGTCGATCCGGGCTTCGAAGAGTTCGCTTATGAGGATGGGCCGCTGCCGATCGCCGAAGGTCAGACGATATCGCAGCCCTTTATCGTTGCGTTGATGATCGAAATGGCGGAGATCGGAGCTGGTGACCATGTTCTCGAGGTCGGCACCGGCTCCGGCTATGCGGCTGCCGTAATGAGCCGCGTCGTCGAACGCGTCTACACGATCGAGCGCCACGCCGCGTTGGCTGAAACGGCAAGGCAACGGTTCAAAAAGCTTGGCTACGACAATATCGAAGTCCGCACTGGCGACGGCACCAAGGGCTGGCCCGAAGCGGCGCCCTTCGATGCGATCCTGGTTGCCGCCGCTGGACCCGGCGCACCGCTCGCTCTGCAAGAACAGCTCGACGTCGCCGGCCGGCTTATCATCCCGGTCGGCGACGAATTCGACGCGCAGCGCCTGCTCAAGGTCACCCGGACCGGCGCAGCAACTTACACCGAGGAGGATTTCGGCGGCGTGCGGTTTGTTCCGCTGATCGGCGAGCAAGGCTGGGGCGAGCCAGGCAGCGACAGCCAAATAGCGGCCGATCTTCCGCACCGGCATCAGCGCAGGAGCAGCCTGCCACAGATGATAGCGGCCGCAGCCGAACCGCTTCCGGATTTCGACGATCCGGCCTTCGGTGGGCTGTTCGACCGGTTTGCCGACCGCCGCGTCGTCTTGCTCGGCGAAGCCAGTCACGGTACGTCGGAGTTCTACCGTGCGCGCGCCGCGATCACTCGCAGGCTGATCGAGAAGCATGGCTTCACCATCGTCGCGGTCGAGGCCGACTGGCCCGATGCCGCGGCGATCGACCGCTACGTCCGCCACCGGCCACCACGGCCGGGCGCCGATCCGCCGTTCCAGCGCTTTCCCACCTGGATGTGGCGCAACACCGACGTCGCTGCGTTCGTCGACTGGATGCGAGAGCATAATGAGCGGATCAGGATATCCTCCCGGCGGGCCGGGTTCTATGGCCTCGACATCTACAATATGGGCGGGTCGATCGCGGCGGTTTTGCAATATCTCGACCGGGTCGATCCGCAGGCGGCGAGGATCGCGCGCGAACGCTATGGCTGCCTGACGCCGTGGCAGAACGACCCGGCCACCTATGGCCGTGTCGCACTCACCTCCGGTTACCAGAAATGCGAGAAGGCCGTGCTCGAGCAATGCCGGGAACTGCTTTCCAGAGAGCTCGACTATGCGCAGCAGGACGGTATCGATTTCCTCGACGCCACCCAGAACGCCCGCCTGGTCGCCTCCGCCGAGCGTTATTACCGCACCATGTATTATGGCGGCGCGCAATCCTGGAACCTGCGCGACACCCACATGTTCGAAACGCTGGAGCACCTGCTGCAGGCCCGCGGCCCGAATGCCAAGGCGGTGGTGTGGGCACATAATTCCCATATCGGCGATGCTCGCTACACCGAGATGGGGATCGTCAGGGACGAAGTGAACATCGGCCAGCTCTGCCGCCAGCGTCTTGGCGACGAAGTTGGCTTGATTGGGCTCAGTACGCATTCCGGGACGGTGGCCGCGGCGACCGACTGGGACGGCGACATGGAAGTGAAACTGGTGCGGCCTTCCCACAACGACAGCTATGAGCGGCTTTGCCACGACAGCGGCGTCTCGCCTTTCCTTCTCGATTTCGAGCGCGACGACACGCTGCGCCAACGGCTTCTGGAGCGCCGGCTGGAACGCTTTATCGGCGTCATCTACCGGCCCGAGACCGAGTTGCACAGCCACTATGCGGATGCCTCGCTCGCCCGCCAGTTCGATGCTTTCGTCTGGTTCGATGAAACCAGTGCCGTGACGCCGCTTGGGCCGGAACATGCGGGGACAGGCCTTCCCGAGACCTATCCTTTCGGGCTTTAGCAGCTTGGGAAGCGGAAAATGGAAAGAAGGAGGTCACCGATGGCCGGAAAAAAGACTCATGAGCAGCAGTTGCGCATCATCGAGGAGCGCGAGAACACGAAAAACGCCGGCAAGGATTTCGACGCCGAAGCGGATTTGAAAAAGACCAGGCAAGAGCGCGAGGCGTTCCGGCGCGGTGCCGAGCTCAGATCGGACCCGAAGGATATTGCCGATCCCGACGATCGCAACATCATCCGCGGCGAGCACCAGGAAAGCGCCCACAACAAGCATCGCGCCAACCGCTGAACGGCCGGATCGCTTGACGTCAAGACAATACGGCGCCGGGTCCGTTGCCTGATCTGACGGATGCAGCGTTCGTAGCCGCAATTGGCGGACAAGGGCGCCGTCTTGATCTCCTCGGCGCTATTCGGCAAAAAATGTCGCGGCGACAGCAATTGAGACGAGGCTCAGCATCGCTAGGCCTGCCCTTGCGACATGCGAAGCCTCCCAGACGTTGCGCAAATCTCTCCAGTCGCCGGTCTGCTTTCGAGAGAACATAGAAAAAAACGTCGCGGCTGATTTCGGCATGGCAGTGTCTTGCACCCAGAAATTATTGACGGGATGCGTGACCAACCAATAGGTCGCATGCTCCGCCAGCAAGAAGACAAGCGCCGCCAAGGTCCACAAAAATCGGGCGCTTGGATAGGGCGTCAGGTAGAGCAGGACGGCGAGTGCAATGATGCCGCCGATCTCGGCGAACCCGCCGATCGTGAAGCCGGGATAGTAGATCGCCTGCACTGATCTGTAGGTGGCCTCCTTGAGGCGCAACTTGCCGGGCAATTCCAAAGCGTGCGCGAGCGAGAGCGCCATCGAGACGGCGACCAGAAGAAGGGTGGCGATCATCAATGCGCGCATGTTCCTGCTCCCGACCATGCCAAGGTGCGCGCGTAGATAGGGTCGTTGGTGATCCGGTAAAGGCTATGACACCCGACTTCCCCGCAGGCCGGTTCGGTCATTCCCCGATCTGGCTGGTAGACCGTTCGTGGAGCGTGGCGCCGGTCTGCGCGTCGACCGCGACCATGCTGACCTCGTAGCCCCAGAGCTTGCGGATGTGGCGCAGCGTGGCGTCGCGGCTGCCGCCTTCCAGCACGATGCCGTCCTTGACCTTGTGCTGCAGGCGCAGATGCCGGTCGCCGAGCAGGTCCACGTCCACCACCTGGATGTCCGGCCGGCTGGCGCCGATGTCGTAGCTGTGGGCGAGTGCGGCGCGGACGCTCTCGTAGCCGCGCTCATTGTGTATCGAGGCGACTTCGTAATGGGGGTCGTTGGCGGCATCGGCAAGGACAAAGAACCGCCATTTCCGTATCAGGGTAGGGCTCAGATATTGGCGGATGAAGGACTCGTCGCGATGGTTGGCCCAGGCGTCCAGCAAGGTCTGGCGCCAGTCGCCATTGCCGGCGATATCGGGGAACCAGTCGCGGTCCTCGGCCGTCGGCGCGGTCGAGATGCGCTGGATGTCCTGCATCATGTCGAGACCCAGCGCGTAAGGGTTGATACCGGAAAAGCGCGGATCGTCGAACCCTGGCTGGAAGATCACGTTCGAATGGTTGCGCAGGATTTCCAGCATGGCACCTTCGCCGATCAGGCCGCGATCGAACAAAAGGTTCATCAGCGTGTAATGCACGAAGGTGGCGCAGCCCTCGTTCATCACCTGCGTTTGCCGTTGGGGATAGAAATACTGCGCGATGACGCGGACAATCCGGACGACCTCACGCTGCCATGGTTCCAGGATCAGGCTGTTCTTCTCCAGGAAATAAAGCAGGTTCTCCTCGGGCAGCTTGAGCGATTTCTTGCGCTCCGCCACGGTGTCCGTCTCGCGGACCTTGGTGCCGTCCTTGGACGGCGGCAGCGTGCGCCACAGATCATTGTAGGAGCGCTCCTCGTATTCCAGGCGCTCGCGAAGGCCCTCGCGCTGCTTTTCCGACGACAGCTTCGGCGGCCGGTGGTATCTGAACACGCCCTGTTCCATCAGCGCATGTGCGGCATCGAGGATCTCTTCCACCGCATCGACGCCATGCCGCTCCTCGCAGCGGGCAATGTAGCCCTTGGCAAAGTCCAGATAGCTGAGGATGGCGCCGGCGTCCGTCCACTGCCGGAACAGATAATTGTTCTTGAAGAAATGGTTGTGGCCGAGTGCCGCGTGCGCCGTCACCAGGGCCTGCAGGGCCATGGTGTTTTCCTCCATCAGATAGACGATGCAGGGATTCGAATTGATGACGAGTTCATAGGCGAGCCCTCGCCCGCCTTTGCGATAGAGCAATTCCTGGTAGAGGTAGTGCTTGCCGAACGACCAGTGCCGGTACATCAGCGGCATGCCGACCGAGGAATAGGCGTCGAGCATCTGTTCGGACGAGATGATCTCCATTTGTACCGGATAGATGTCGAGGTGGAGCTCTTCGGTGGCGATCGCCTCGATGGTCTCGTAGGCGCGCGACAGCGTCCTGAAATCCCAGTCGGAACCGGAAAACAGCAGCCTGGATCTGCTCTCCATCAGCCCCCTCTTTCACCGCTCTTTTGATAACCCGGCTGTCTGGCGAAGAGTTGGCGGAAAACCGGGTAGATGTCGGCCGCGGTGGCGATGCGGCTCATCTGGAAATTCGACCATCTCAGCTTGACCGCACTGTAGGCACGCCATAGCGACGTGCCGTTGTCGGTAGCGCCGAAGATATGGCTCTCGCGCTCGTCGAGGATCTCGACATAGGCGAAATACTGGCAGAGCCGCATGATCTGTTCATCGAGAAGTGCGATGCAGCGCTCGGAATCGGTGACGAAATTGTCGCCGTCCGAGGCCTGGGCGACATAGATGTTCCATTCGCGGCTGGGATAGCGTTGCTCGACGATGCGGTGCATCTCCTCGAGCGCCGTGGAAACCACCGTACCGCCGCTCTGGGTGTTGTAGAAGAAGGTTTCCTCGTCGACCTCCTGCGCCTCGTGCGTGTGGCGGATGAAGACCACCTCGGTCCGGTCGTAGCGCCGTTTCAGGAACAGGTGCAGCAGCACGAAGAAGCGCTTGGCCAGATCCTTCTCGCGTTCGCCCATCGAACCGGACACGTCCATGAGGCAGAACATCACCGCGTTGGCATTCGGCACCGGCTGCGCGTCGAAGCGGTTGAAGCGGATATCGACTGGATCGACAAAGGCGATCCGCTTGCGGCGGCGCTCCAGCCGATCGAACTCTTCCTGAAGCGCCACGATGCGCTGGCGCATCTCGGCGTTTTGCGGCTTCGCCTCCAGCGACGCAATCTCCTGCGCGATCGCGTCGAGTTCCTCGTGCTTGGGGCGCCTGAGCGCTATGCGGCGGCCGTGGCTGTTGCGCATCGTGCGCCCGACATTGATGTTGGTCGGCGAGCCGGTCGCGGCGAAGCCGGCCCGGCGCGGCTTGAAGGCGAGGATCTCCTTCAGGTTGAGCTTGACCATATCAGGCAGTTCGAGGTCTTCGAAAAAGAGGTCGAGCACCTCTTCGCGCGACAGCACGAAACGGAAATCGTCCTCCGATTCGGTTCTCCCCGGGGCTGATCCCATGCCGCCGCCCTGGCCGGGCTTGGGCAGCCGGTCGCCTGGAGCAAAATGCTTGTTGCCGGGCAGGACGTGCCGGCGGCTGCCGCTGTTCCTGGCATCGTTGAAGCTCGGCTCGCCGGTGCCCCGCGCCGGCATCGAAACGGCATGCTCGGCATCCACGTCGGCGATCTTGCCGGTGCGGATCTGATCGCGGATGGTGCGCTTCAACTCTTCGCGAGCCCGCCGCAGGAAACGCTGCCGGTTGCCGAGGCTTTTGTCCTTCGGGTTCAGTCGGCGATCGATGAAGATCGGCATATGTTACCCCGGGCTGGCTTCAACCCGCCTTGTTCACCCGCATGTACCAGTCCACCAGCCGGCGGACCTGGCGCTCGGTGTAACCGCGCTGGATCATCCGCTGCACGAATTCGGTATGCCGCTTCTCCGTCACGCTGTCCTGCTTGGAGCCGAAACTGATCACCGGCAGCAGATCCTCGACCTGCCCGAACATCCGCTTCTCGATGACCTCGCGCAGCTTTTCATAGCTTGTCCATGACGGGTTGCGGCCATGGTTTCTGGCCCGCGCGCGCAGCGTGAACTTCACCACTTCGTTGCGGAAGTCCTTGGGATTGGCGATGCCGGCCGGTTTTTCGACCTGCGACAGTTCGTTGTCCAAAACCTCGCGATTGAGGATCTGGCCGGTATCGGTATCCTTGTAGTCCTGATCCTCGATCCAGGCATCGGCATAGGCGATATAGCGGTCGAACAGATTCTGGCCGTATTCGCTGTAGGATTCCAGATAGGCCTTCTGGATCTCGTGGCCGATGAACTCGGCATAACGGGTGGCCAGCTCCGATTTGATGAAATCGAGATAGTCCGCCTCTGTTTCCTTCGGGAACTGCTCGCGCTTGATCGCCTCTTCCAGGATGTACATCAGATGCACCGGATCGGCGGCGACCTCTTCGGTGTCGTAGTTGAAGGTCTGCGACAGGATCTTGAAGGCGAAGCGGGTGCTGACGCCGGTCATGCCTTCATCGACACCGGCCGCGTTTCGGTACTCCTGGACCGACTTCGCCTTGGGATCGGTTTCTTTGAGGTTCTCGCCGTCATAGACGCGCATCTTGGTGTAGAGCGGCGAATTATCGTGTTCGGCCAGGCGGGTCGAGACGGTGAACCGGCTGAGGATATCGAGCACTTCCGGAGCGCAGGGGCTGTTAGCCAGTTCGCTTTCGCGCAACAGCTTCTCGTAGATCTGCCGCTCTTCGGTGACGCGCAGGCAATACGGCACCTTGACCACCAGAATGCGGTCGAGGAACGCCTCGTTGTTCTTGTTGTTCTTGAACTGCAGCCATTCCGATTCGTTGGAATGGGCAACGATGATGCCCTGATAGGGGAAAGCGCCGAAATTCTCGGTGCCGTTGTAGCTGCCTTCCTGGGTGGCGGTCAGCAGCGGATGCAGCACCTTGATCGGCGCCTTGAACATCTCGACGAATTCGAGCAACCCTTGCGTCGTCCGGTTCAGCCCGCCGCTATAGGAGTAGGCGTCCGGATCGGACTGGCTGAAGTTTTCCAGCTGCCTGATGTCGACCTTGCCGACCAGGGCCGACACGTCCTGGTTGTTCTCGTCGCCCGGCTCGGTCTTGGCGATGCCGATCTGGCGCAGCCTGGACGGGATCAGCTTGACGACGCTGAATTTGGAGATGTCGCCGGACAATTCGTCGAGGCGCTTGGCCGCCCAGGGCGAGATCAGGCCGTTCAGCCGCCGCCGGGCGATGCCATATTTGTCCTCCAAAAGGTCGCCCATGCGGTCGGGATCGAACAGCCCGAGCGGCGATTCGAAGACCGGGCTGACCTGGCCGCCGACCTTCAGCGTATAGATCGGACGCTGCTCCATCAGCCTTTTCAGCTGCTCCGCAAGCGAGGACTTGCCGCCGCCGACCGGGCCGAGGAGATAGAGGATCTGCTTGCGTTCCTCGAGCCCTTGCGAGGCATAGCGGAAATAACCGGCGATACGCTCGATCGTATCCTCCATGCCGTAAAAGTCGGCGAAGGTTGGATAGATCTTGATCGTCCGGTTCGAAAAAATACGGCCGAGCCGCTCGTCCTTGCTGGTATCGACAAAGGTCGGCTCGCCGATCGCCTCGACCATCCGTTCGGGTGCCGAGGCGTACATCGACTTGTCCTCGCGGCATGCAAGCAGATATTGCTGGAGGCTAATCTCCTCCTGCGCCGCATTCTTGTAGACCTCGGAAAACAGATCGAAGACGTCGGATTGATTCTCACGCATGGTATTCCTCGCCCCGGAGCCGGTGTGGCTGCACGTTTGTCTCTTGAACAACCAAATGTTGGAAAGCCCTTGTGGTTCCCTTCACTTCGCAGAGAGTGCATGTGACCGAATGATAAGAGTCTAGATAAGTGCATCCTGAGTGCAGACAAGGCGTGGAACGTCCTGCCCGAGGCACAAAATCCTGAATCGCACCACGTCCTGCGGGCGACATCCAACAAGACGGAGGAACGGTTCGGGTCCTTCCCGGTTGTGAGGGAAAGGAGACGGTCGATGTCTGGGAATAGTTTGTGGTTGCTCGTTGTTGCAGGCGGTCCACTGCTTCTGGCAATTCTGATCGCCTACGCCCTGCTCACGCAGCGCCGTCGCGGCCCGGCAGAGCGCAGGGAAAGCGAGCGTGCGACCGAGCGCCTGTATCAGGAAAAGAAGGACTGACCGACGGGATCGCAGCTCAGCTGCCGGCAACCGCCAGCCCGGTCGCTTTTTCGGCGCGCAGCAGCATGCCAAACAGGTCGCGCGGCTCATCGGGATCGGCCAGAAGGTCTAGTTCCTCGTAAAGGCCGGTCCGCTGAAGCTGATCGCGGACGTAGCGCAGCGCGGAAAAATCCTCGATCGCAAAGCCGACGGAGTCAAACAATGTGATCTGTCGGGCATCTGTCCGGCCTGCTGCCTTTCCTGTCATCACCTGCCACAATTCGGTGATCGGATGATCCGCATCGAGCTGCTGGCTCTCGCCTTCGATGCGCGTCTGCGGCGGATATTCGACGAAAATGTCCGAGCGCAGCAGTATGTCGCGATGCAGCTCGGTCTTGCCCGGGCAGTCGCCGCCCACCGCGTTGATGTGCACGCCGGATCCAACCATGTTGTCGGTCAGGATTGTTGCCGACCGTTTGTCGGCGGTAACCGTGGTGATGATCTCTGCACCTTCAACGGCTTCCTGCGCCGACGCGCAGAGCTTGATGTCGAAACCCTTGCCGGCAAGGTTCTTCATGCATTTCGCCGAGGCCGCCGGGTCGATATCGTAGAGCCGCAGCCTGTCGACGCCAAGCAGCGCCTTGAACGCAATCGCCTGGAATTCCGATTGCGCGCCATTGCCGATGATCGCCATGCACCTGGCGGCCTCGGGAGCGAGGTATTTCGCCGCGACGGCCGAGCTTGCGGCGGTTCTGAGCGCGGTCAGGATGGTCATTTCCGAAAGCAGCATCGGATAGCCGTTGCCGACATCGGCAAGCACGCCGAAAGCGGTCACGGTCTGGCGACCGTCACGCGTATTCTTCGGATGCCCGTTGACGTATTTGAACCCGTAGAGCTGCCCGTCGCTGGTCGGCATCAGCTCGATGACGCCGTCAACGCTGTGCGAGGCGACGCGCGGCGTCTTGTCGAACAGCTCCCAGCGCCTGAAATCCTCTTCGATATAGGCGGCAAGCTCGACCAGGAAGCGCTCGATGCCGATGGCAAGCACCAGCTTCATCATGCGGTCGACGCTGACGAACGGCACTATGTTCAAATTGACGGTCATGGCTCAGAACCCCCTCGTCGGGCGATCCATGATCCGCCGGCCCATCAGGCTCGCGGTCAGGTCGACCAAAAGCGTGGCAGTGCGGCCGCGTTCGTCGAGAAAAGGGTTGAGCTCGACCAGGTCCAGACTGGTGACGAGGCCGCTGTCATGCAGCATTTCCATCGCCAGATGCGCCTCGCGGAAGGTGGCGCCGCCGGGAACGGTGGTGCCGACCGCCGGGGCGATCGACGGGTCGAGAAAATCGACGTCGAGGCTGACGTGCAGCATGCCGTTGGCGGCGCTCACCCGTTCGAGAAAGGCGCGAAGCAGTTGCGCAATGCCGTGCTCGTCGATCGAACGCATGTCATGGACCGTCACGCCGGCTCTGCGCAACGCTTCCCGTTCCGCCAGGTCCACGCTGCGGATCCCCAGCGCGCATATGCGAGCCGGATCCACCTGCGCTGCAAGGCGGGGGAAATAGCCCTCGAAGCCGGGCTGCCCGCTGGCATAGGCCAGAGGCACACCATGCAAATTGCCGCTGGTGGTCGTGTCGAGCGTATGAAAATCGGGGTGGGCGTCGAGCCACAGCACGAAGAGCGGCCGGCCGGCATTCGCCGCCCGGCGGGCAATGCCGGCGAGCGTGCCGGCCGACATGCTGTGGTCGCCGCCGAGAAAGATCGGCATCGCATCGGCGCTTGCCGCATAGGCCGTTTCGCTGATCGCCGCCGTCCAGGCGGCAATTTCCGGCAGCGCCTTCACCGCCGCGTTGCCGTGTACGACAGGGTACATGTCGGCAGGGATAATCGTTCCGAGGTCGGTCAGTGTATGGCCGAGTTCGGTCAGTGCGCTGGCCAGACCGGCCGTGCGCAGCGCGCTCGGCCCCATCTCGCAGCCCATGCGGCCCGAACCCGCCTGGATCGGCGCCCCAACGATCGTGCAATGCATGCTCATATCCCACCGAATTACGATGCCTTTATTGAAGCCGGCATCGCTGGCAGAATGAACATGTCAAATTGGCAAATTTGTCGAAATGCCTTACCATTGTGGCATCATCTACTTCCGTTGTGAGCAATCATGGACCAGCTCGACGAGCAGATCATCACCTCCTTGCGGCACGACGCCCGGCGCAGCATTTCCGATCTTGCCATCAGCCTGGGTGTCTCTCGGGCAACGGTAAGGTCCCGGATCCAGCGACTTGAAAGGGACGGCGTCATCGTCGGCTACACCGTCATTCTGCGCGCCGACGCAGTCGATCAGCGCGTGCCTGGCATCATGATGATCGAGATCGAAGGCCACGCCGCCGATCGCGTCATCCGGGCGCTGGGCGGCTTCTCCGAGGTCTCGACCATCCACACCACCAATGGCCGCTGGGATCTGGTGATAGAACTCGGAACCCAGACGCTGAGCGAGTTCGACGCGGTGCTGAGACGTATCCGCCTGATCCCCGGAATTACCGGCAGCGAAACAAGCCTGCTCCTGGCAACGCCGCGCACCACCAAGGCGAGGCTGTGAGCTTCGCCCTTGACCTGTAGCGGCAACGAAGTCCGAAGCCACGGAACCTTCAATTGCCGCCGCGGTTAGAGCAATTCCAGGAAAAGTGTGGAACGCCATTGGCGGATGTTCCCTGCCAAAGGCGTGTTTCACTTCGACCTAAAATGACGATCGGCCGGCTTCCCCGATCGGCCCTCGGATCGCCTGGGTGACGACGGTATAACGCGTGATTTGACCCTCCTCGGGGTCCTCCCCGTGGAAATGGATTTCTGCGTTCAGCGGCAGCGGCGCAGTGCTGCCGAACTGCTTGACGGCGGAGACATGCACGATCTGCATATCGGGATCACGCTTCATGGCGTCCATTGCTGCCAGCTCGGCGCTGCTGCTGCCACCGATCCGCCAGCTGGCTTCCAGCACACCCGATCGCCAGATGCCCAAGGAATCGACACCTTGGCCGATGTCGTAGTTGCGTCGCGAGGCGAAGAATCCGCGATAACCGTCCATCGCTGCGTCATAGGTTCTCGCCTGAGCCACGGCCAAACCCAGCGCCGGAGATAGCCGCAGCTCATCCAGCGCCTCCCATCCGCCGCGCACGACAACCAGATCGGATCCGCCGTAAACGGGCTGTCCGTCGTTGTCGGTCGTCGTCCGCTGGGTGCCGTAATAGCTGATCGACATTTCGTCGATCGTGGTTCTGCCAACGCTCAGCGTAACGATGTCGCGAAGCTGCGTTTCGAGAACAAGGCCGTATTCGCTTAGGTCAGAAGATGGATATTGGTCCAGCAGCCTTTCGACATCGCCGACTGTCGCGGCGGTGTGCTGGTCGCGGCCCCGCGAAGCGCGCGGTGGCTTGAACCGGACCAGCCCGAGCTCCAGCAGACGTTGCGCTGCGCGCAGCGCGTCATGGCGTGAAAATACAGTGTAGCCGGGCAGTACGGCCGCGGCGACGGCGCTGCCGAAGCCGGCGGGCCATTCTTTTGGCCGTGCCGCCGCCCCGTCCACCAGCTCGTGGGTTATGGCCTTGGTGGTTGCGAGGCGCCAGGGCACCACGCCGCCGAAGAGGTCGTCGGGCCCGTTGATGCCCAGTTGGGCCGCATCGGCAGCAAGCAGGCTGTCGTCCGGCACGAAATACAGCCCGCCGCTGTCACCGCCGCCATCACGAAGGCCCTGGCGGAAGGAAAATCCCTTCAACGCTGCAATCGTGCGCGCGACGGCAACGACGGTTTTCCATTCGTGCGCGTAGATGGTCTCGCCGCCCGGCGCGGAGAATACGACCACAACACCTTTCGCCCCGCCTGGTTGCTTACCGCTTAGCCCGGTCATGTCGCACCCTTCGTCCATTGCCGAGCCCATTGCCGTTATTCCGCGGCGATGCATCCGAACCGAAAAACCCGCTTCCTCGGCGAATGTTCCGGGCAACGGCGCGCTATCCGGTTTGGCCGAGTTGCGGCGCGGCTCATGGTTTTTATGCGGGAGCCTCAGACAGGGAGATGGATGTGCTCAAGGAGGCCGCGCCGCGCGCCCTGGGAGAGGCCGAGGTCGTCGGCACATTCGAACGGGCTTGAGACCGAGCTCGCTGTCGCATGAACTGCGGCCAACGGCCGGTATAATCCCTAGCGGTTCACGTGCATGTTCGCGTTCATCGGCATCAAATTGTGGTCGAGATTGGCCATGATCCAGATCGAGCCGCCGATCACCAGGACTACGATCAGCACGCCGAAGGCAAGCGCCAGGGCGTTGTTCGTGTTGTCCGGTCCCGTCGTGATGTGCAGGAAGAAGACGAGATGCACGCCCATCTGGGCGATCGCAAGCACGACCAGCGCCACAGGAATGCCGGGTGCCCATATCAGGTTCGTTCCGGGCAACCAGAACGAGGCGATGGTCAACAGCGTTGCCAGCCCAAGGCCGATCAGATAACCGCGTAACCCGGATCCGACTTCGGTGTCGCCGAGGTATTCGTCACCCGGCGCCGTATCGATGTCGTAGCGCTCCAGGCCATCGATGTCGCGCCGTTGAGCGTGGCGATCGTCCGCATTGCTCATCGACTTGCTCCCAGGAGATAGACCACCGTGAACAGGGCGACCCAGATGATGTCGAGGGCGTGCCAGAACAGGCTGAAGCACATGAAACGCCGAAGAATATCGTCGCGGAATCCCTTGGCGAAGATCTGCGCCATCATCGTGAGCAGCCACAGCAGCCCCGCCGTGACGTGAAGGCCGTGGCATCCCACCAGCGTGAAGAACGCCGACAGGAAAGCGCTGCGTGTCGGTCCGGCACCGCTGGCAACCATATGCGCGAACTCGCGCAACTCGAGCAGGATGAAGGTGGCGCCGAGCACGAAGGTGACAGCCATCGCGACATAGAACCAGGAGCTTCGCCGCGCTGTCACGGCGAGGCTGGCGAGACCGCAGGTAAAGCTCGACAAAAGCAAAGCGGCCGTCTCGATCGCGACGTTGCGCAGGTCGAACAGCTCGGCTCCGCTTGGTCCGCCCGCCGTCTTGCCCGCCAGCACGGCGTAGGCCGCGAAGAAGGCCGAGAACATCACGATGTCGCTCAGAAGGAAGATCCAGAAGCCGTAGCCGACGACGATCCGGATCGGTGCCGGGCCGCTGCCGCCGTGGCCGGGTGCATGGCCGTGGCTGCGATGGCCGAGGCGGTAGGGGTCACGCTCTCGAACGTCGATCGCGGTCATGGCCTTGGCCCCGTATGAGTGGCCAGCGCCTCGCAGCGGGCACTTCGGTTGGCGCGGTCGATCCGGGCCACTTCGGCGGCAGGAATGACGTATTCGGGGATGTCGCGCCACGCGAATACGACGAAGGTGGCGAAAGCGCCGAGCACGCCGAGCGCCACCATCCACCAGATGTGCCAGATGAGGGCGAAGCCCATCACGGTCGCAAAGAAGGCGCAGATGAACCCGGTGGGACTGTTGCGCGGCATCTCGATCGGCTCGTATTCAGGCTCGTCGCGCAGCCGGTTTTGCTCGCGTGCCCGCTGCTTGATGTTCCAGTAGGGCTCTTCGCCCTCGACATGCGGAAGCGCGGCGAAGTTGAACACCGGCGGCGGCGAGGGCGTGGCCCATTCCAGCGAGCGCCCGTCCCAGGGATCCCCGGTGGCATCTCGAAGCGCCGCACGCTGCCGGATGCTGACGACGAGTTGTATGATCTGCGCGACCACGCCGGCGGTGGTGATTAACATGCCGGCGCCGGCAACCAGCACCCAGGGATACCAGGCCGGCACGTCGAAATGCTGCATGCGGCGGGTCATGCCAAGCAGGCCGACAGCGTAGAGCGGCACGAAGGTGGCGTAGAACCCGATCAGCGTCAGCCAGAAGGCCAGCTTGCCCCAGCCCTCGTGCAGCCGGAAGCCGAATGCCTTGGGAAACCAGTAGGTATATCCCGCGAAGGCGCCGAACAGCACACCGCCGATGATGACGTTATGGAAATGCGCCACCAGGAACAGGCTGTTGTGGAGCAGGAAATCGGCCGGCGGCACGGCCAGCAACACGCCCGTCATGCCGCCGATGACGAACGTCACCATGAAGCCCAGCGACCACAGCATTGGCGTCGCGAAGCGGATGCGGCCGCCATACATGGTGAACATCCAGTTGTAGATCTTCACGCCGGTACCGACAGCGATAATGCTGGTGGCGATGCCGAACGCGGCGTTGACGTCGGCGCCGGCTCCCATGGTGAAGAAGTGGTGCAGCCACACCATGAAGGAGACGATGCAGATGAAGAGCGTCGCGGCCACCATCGAGCGGTAGCCGAACAGCGGCTTGCTGGAGAAGGTGGAGATGACCTCCGAGAAGATGCCGAACGCCGGCAGGACGAGGATGTAGACCTCGGGATGGCCCCAGGCCCAGATCAGGTTCACGAACATCAGCATGTTGCCGCCGGCTTCATTGGTGAAGAAATGAAAGCCGAAATAGCGGTCGAGCGTCAGCATCGCGAGCGTCGCGGTGAGGACCGGGAACGCGGCGACGATGAGCAGGCTGGCGGCGAGTGAGGTCCAGCAGAACATCGACATCCTGAGGTAACTCATGCCGGGCGCCCGCATCTTCAGGATCGTGGTGACGAAATTGATGCCGGTGAGCAGCGTTCCGACGCCCGCTATCTGCACTGCCCACAGATAATAATCGACGCCGACGCCCGGCGAGTAGGCGGTCTCGCTGAGCGGCGGATAGGGCAGCCATCCGGTACGCGCGAATTCGCCGATCACCAGCGAGATGTTGACCAGCAGCGCACCGGTGGCGGTGAGCCAGAAACTCACCGAGTTGAGCGTTGGAAAGGCAACGTCGCGGACGCCGAGCTGCAGCGGCACGACCAGGTTCATCAGGCCGATGACGAACGGCATCGCCCCGAAAAAGATCATGATGGTGCCGTGGGCGGAAAAGACCTGGTTGAAGTGGTCGGGCGGCAGATAGCCGGGCGCCTGGAAGGCGAGGGCCTGCTGGGACCGCATCATGATGGCGTCGCTGAAGCCGCGCAGCAGCATCAGCAGCGCCAGCAGCGTGTACATCACGCCAATCCGCTTGTGATCGACGCTGGTGATCCATTCGCGCCACAGATAGGGGAAATGGCCGGCCAGGAAGACCCAGGCCAGCACGCCGAGGATTGCCAGGGCGACGACCGCCGAGGCGATCATCGGCAGAGGCTGATCGAACGGAATGACGTCCCAGCTCAATTTTCCGAGCATTGTCAGCCTCCTGTCTTGGGCAATACGCTCGGCTCGGGGCGACCGGCCTGGGGGCCGGGCGCGGGCGGAACGCCCTGCGTCGCGATTTCATGGAAAAGGTCCGGCTCGACCGAGCGATAGGTCGAAGGCGGCACGTCCAGGCTCTGTCTGGCCAGTTCCTGGTAGCTGGCCTTGTCGAGTGCCTGTCCCTGGTTTCGCGCCGAATTGACGAATGTATCGAAGGCGTCCGCCGCGACGGCATGCAGCACGAATTGCATGCCTGGAAAACCGTCGCCGCTGAAATGGGCCGACCGCCCATAGAATTCGCCCGGCTGATCCGCCTGCAGGTGAAGCTGCGTTGTCATGCCGTTCATCGTGTAGATCATGCCGCCGAGCTGAGGCACGAAAAACGCATTCATGACGCTTGCCGAGGTGAGCGAGAAATGCACCGGCCTGCCCGCCGGCACCACAAGCTGGTTGATGCTCGCGATATTCTGCTCGGGGTAGATGAACAGCCATTTCCAGTCGAGCGAGACGACCTGCACCTCAAGCGGCTTTTGCTGGGAATCCAGCGGCTTCATTGGATCGAGGTCATGCGACCCGATCCAGATGATGCCGCTCAGAAACAGGATGACGAGGATTGGGATCGACCAGACCACCAGTTCGATGCGTCCGGAATAGGCCCATTCCGGCAGATACCGCGCCCTTGTGTTGGTCTCCCGGAACCACCAGGCAAAACCGAGCGTCGCCACGATCGTCGGGACGACGATGGCCAGCATGATGGCGACCGAATTGAGCAGGATCGTGCGCTGCGCGGCGCCGACTGGCCCTTGCGGGTCGAGCACGCCGCCCTGGCAGCCGGCAAGCAGCCCGGCAAGTAGCATCGTCGCACCGACGCGGCCAAGACGGATGACGGCACAATTTCGAACGATCGCCCTCAGCAACATGAAATCTCGCCGTTTCCTGAAAACCGATTGGAACGTTGCAGGCAGCGTGGCTGCCAACCCCGAATGTGCGCGCCGGTATGCTCCTGGCGACCGTTTCTTCACGCAGGCGGCTCCGGCTGGCAGAACCATATGCGGCGGACGTCATCGTTAAGCGGTCGACCTGTCGAGAACCCCTCCAAATCCTAAAAACCAGCGGCAAATCTTAAGAAACCAGAAACAGTACCCAGATCGAAGTTATCGCCAGAAACGTGGCGAATGCCAAGGCGGCAAACCGGTTCATGGCCGCGCCCACGGTTGGTCCATTTGGCCTGCTGCCTGCGACGTGGCTGCTGGCTCCAGTGATGCTGCTCCAGATGGCTGGCGCCAACCGAACGAATGTTCGTCGCGAAAGTTCCCAAAAAACCGGATCCATCGCAGCCTTTGGTTGCAGGGCCGGTGACAATGCGATGCGCACCAGGGGCGGTTGGGCGGCTTTCCTGCCAAACGAAGCGAGGGTCAGCTTTGCGTATGTAAAAACTACTTGTCTAGGTGAAAATAGTTGCTACTAATCGGCTGGGCCGGCGCATGGCCGGCTCAGGGAGGAATTTCGGCATGACAAGACTGCGCGGTCTCGCGTGGGATCACCGACGCTGCTGGGGTCCGCTCGACGCCAGCATCGGGCCGTATTGTGCCGCCAATCCCGGTCTTGAGATCGAATGGGACCGCCGCAGCCTTTACGAGTTCGGCGAGGGCGCGCTTGGTCCGGTGCTCGACGCCTATGATCTCGTCGTGTTCGACCATCCGTTCATCGGCGATATTGCCGAAGGCGGTCTGATGGTGCCGTTCGATTTGTCGGCTGAGCAGCGCCGCGGCTTCGAACAGGATTCAGTTGGCGCATCCTGGCAATCCTACGCAAGGGACGGGCGCCAATGGGCGTTGCCGATCGATGCTGCCTGTCAGGTTGCCTCGTATCGCCCTGATCTCGTGAAGCGCTACGGACCGCTGCCGCGCAGCCATGACGAGGTGCTGGAGTTCGGCCGGCGCGCCTTGAAGGATGGCAAATGGCTTGGGCTGCCGTTGGTGCCGACTGACGCCATGTGCCTGCTTTTGACGCTCGGTGAGCCCCGGGAAGACGGCGACGAGTTCATCGCCAGGGAAAAAATCGAGCAGGCCGTCGGGCAATTGCGCCAGCTTGCGGCGCTGTCACATCCGAACTCGCCGAAATGGAACCCGATCCGCTGCTACGATCATATGATCGCACATGACGACGTGGTCTACGTGCCGTTCGCCTTCGGCTATGTGAACTATGCCTCCAAGGCAGACAGGCCGTATCTGCGCTTCGCCGACGTGCCGACGCCGCGATCCGCCGGCGCCTTGCTCGGTGGCGCCGGCATCGGCGTCAGCGCCCAATCGAAACACAAGCAGGCAGCCATCGATTACGCGCTGTTTCTGTGCTCGCCCGGCTATCAGCGCGGCGACTATGTGAAATCCGGCGGACAGCCGGGATCGCTGGCGGCATGGCAAGATGGCGAGGTCAACGCTCTCTCAGGCGGCTTCTTCGCCTCGACGCTGGCGACGATCGAAGCCTCCTATCTGCGCCCGACCCATCCGGGCTTCATCAGCTTCTTCCGCCAATGCGCCCCTCATGCCGCGGCGGCCATCGCCGGCGAATTGCCGGCGGCCGAGCTCGCAGATCGGCTGAACCGGCTCTATCGCGAGACCAGGCATGGCCAGCCGCAACGGAGCGTCGCGTAATGGCCACCGATATTGCCCAGATCGTCGACGAAGGCGAAAGCGGCCGCAACGGCTACCGCGTGCCTGCGGTGGAGAAGGCGCTCGACATCCTGGAATTCATGGCTGCCAGCGGCGAGCCGCTGACCCAGACCGAGATCGCCACCGGAATGGGGCGCTCCATTCACGAGATCTACCGCATCCTGCTGCTGCTGGAGAAGCGCGGCTACATTTTCCGGACGCAATCGGACCGCTTTCGCCTGTCGCTGAAGCTGTTCGAGCTGGCGCATATGCACCCGCCGGTAAACCGCCTGGTCGAATGCGCGCTGCCGGTGATGCGCGGCCTCGCCGCCAATGCCGACCAGAGCTGCCATCTGGTCGTGCGCGAAGGCGAGAGCGCACTGGTCGTGCTGCAGATCGATTCGCCTTTGCCGATGCGATATTCGGTTGCCCTCGGCTCGCATTTCCCGATCCTCGAAACGAGCTCCGGCGCGGTGCTGCTGGCGCATTCGAGCCGCGCCGAGCGCGACCGCATCGTCGAGCGGATCGTCGCTGCGGGCGAGGGCCAAGGCAGCCGGACGGAAATCGAAGCGCGGCTGAACGAAGTCGCAAGGCTCGGCTATGAAATGCGCGCCTCGCTGGCTGTCGAGGGCTGCACCAACATCTCGATGCCGGTGCGCGACCATACCGGTGCGGTCATTGCCGCGCTCACCGTCCCGTTCCTGCCGCAGAAGGCCGCGCGCTTCGATCGCAAGACCGTCTTCGAACGAACCAAGGCGGCGGCCGAGACGATATCGGCGGCGCTGGGCGCGGGCGAAGCTGCCGCCTCTTCACGTGCCGACCCGGAACGGCGGGGCTATCCGTTCAGCAACTGACAAGAAATACAGGGAGAAGAAACATGAACTGGTCCAAATCGATGCTGTTTGCCTCGGCGGCCGCGCTGGCTCTGAGCGCCGCCGCGGCACATGCCGAAAACATGCCGAAGCGCATCGGCTACGTCACCAATTACGCCACGCACGAGTGGTATCAGAACGTCATCAAGGGCATGCAGGCCCGCGCCAAGGAACTCGGCATCGAGCTCGAAGTGCAGGACGCCAATCTCGACATCGCCAAGGAGGTTTCCGCCGCCGAAGACTTCATGGCCAAGGGCGTCGACGTGCTGATTGTCACGCCCGTCAACGAGGAGGGCGTGGTGCCGCTGCTGCGCCAGGCGAAATCCAACAACGTTCCGGTCGTGCTCGAAGGCAATCCGGTCAAGGGCATGACCACCATGGTCGCGATCTGCGACTACGACACCGGCTATACCGCCGGCGTTGAAGCCGGCAAATACGCCAAGGAGAAGCTCGAAGGCAAAGCCAAGGTGATGAATGTCGGCCTGCCGCTGCTGTCCGCCACGGTGCTGCGGTCGCAGGGTTTCATGGACGGCCTGAAGACCATCGTCCCCGACGCGGTCATGGTCCACGACCTCGACGGCGGTGGCAATCCGGACCGCGCGCTCGAAGTCTCTTCGGCCGCACTTGCCAAGAACGCCGACATCAACATCATCTACGGCATCAACGATTCCTCGTCGCTCGGCGGCCTTCAGGCCTGGAAAGCGGCCGGCAAGTCGCAGGACGGCCTGTTGACGGTCGGCACCGGCGGCGAAGGCCTTGCCTTCATCAATGCGATGCAGAACGAGCCGTCCTACCGCATCGAGGCGGCGATGTTCCCTGAAAAGGAAGGCTACACCGCCATCGATGCAGCGGTTAAGCTCTTCAACGGCGAAGAGGTGCCGGAACACATCGTCAGCCCGACCGCGCCGATGAACGGCGACGACTGGAACAAGTTCTACGACTACGATGGCACCACACGCAAAATCAAATGGGATGCCGTCAATGCGCTTCAACCGCCGGAAAAATGCATGAAAACTTCCGCCGATCTGAAGAAGTAAGGAGCCCCGATTGCCCTTCCCGCGCGGCGGGAAGGGCATCGGATCGGATGCCGACGGCAAAACAGGTCAACCGCCCTGTTTTGGCCGGCAGTTTCCAGACGGCGATGGCACCCGATGCGGCCCGGAAATGAAATGGACATGAGCGAGCTTACGCAATCCTCCGCGCCAAGGCGTTTCATCGGCGGCCAGCTGCTGGGCAGCAGCCAGCTGGTGCTCGGCGTGATCCTGGCCGTGCTCTGCATGGCCATCTCGATTGCCGCGCCGCAATTCTATTCCGAGGCCAACATCATCGCCATCCTGCGCCAATGCGCGCTGGTGCTGATCGTCGCCTCCGGCATGACGATGCTGATCATCACCGCGGAAGTCGACCTGTCGGTCGGTGCATCGCTGGCTTTTGTCGGCTGCATCGGCATGGCCGTGCTCAATTCAACGCACAGCCTGACGCTCGGCCTGCTGGCGGCGCTCGCCTTTGCCGGTGCCGTCGGCCTGTTCAACGGGCTGGTCGTCACCAGGCTCAAAGTGAACTCGCTGATCGCCACCATCGGCACCATGATGATGCTGCAGGGCGGCGTTTATCTGTTCACCCGCGAGGCGGTGCAGAACCACCACCGGCTTGCAAGCTTCACCGATCTCGGCGCCGGCTATCTCGGCGCGATCCCGCTGCCCGTGGTCGTTGCCGCGCTGATTTTCGCGCTGGCCGCGGCAACGCTGCGCTTCACCACGCTCGGTCGCTATCTGTACGCGGTCGGCGCCAATGAGCGAGCGGTTCGTCTCTCCGGCGTGCGCTCGCAACGGCTGAAACTGTTCGCCTTCGTCGTCACCGGCCTGTGCGTCGGCATTGCCGGCATGATCCTGTCGTCGCTGATGAATGCCGGCCAGCCGACCGCCGGCCGCGGCTTCGAGCTGACGGTGATTGCCGCCGTCATCCTCGGCGGCACCAGCCTGCTTGGCGGCCGCGGCTCGCTGCTCGGCACGTTGCTGGGCGTGCTGGTGCTGAAGGTCATCGACAACGGCATCATCATCCTCGGCTGGAACCAGGACCTGCAGATGGTGGTGCCCGGTATCGTCATCATCCTGGCGACCTATCTCGACATCGTGCGGAACAGAGCCAATGTCGGTTGATTTCCTTCACTCCGGCGAAACCGTGGCTGTCGACAAAAGCGTGCCGGCGCTGGAGATGCGCGGCATCGGCAAGCGTTTTCCCGGCGTGATGGCGCTGGACAATGTCGATCTGACCTTGGAACCCGGCAAAATCCATGCCCTGATGGGCGAGAACGGCGCCGGCAAGTCGACGCTGATCAAGATCATGGCCGGGGTCTACGGCAAGGATGCCGGCACCATCCGCCTGCGCGGCCGCGAGGCCGACATCAAGTCGCCGCGCGATAGCCTGAAAGAGGGCATCAAGGTGGTGTTCCAGGAGATCGCGCTGATCGCCGAATTCAGCGTCGCCGAAAACATCTTCCTCGAAGGCTATCCGACCGGCAAAGGCGGCTCGATCGACTGGAAGAAGATCCGTGTCGATGCGGCCGCTCTGTTCAAGCGTATCGGCTTCAATGTCGACCCGGCGGCGCGCACGGGATCGCTGCCGGTCAGCCAGCAGCAGATGGTCGAGATCGCCCGCGCACTCGCCCATGAGGCCCGCGTCGTGGTGATGGACGAGCCGACCTCCTCGCTGACGCCTAACGAGGTCTCGCTGCTGTTCACCGTCATCCGCCGGCTGGCCGCGCTCGGCATCGCGGTGCTCTATGTCAGCCACAAGCTCGACGAGGTCTTCGAGATCGCCGACACCGTGACCGTGCTGCGCGATGGCCGCCACGTCTCGACCAGGCCGATCGGCGAGCACACCAACGACACGCTGATCCAGGACATGATCGGCCGGCGCATCGAAAACCTGTTCCCTCGCAAGCGCGGCGCGCCGGGCAGCAAGGTCGCGCTTTCCGTTGAGGGGCTCAGCACCGCCAAGAAGCTGAAGGATGTGTCGTTCGAGGCGCATGCCGGCGAGGTCCTCGGCTTCTTCGGCCTGATGGGGGCCGGCCGGACCGAGCTCGCCAAGGCCATCGTCGGCTACGACCCGATCACTTCCGGCGCCATTTCGGTCGATGGCTGCCGGCTGCTGCCGCACGAAACGCACACCGGCGTCCGGCTCGGCATCGGCCTGCTCACCGAGGACCGCAAGAGCGAGGGGCTGATGGGCGAGTTGCCGGTCTACCAGAATGCCAGCCTCGCCTCACTCGGCGCCTTCGCCAGAATGGGCTTCGTCGACAAGGTCAGCGAACGCAAGGCGGTGCAGGACTATGTCGACCGTTTCCGCATCCGGACGCCCAGCCTGTTCCAACAGGTCAAGAATCTGTCCGGCGGCAATCAGCAGAAAGTGCTGATCTCGCGCTGGCTGATGCGCGGTCTCAAGGTGATCGTCGTCGACGAGCCGACCCGCGGCATCGACCTCGGCGCCAAGTCGGAGATTTTTGCGCTCATCGACCGGCTCGCCGGCGAGGGCCTGGCGGTCGTCATGATGACGTCCGAAATGCCCGAGCTGCTGGGGCTTGCCGACCGCATCGCGGTGATGTGCGAAGGCCGCCTCACCGCGATCATGCCTCGCGACGAGGCCACGCAGGAGAACATCCTCAATGCGGCAATCGGCTAAGACGATGACGCTTCGCAAAGGGACCAAGCGATGAGCCTGGCAAGCACCGATACCATGAAAGCTGGGCCGTCCATGCTGGCGCGGCTCGTCGCGCGGCAGGAATTGGCATTGCTCCTCTGCCTCATTCTGGTGATCGCGTTCTTTTCCTTCACCGCCGAGAATTTCTTCTCCGTGCGCAACATCACCAATGTGCTCGGTCAGGCTTCGCTGGCGCTGACAGCCGGCATCGGCTGCGCCATCGTCTTCATATCAGGCGAGGTCGACATCTCGATCGGCTCGCTGCTGGCGACCATCGCCCTGCCGCTGATCATCATCATGAACGACACGAATTCTCTGCTGCTCGGCATCAGTGGCGCGCTGCTGTTCGGGCTGATCATCGGCGTCGTGAATGGCTATCTGACGGCCTACGCCGGCATCAACTCGCTGATCGTGACCCTGGGCACGATGTTCATCATGCGCGGCGGCGTTTATCTCTATACCGGCCAGCGCGCTATTCCAGACGATGCCGCGCTCGACAGCTTCATCGCGCTGTCGGACGGCCGCCTGTTCAATGTCATTCCCTATTCGGCGGTCATCGCCATCGTCCTGCTCGCCGTCTTCGCCTACATGATGCAGCACAGGCCGTTCGGACGGCAGATCTATGCCGTCGGCGGCAATCCGGAAGTGGCACGGCTGGCAGGCTACGACGTGCGCCGCGTCAAGTTCATCTGCTTCATCATCAGCGCGCTGCTGGCAACGGTTGCCGGCATCATTCTGGCCGCCCGCGTCGGTTCGGCGCAGCATACGGCCGGGCTGAATTTCGAGTTCCAGGTCGTTGCCGCCACCGTGCTTGGCGGGGTGAGCCTTGCCGGCGGCATCGGCAGCCTGACCGGCATGGCGCTCGGCGTGCTGATCCTGCAATTCCTGTCCAACGGCCTGCGCGGCCTCGGCCTGCCGACCGAATGGCAACTGGTCATCACGGGCATGATCATCATTGCCGCCGTTGCCTTCGACGAAGCGAAGCGCCGGCGCGCCATTGGAGGCTGAAATGGATCGTCTCAAAGGGAAAACCGCAATTGTCACCGGCGCCGCCGACGGCATCGGCCACGCGATCAGCGAGGCGATGGCAAGGGAAGGCGCGCACGTCTTCCTCGGCGACATCGCCGACGAGAAGGGTGAAAAATTCGCAGCCGAGCTGCGCGCCGCCGGCCAGCGCGCCGACTACATCCATTGCGACGTGGCGGAGGAGGCCGACATCGCCGCCCTGATCGACGCAGCCGTCGGCAAGACCGGCCATCTCGATATTCTCGTCAACAATGCCGCCATCGCCATCGGCGGCATGCCGGTCCATGAGATGACCGACGAGCAGTGGCACCGGCTGATCGCGGTCAACCTGACCAGCGTGTTCCGCGGCTGCAAATATGCGCTGCCGCACATGTTCGCGCAGAAATCCGGCTCGATCATCAACATGGCCTCGGCGCAAGGTCATATCGGGCTCGACGGCTGGACCGCCTATGCCGGCGCCAAGGGTGCGGTGATGGCGATGACGCGCCAGATGGCGGTCGAGTTCGGCCCGCTCAACATCCGCGTCAACTCGATCTCGCCCGGCACCATCAACACGCCGATGAACGACAAATTGGTCAAGGAGATCGGCGGCAATCTCGCCAAGGCCTGGGTCAAGATGCATCCGCTCGGCCGCATCGGCAAACCGTCCGAGGTGGCCGAAGCCGCCGTCTATCTGGCCTCCGACGCCGCCGGCTTCACCACCGGTACCGACCTGCGCGTCGACGGCGGCCTCACCGCAGCACCCCGCTACGTACCCGACCTGCTTTGACAACAAACGAGACAAAAATGAACAAAGCCCTCGAAGGCGTCCACATTCTCGATTTCAGCCACCTGCTGCAAGGGCCGTTCGCAACGCAGCTGCTCGGCGACATGGGCGCCGACATCATCAAGATCGAGCGTGCCGGCGCCGGCGACATGTTCCGCGGCATGACCTTCTTCGCCAAATGGGTCGGCGGCTCCGAAAGCCCGAATTTCCTCGCCTGGAACCGCAACAAGCGCTCCATCGCGCTCAACCTGAAAAGTCGCAAGGTGCATGCCATCATCATGGACATGGCCAAGAAGGCGGATGTGGTGGTGCAGAATTTCCGCCCCGGCGTGCTCGCCAGGCTCGGCTATGGCTACGAGGATTTCAGGGCGGTCAATCCCGCCATCATCTATTGCTCGGGCTCCGGCTATGGCGAGGAAGGCCCCTATGTCGAGCGCCCCGGTCAGGACATGCTGATCCAGGGATTGTCCGGGCTGATCTCCAACACCGGCCGCGGCGATCAGGCTCCTGTTCCGGCCGGTGCCGGCTTGGCCGACCAGATCGGCGCCATGAACATGGTCTACGGCATCCTGTCGGCGCTCTACTATCGCGAGAAGACCGGCAAGGGCCAGAAGATCGAGGTCAATCTGCTCGCCGGCATGCTGGCGCATCTCAATCAGGAATATGTCGCCGTGCTCAATCTCGGCGAGGATTTCGTGCGCCCGAATTCCGGCATCGGCCACCCCGGCATGCAGGCGCCGTTCGGTGTCTATGAAGCGAAGGACGGCGGCTATGTGTCGATCGCCATGAGCCCGTTCAAGACGCTGTATGAAGTGCTGGAGGCGCCGCAGCTTGCTGTCTACGACGATCTGAAGACGCTGTTCGACAGGCGCGACGAGGTGTTCGACAAGGTCAACGCCGAAACCAGGAAGTTTGCCACGCAGGACCTGCTGGCGCGGCTGCTGGCAGCCGACATCTGGTGTGCCGAGGTGAAGGACATAAGGCGCGCAGCCGAGGACCCGCAGGTCAAGCACCTGGGCATGATCACCAGCTACGATCATCCGCGCGGCGGCAAGGTCAGGGTGGTCGCGCCGGCGGTCAAGATGAGCGAGACGCCGGCAACCATCGAGCGGCCGGCGCCGCTGGTCGGCCAGCATGGCCGCGAGATACTGGCCGAGTTCGGCCTCCACAGCGACGAGATCGCCGCGCTGGAGGCGTCCGGCGACATGACCGTGGACGCTGCCTGACGATGAGCGTTTACCGGACACTCACTCTGGAAATGTCCGGCCGCGTCGCGGTCGTCACCTTCCGGCGCGCCGATCAGCTCAATGCCATGAACCGGCTGATGCAGAGCGAGATCACCGAGGTTTTCGAGGCGTTGTCGCAGGATGACAGCGTCGGCGCGATCGTGGTGACCGGCGAGGGGCGCGGCTTCATGGCCGGCGCCGACATCAAGGAATACGCCGCCCAGACAGCTATCGAGTTCGACGCCTTCCAGGCGGCGGGCACGCGCATGTATGCGGCCATCGAGCAGAACCGCAAGCCGGTCATCGCCGCGGTCAATGGTTTTGCGCTCGGCGGCGGCATGGAGCTGGTGCTGTGCTGCGACATCGTCATTGCCAACCAGTTCGCGAAGCTCGGCCTGCCCGAGATCAAGCTCGGGCTGGTCCCCGGCGGCGGCGGCACCCAGCGCAGCGTCCAGAAGCTCGGCCGCAACCGCGCCAATTTTCTGCTGATGACCGGCGCCATCGTGCCGGCTTCCGAGTTCGTCGGCGCCGGTCTGGTCAACGAGATCGTCAATGCCGAAAGGCTGATGCCGCGGGTGCTGGACCTTGCCGAGATGCTCGCCGCCGAACCGGCCGCAGCGATCGAAGGGCTGAAAGCGCTGACCGCGCATGCCGTGTCGGGCGATCTGGCCGACGGCCTTGCCATGGAGCGCGATGTCCTGGGTGGCCTGTACCGCAGCGAGACCGGCCAGCGGCGCGTCAAGGAATTTGCTGAAAAGAGCGCGACGCGGCCGAAGGCTGCGAAATGACGTCCCTGGTCAAGCAAAACCGGCCGCGCTTCACCGATGTCGAGGGCCTGGCCGCGATGGTCGGCGGCGGCGACGTCTTCGGTGTCGGTGGCCATCATTTTGCCCGGCTGCCGATCGCCTTGTTGCGGGCCATCGCCCGCTTGGGCGTCAAGGATCTTCGCTATGTCTGCTGGGCCGGCGGCCTGCCGCTCGAACTGCTTCTCGAAGCGAATGCCGTGGCGGAGGTCGATATCTGCTTTTCCAGCCTCGATATTTTTGGCTTGCCGCCGCGCTTCCGCGCGGCTGCCGAGACCAATGCCGTGCCGGTCCGCGACTGGACGGCGCTGGCCATGATCCAGGCGCTGCGGGCGGGGCAGCAGAACCTGCCGTTGATGCCGTTTCAGCTTCCGGAGGGTTCGGACATGCTGGCGCGCGTGCCGGGTGCGATCGCCGCGCCCGATCCGATCGCGGGAATCACGACCGGGATCATCCCGGCCTTGCGGCTCGATACGTTCGTCGTCCATGCCCAGCGTGCCGACGAGAGCGGCAATGTCCAGATCATCGGACCACGGGCGCTGGATTTCGCCATGGCCGGCGCGGCGCGCGAGGTGCTGGTGACGGTCGAGGAGATCGTCCCGGTCGGAGCGCTGCGGCATGATGGTCGGCAGAGCATTTTGACCCGCAACCAGGTGTCGGCGATCGCGCTGGCACCAGGCGGCGCCTATCCCGCCTCCTGCCTGCCATTCTATGTGACGGATTATCAGGCGTTGGCGGGGGCGTTCGCGGCCAAGGAAATACCTTTGTCGGACAGCCTGAGCATGCCTTCGGAAGGCGTGCCGGAGCGGGTTCAAGACGCTGCAAAAGTCCGCGCTGAAACAGTCCTCGCAATGCCCAGGCTCGTGCACGGCAACAAGGAGGCGTCCATCGACGAGATCATCGCCGCCCGCATCGCCGCTGAGCTCGACAATGAGAGCTTTGCCAGTGCCGGCGCGGTGTCGCCGCTCGCCAATGTCGCCTACCGGCTGGCCAAAGCGACGCACGCGCCGGACATGATCATCGCCACCATGAGTTGCGGCCATCTCGACATAGCACCGAGCCCGATGATCCTGTCGCTGATCGAAAGCCTCGATTGCGAGACGGCGGTGGCGCATGCCGGCGGCGACGACACCTATTCGACCTACTACCAGGCCGGCGCGGTGACGCATGAGATCGTCGGTGCCGCGCAGGTCGACCGCCGTGGGCGCGTCAACACCATTGCGCTGCGCAAGCGTGACGGCAGCCTTATCCGGCTGCCCGGGCAAGGCGGCATGGCCGACGTCGCCAACATGCATCGCGATTATCTGCTCTACGTCTCCCGCCATTCCGTGCAGTCGCTGGTCGAGACGGTCGAGATTGCCAGCTCGGCGCGCGGCCTGTTGACTGAGGCCGAACGCGAGCCGATGGGCTATCGGACCGGCGCGGCATTGGTGTTCACCGACCTTTGCGTGTTTCGGCTCGACGGCGAGAGCCGGCAATTGGCCGTCATCGAGACCATGCCGTGCGTGACGCGCCAGCAGCTCCAGGATGCCACCGGCTTTGCCCTGACATTCGATGCCGATTGCCGCGAAGTTGCGCTACCCTCGAACGAGACGCTCGACATCCTGCGAAACCGCATCGACCCGCTCGGCCTGCGACGCCTCGAATTCGTCAGCGCCAGGGAGCGCCGCGCGCTTATCGCCCAGATCCTCGCCGCCGACCGGCGGATGGTCGAGCGCTGTATTGCCGCACGGCGGTCGCATACTGCACCGGATTGAAGGGGGTGCGCATGGCAAAGCCGTTGCTCGAAATGTCGGCCGCGAGGGTCTTCTTCGATGGCATCTTCACCAGCCCGCGCGTCGCCCATCCGGAAGGCGTGGCCATCCATCGCGACGGCTCGATCTGGTGCGGCACCGAAACCGGCGACCTGCTGCGCTTGGCCGCCGATGGCGGCTCGGTCGAACGCATGGGCGGCACGGACGGCTTTCTGCTCGGCATCGCCTTCGATAGCGCGGACAACTGCTTCGCGTGCGATCTCAGACATGCGGCGATCTTTCGCTGGGATGCCGCGACGGCTGATATGACGCGCTTCGCCTCGGCCGGCATCCGCGTGCCGAACTATCCCGTGATCGACGAGGCGCGCGGCTGGCTCTACGTTTCCGACAGCCTCGGTGAAGACAACCGCTCCGGCATCTTTCGCTACGATTTGAACACCGGCAAAGGCGGCCTGTGGTGCCGCGAGGCCATGGCCTTCGCCAACGGCATGGCGATGGCGCCGGATGGCAACGGACTTTGCGTAGTGGAAAGCCATGCGGCCTGCGTCAGCTATGTGCCGATCCTTGCCGCCGGCACGGCAGGGTCTCGCCAGCTCGTTGTGGAGGGCGTGAACAACGTTCCCGATGGCGTCGCCTTCGCACCGGACGGGTCGCTGTTCATCTCTTGCTACGAGCCGAGCCGCATCTACCGCTGGCGAAAGGATAGCGGGCTCGAGGTGGTGATCGAGGATCCGGCGGCAACGACGCTCGCCCACCCCACCAACATCGCCTTCAAGGGCGACAAGCTCTACACCGCAAATCTCGGCCGCTGGCACATCACCGAAATCGACTTGACGGCGATTTCTTAGATCGGGCCGAACCGGGCGGCGCTGCCCTATCCCAGCCGCCCGTGACTCGATCGGATGCGCAACACCTGCACCCGCGACGGCAGCTCGATCAGGAACTCTTCGTCCCGCTCGAGATGGTGGATTTTCGTCGGATCGCCGCCGGTGAAGGCCGCCATCGCCTCGACGTTTTCCCAATAGGAAATCGTCACGAATTCCGAATGGGTCGGCGTGTCCTCGCGAAAGGTCTGCACGCCCAGTGCCTTCTCGATCAGCGGCTTGATGCCGGCTTGATAGTTGTAGCTCTCATAGGCGTCTGCCTTCTCAGGCAAGGTTCTGCCGCGCCAGACACGGGCGATGGTTGGAGTTTTCTCTGTCATGGCCATTGAATTCCTGCTGTCTCGAATCGCCGGCATTCGGCTTGGCAAGGCCAGCCAGGGAATGCATCTGCAAGCGACGGTTTTCGCCCCCCGGTTGACGTGAGCGCTACCTCCGCTAGGGGCCTCATTGCCGACCGCTAGGAGACCTACTCCTGATCCTCGGCGCCTCCTCCGTGGAAGAAGGACCGGATTTCCTGCATGTCGACGCTGCCGTCACCGTTCTCATCGACGGCGTTGAATATTCGCCCGACGAAATCCTGGACTTCGCTTTGAGAAACCGCGCCATCGCCGTCCGCATCTACTATGGCGAACATCATGCGCATCCTCGCGCCATGCATCCCGCGTGCAATGTCACCGCGGCCTCCCATCTCCCAACCTCGCTCAGGCGGGCCCATCCTGTAGCCGCGATGCCAGCGGTCGCGACCTCGCCGTTCTGTCCGGGGCGCGCGATCTTCCTGCATTCTCTCCTCCAGCATCTCAGTCATCATCTGGCGCATCATTTCGCGCATGGCATCCTGGCTCTGCCCGCTCATTCCGGGCGACCGTTCGGCGCCACGATCCGGCGCCGGCGCGGCGGGCGCAGGTGGGCTCGTCTGGCCGAATGCCGGCGCGGCCAACATGGCCAGCGCCGCAGCAATTACCGTTGTTTTGCTTGCGAGCGTCATCGTAATCTCCATCGATATGAATTGGTGGCTGCTGCATCCAAGCCAAACCGGCTGCTCGCCTCATGGTTCCTGGTCAGTCGGTACGACGGCGCAAAAGTCCGCCTGGTCCCCGCAACGAAAGCCGCTTGCCCACGTTGCCATTCATGCGAAGCTCCACCAGGAGGAAAAAATGGCTGACGATAAGAGCAAGCGAGACTTCCGCGACCGCGATCGCGTTGCTGCGGAAGACGACCGTGAGGTCGAGTATTTTGCCCAACAGAACGGCATCACGGCCGACCAGGTCCGCCAGCTGATCAAGAGCTTCGGCAATGATCGCGGGCGGCTGACCGTAGCTGCGAAGGCATTGCGAGGGATTTCACCTGCCGGAGCCGACGAGGTGACCAGGGAAGCCCGCCAGCAGGCGACACCCATGCATCTCGGTAAACCCGACGAGTGATGCCAGGCAACTGCTCTGCCGCTGCCGCGGGCATCAGAACTTGCGGCTCAGATAATCCGAGTCGCGCAGTCCGAACCGCCACTCGGCATCGACAGCCTTGGAAATGCCGATCCGGCGGCCTGTTAGAACGGCGCTGGCGTCGCCCGGCTGCCTGAATTCGAATGGCGGCACGTCCAGCGGCAGCCCGTCATGGGATTTGTCGATTGCCAGCGCCTGGCAAAGGCGACCCGGTCCCGAACAAAGCAGGCGGGGATCGTCAACGCCGCGATTGGCCCGCATCACCTCCAGCCCTAATCGCGGTTCGATTGCGCGGATAAGCACGGCACTGCCGGGCAGGCAGACGGCATTGAGGCACCAGTGCAGGCCATAGGAGCGATAGACATACGCGCTGCCTGGGGCGCCGAACATTGCGCCGTTGCGCACCGTCCTGCCACCGAAAGCATGCGAAGCCGGGTCATCCGGGCGATAGGCCTCGGTCTCGACGATGACGCCGCCAACGCCGTGCACAAGCAGCGTGGCGCCGATCATGTCGCGCGCCACGGTGGTGGCGTCACGGGCAAAGAATTGATGGTTCGTAGCCAACGTGCACCGGACTGATCGCGCCTGGACCTGGCGCGACAACAAATTCTCGGACCGGAAGCAAAATGTCCAGCCACTGCGCCGCGGGTCTGGAACGGCTGTACTCAGCGCAGCATGGCCGCGCCGATGAAAACTGCCGCGGCCAGCACGACGATGGCGGCAATCACCATGACTGGCCCATATCTGCTCGGTTGGACGTCGGGCTCATCCTTCAGCGGGCGCATCGCATTGGCATAGCTCGCCTGGTTGGTAAACTTCGGCGTTTCATGGCGCGGGGCAGGGCTCTTCGGCGGAGCGTTGCCGGCGGATTCCGCGTCCGTTTCCATGGGAGCCGCAGCCGGATCGATGCCCGGGGTCTTGTCCCCTTCGCGCCCGGCATCGATATCGCCCCGCGCTTGAGCCGGGCTTCGCCCAAGAGGTTCTGCGTCGGTCATCGTCGAAGTCCTTTCAGAGCATCGGCCTCAAGCATTCTAACCTGCGTCTCATTTCAAAGTTCCCCCGTTTCAAAGTTCCCCCTTTTTGAAGTTCCAACGAGCGGAAACCGCCTAGGCCTGCTTCCAGGAACAACCGGCGATCGAGCGGGTTGAGCAAGCATCGGGAGAGCAAGATGGACTTGGTGGCGCCACGCGCCCAGATCGGCAGTTCGAAACAGGCTCCAGCGCATGATCTACTTCACCGCCGACACGCATTTCAGCGACCCGCGCATTTTGCGCATCGACCGCCGCCCGTTCGGCTCGCTGGCGGAACATGACCGGTCGCTCATTTCGTTCTGGAACGAGACTGTCGGGCCGGACGACGAGGTCTGGCATCTCGGCGATTTTGCCAGGGGATCGGCCGCGTTCGTGTCGTCGCTTTTGGCGTCTCTTCATGGCAGCAAGCATTTGATCATCGGCAACAACGATGCTGCGGCCACCATCGAGGCCACAGGTTGGGCGAGCACGCAACACTACAAGGAGCTGACGCTCGACGGCAGCTTGCTGATCCTTTGCCACTACCCTTTTCGCACCTGGAACCAGATCGGCAGGAAGTCGATCGACCTGCATGGCCATTCCCACGGCAGGCTGACCCCGGTCACGCGCCAGTATGACGTCGGCGTCGACAGCTGGGATTTTCGTCCGGTTACGCTGACCGCCATCCTTGCCGGCCGCGGCCGAAGGGCGGCGCGGCAAAGCCGTCAAAAAGTCGAGTGATCGAAAGTGCCGGCCGTGCGTTGAGGAATTTCAACACCAGGGAGCACGCCATGAACAGACGTGAACTGATCGATGCCGACGGCGGCAATCATGCCGCAAAACCCATTCCGCGCGCCGCGTTCGATGGCACCTTGGCCCTGCTGCGCGAAGGCTATGATTTCATTTCAGCCCGCTGCCGGCGCATGAACACCGACATCTTTGCGACGCGCCTGATGCTGCGGCCGGCAATCTGCGTCCGCGGTGCCGAGGCTGCCGAGATGTTTTATGGCGGCGACCACTTCACCCGAATTGGTGCGATGCCGCAGACCACGCTGCGTCTGCTGCAGGACAAGGGCAGCGTCCAGGCGCTCGACGGCGCCGCTCACCGCCACCGCAAGGCGCTTTTCCTGTCGATCCTGTTGGATGGTGACCAGATCGGGCGGCTCCGCGCAACTTTCCGTCGGGCCTGGCTCGACCGACTGGAAGACTGGCAGCGGCGTGACGAGGTCGTCCTGTTCGACGCCGTAAACCTCGTCCTGACCCAGGCGGCAGCGGATTGGGCCGGCATCCCCGCCGACAAGGATCGCGCCGAACTCTGCCGCGAGCTCAGCGGCATGGTCGAGAACGCCGGCGGCATTGGGCCGTCGACCATGCTGGCGCTGTGGCGGCGACGCCGGACCGACGCACTATCGGCGAGCTTGTACGGCGCGTTCGAAGCGGCGCGCTTGATTTGCCGGCAAACAGCCCGGTCCGCCTGGTCAGCGAACATGTCGATGCCGAGGGAATGCCGCTCGATCTTGCCAGTGCTGCGGTCGAGATCATCAACATCATCCGGCCGGTTGTCGCCATCGGCCGCTTCATCATGTTTGCGGCGCTGGCGCTTCACCAGCACCGCCAATGGTACGACAAGTTCGCCGCCGGCGATGACGACGGGCTGGAAGCCTTCGCCGAGGAGGTTCGCCGGCTCTATCCGTTCTTCCCGTTCATCGGCGGCCGCGCCCGCCACCCCTTCGAATGGAAAGGCTACCGTTTCCACGAAGGCGACTGGGTTCTGCTCGACCTGCACGGCACCAACCATGATCGCCGCCTGTTTTTGGAGCCGGACCGGTTTATCCCGGAGCGCGGCTTGAGCTGGAAAACCCACGGCTTCGACTTCATCCCGCATGGCGGCGGAAATCCGGCGACTACCCATCGCTGCCCCGGAGAAGCCGTCACTGTCGCGCTGATCATGGAAGCGGTTCGCCTGCTGACGCGGTCGATGGCCTACCAGGTGCCTGATCAGGATATGACCGTCTCGCTTGCCCGCATGCCGGCGCGGCCGAAATCCGGGTTCAGGATAGATAATGTGCGGCGAAAACCCGGCTGAAAGGCTGCCGGTCGAACCGGAACCTCTGCGCAGCTGAGGCGTTCGAAAATTGCAAGGCGTAAAGGCAAACGCAATGGCTCAGAAGATCACGACAGGCGCGAACGACCGGCCGCGCAATGAAACCATCGGCCAATCCGGCGAAGGCCTGCCGGACGACAGCAGCAGGCCGCTCGAGGTCGACGAAGGCTGGGTCGCCCGGCTGAGAAACAAGCTGCAGGGCAAGCCCCGGCAAGCCGGTCAGACCAACACGGACGAAGTCCCCGCAAGCACTCCAGGCGCTGGCGAGAATATTTGTCGCCGCTGTGCAGGGTCAGGCATGATCGACGGCCGCACCTGCCCCGAATGCGGCGGAACCGGGAAGGTGATGACGCCGATAGGCGGAGGCTGAGCAATTCCAGGAAAAGTGTGAAGCGGTTTTCCGTCCGGTATTTGCGTCAAACAATAAGATAGACCGGTCCTGCGTTTCCGCGGAACGATGAACCGTCCAGCGCCGGTCAGATCGCCGGCACCCACTTCCAGAACACGCCTTCCTTGCGGTCGGGGTAGTGCTTGAACTCGCATTCGAAGCGCCAGCCGTAGTTCTTGGCGGTGGCAAGCGCCTCTTTGCTGACCGGGTTCATGCCGGTTCCCGGCGCAAACCAGTCCTCCAGCAAGTCGTCGGGGATATAGGCGCCGATCCTCAAAGGCAGCTGTTCGAGGACGACATCCATTTCAGGTGGTGCGGGCACGGGGCGCTCCCTTCAAGATCTAACTACGACAAGCCATTCGAAGCTGATTGGGTTCCAAGCCATCGATCGAAGGTGAGCATCATGGGCGGGCGGGACTGGATTCGACGTCCGGCCTTGCGAGATATGGTTGAAATAGGAGGGTCGACAGATTTGCGAGTTGACGGTAAGCGCGAATTTCCCCGCACCTTTTGCTGTTGAGTGCTCTGATGCATGAGGTGTCCACCAAAATAGGTGGACACCTTGTGATGGAAGAA
>NZ_JAMYTU010000034.1:0-52518 GCF_040322615.1 Mesorhizobium sp. M0119
ATGAATTTGATCGACACGAGGCGCGCCGAACTGCTCTACAGCCGCATGGGCCCGGCCATTGAAGCCTCGGGCGGCAGCGCCGGCAACACGGCGGCGGGCGTCGCCTCCTTCGGCGGCCGCGCCGCCTTCTTCGGCAAGGTCTCGAACGACGCGCTCGGCGAAATCTACGCGCACGACATCCATGCCCAGGGCGTCGCCTTCGACACCAGGCCGCTCAGCGGCGAGCCACCGACGGCGCGCTCGATGATCTTCGTCACGCCGGACGGCGAGCGCTCGATGAACACCTATCTCGGCGCTTGCGTCGAGCTCGGCCCGGAGGACGTTGAGGCCGACAAGGCGTCGGGCGCCGCGGTCACCTATTTCGAGGGCTATCTGTGGGACCCGCCGCGCGCCAAGGAGGCGATCCGGCAGACGGCCATGCCGCCGGGCGCGAAGTGTCGATGACATTGTCAGACTCGTTCTGCGTCGACCGCTACCGCGACGAATTCCTAGAGTTGATGCGCTCCGGCACCGTCGACATCGTCTTTGCCAACAGCCACGAGATCAAGTCGCTCTACCAGACCGCGTCGTTCGACGAGGCGCTGGCGCAGATCCGCAAGGATTGCAAGATCGCCGCCGTCACCCGCTCGGAAAAGGGCTCGGTGATCGTGCGCGGCGACGAGACCGTGACCATCAATGCGACCAGGATCCGCGAGCTGGTCGACACCACAGGCGCCGGCGACCTCTACGCCGCCGGCTTCCTCTACGGCTACACGCAAGGCCGCAGCCTGAAGCAGTGCGGCGATCTCGGCTCGCTAGCGGCCGGCCTGGTCATCCAGCAGATCGGCCCAAGGCCACGCCAGAATTTGCGCAGAGAGGCCGAGCAGGCGGGGCTGCTGTAGGTGGCGAGCCAAGAACCAGCTGCCCACCCTCCTTAATCCAGCCCGAGCCTTTTCTTCAGTTCCGCATTCTCCTTGCGGAGACGATCGGCAAGCAGGCTCTTTAGCCGCTTGTTTTCTTCCTCGAGCGCGACGAGATCCTTCAGCCCGTCACTGTCCGCCGCAGGCGCCGCCGCCTTCTTCCAAAGATAGTATGTCTGTTCCGAGATGCCGGCTTGCTTCACCGCGCTCTTGAGAGTAGCGCCGCCGCCCATCGAGGTCTCGATCTGCGCCAGCTTCTGGGCACGATCCTTCGCGGAGTAGCTCTTTCGGCCCGTTCGCGCTGACGGCGGTGCTTCAGTGGTCGCGGATATCGGCTTGGCAGGCGCGCTCGCCTCAGCTTCTGGCTTCCTCGACCGCCGCGCTCTCGTCTTCGGTTTTGGCGTTTCCGTTTTGTCTGCCGGTTCGCTATGAACTACTGCTGACTCGGTCTCCAGGGGATTGGCCATGAAATGCTCCACTCGCGGTTTGTGCAAAGGTTCAGCATCAAGGGCCACTACAGTAGAGTCAACAAGCTGACGATTTAACGGCTCGACTTCCTTTGTTGTCTCGGCCATCGCCGCGGCGATGTCGAAATTGCCCCAGATGGAACGTGCGGATTTTTGATAATTGCGCTTTTGTTTGATTTCCACGGTGAATGGTCGCGTCTGCCGCCTCATAGTTCCTTCCTGAATAGGAGAATGAAGTCGCCGCTCGAATTTTTTGGCGCTTCCTGCTTAGCGCGGAGCATTATCGTATAGCCGCTCAACGGGCAAGTGATGCCGGTCTTCGATGGCTGACCATCTGGGGAGATTTGAGCGGCTTCGCACGTCCTGCGCATGCCTGTAAGGCCGCCAAATTTTCTGGGTTAGCAGGCGCGCACTGTGGCAGCTTGGCTTGTACGGCGAGGCCATGGTTGAGTGAGGCGAAACAAATCCAGCCCCGCGGTCAATCCCGAGGCTTCCCACAATGGCGAAGAGAACATCTTCGTTCCTTTTGAGCACAAGACCTTCCGTTCGCTATGGTCGGCTGCACTCATTTCGAACCTTGGCACCCTAGTGGAAGGTGCGGCGGCAGCTTGGCTGATGACGAGCATCGCAGCAGTAATTTTTGATCGCCCATTCGTGCTGTGTACCAGCCCTGTGTCTTGCGCAAGTGGTCACGAACGGCTGCCGGAGCCTCGAAGACGCCCTAAAAACACATGCTGCGATTTTGAACACGCTTGACGTGTTAGATTAATTCATCCACGATGCGTGTGTTGAACACGCGAGGTGAGTTATGAACATGAAAGAGCTTAGGGTTCGACTGGGCATGACTCAAAAAGATTTGGCAGAGCAGATGGCAACGACGCAACAGACTGTGGCCCGTTGGGAAACAGGCAAAACGCAGTTGAACGTCGAGCAGATCAAGGACCTTTGTCTCACGTTGAAATGCACGGTCGAGGAGCTGCTGGGCTGGAAGATTGATGTCGAGGAGTGGCGCACGAGCCCGTTTGCAATTGCCGATGCCGAAACGCGATACGGCACGCTCAGAATCAAGACGACTGTTGGCAGCCGCCAATATCCTATCGATGAAAAGGGGCGTGAATCGATTTTACGTCAGTTGAAGGAACTTCATAATCTGCGTAGAAATAACACAAGCAGGCCATGGCTGTATTGTTGGAGCCTTGACAACAAAATACTCTTGATAAATCCGCAATATGTCCGCACCATTGAGCTTATCGGTGACGATGTAGAGGAGATGCCAGAGTATTATCATCCAGAAATCTATCGGGCTTTGGATGACTGGGATAAGGGTGAGGTTTCAGGAAAGCTGAAGAAAGAATGCGATGCCATCATCGCAGAGATGGGTGATCAGGAAGCCGTGCGCATGGCCTCCTATGTTCGCGTCACATATGACGACGGAGAAGATGAGTGGAACTTCTTGGATGAAGAAACCGCTACGACTTTCTTCGGATTGGAAGCTGCGACCTTTGACGTTCCCCAGTGTAGTTTCGCCGAAGTGGAGGAAGAAGGTTACTACCGAGCGCGATACGCCAACCTTGATCGCGTCGTGGTGATGGAGGTTCCAAGCGACCGTTATCACAGATTGACCGCGCCCGAGGAAGCTTAGAACCATCCACGAAGGGCGCATGTTACATCTCGACCTTGCGTGGTGCGTTTTCAGTACGAGATGACGTTAAGCGTAGGTAGTGGCAGGTAAGTGTGCTCGACCAGAAGCTCAACTGCCTCCTCAATATCGCTGCCGATGTGCCGCAGGACACGTCCACGGGAGCGTGGATAGGCGTGAAGTTCCTGCACTCCATGGTCCGCTCTCCCATCGCCGGTGTGTGCCCGACGCCATCTTGTGGACGAGCTTGGCCGCCTGCACCCGGTTGTATTCCGGCTTGCGGTCCGCCTGGGCGGTCCGCCGCGATGGCTATCTCCATGTCAATCGGCGCCGAACTTTGACTGCCCGCTGCTTTTGATGAATTTGGCGAGGTCCCGCGCATAATCACTCTTGGTCTTCTCCTTGAGGCCCTGTGTCGCGAACTTGTGGTCCAGCAGGGCAAACAGGTCCAAGTCCCCTTCCGCCTGTGGCGCTGGCTTGCCCTCACCGCCCTCGGCTTCCCAATTGGGGACCGCTTCTGCGCGCTGCACCGTGGCGATTGTCCGCCCAAGACGCATCACAAGATCGAACGCCAAACCGTGCGCGTGCACGACGATTTGCCGCTCAGGCCTCATTTGGACAGGACTTGAGCTGGCCCGGTGGTTTGAGCCGGGTTACCTTGAGCCGGTGGGCTGCGAACAAGCAGTTCGAGACATTGGCCTCGATCACTTCGCAACACGCCGCTGCGCCTGGCCTCGGTGTGCTCCCCCCGAAATCGTTGTGTCATATCACCGAGGGCATCACGGCCAACAGCTTCCACATGGGCAACAGCCTCGCCATTGAGCCGAATATGGTCGCGAGCAGATCACCAACGAAGCGGTCGGAACCTCGGAGCCGAAGTTCGACGCCGAGGTGGTTCGCATGATGCGCTAAGCAGCACCACGGCGCTTGCCGGTATGTTTGCTGCCGGCAGCCGACGAACTCCTATCCTCCTGGACAAGGGCGCCGTGCGTCATTGCTTTGATTTACCGGCCGCTCAAGGCTTCCACAGTTTTCGCTTTCGAGGCGACCTTTGGAACATGCCAACGAAAATTAACATAACGACATAAACATTTCTTTATGCGGCGTTGACAAAGAAGCGAACTGCTGTAATTGTCTCCCGCGTCGTGGTTCTCCGTACGGTGCTGCCGCAGCGGAGCTAAGAGGGAAGCCGGTGCGAAGCCGGCGCTGCCCCCGCAACTGTTAGCGGCGAGCCAACCCCACTCATGTCACTGAGGCGAATAGCCTTGGGAAGACGGGTAGAGGCTATGACCCCGCGAGCCAGGAGACCTGCCACGGCGAATTACGTCCACGGGCGGGGTGTCTCGGTGGCCGCTGCAGCCTGGCGTTCGTGCCGGCCTGCTAGCGCCTTCCTTGTCACCGACGCCCCAACCATCGGGGTATGGCATGACTGTCTCTCAGCAAATTCCTGTAGCAACGCTCGGCGTGCCGCGCTTCGGTCGTCGGCGAGAATTGAAATTCGCGCTTGAAAGTTACTGGTCCGGAAAATCTTCCGCCGCTGACCTTCTCACGACGGCGAAGGCGCTCCGTGCCGCTAGCTGGGAGGAGCAGCACGATCGCGGCGTGTCGAAAATCCCGTCGAACGACTTCTCGCTATACGACCATGTGCTCGACACCGCAGCCATGGTCGGCGCCGTTCCATCCCGTTACGGCTGGAATAGCGGCGAGGTCCCACTTGACATCTACTTCGCAATGGCGCGCGGCAACCAGGGTCAGACGGAGGATTGTGGACACGCTGGTCACCAGCAGGCGGCTCATCGGCCTGATGTAACCGCGATGGAAATGACCAAGTGGTTTGACACCAACTATCACTACATTGTGCCGGAACTCGACGATGATCAGACGTTCGCCCTCTCGTCGACGAAACCGGTCGACTACTTCCTCGAGGCTAAAGCTCTCGGCATTCACACACGCCCAGTCATCCTTGGACCGATCACCTTCCTCAAGCTGGCGAAATCGCCTGCCGAAGGCTTCGATCCCATCGCGCTCCTGCCGAGGCTGCTGCCCGTCTACGAGCAACTCCTGCAGAGGCTGAAGCTGTCGGGAGCCGACTGGGTGCAGATCGATGAGCCAGCGCTTGTCCTCGATCTGAACCCGAACGAACGAGCTGCGTTCGAATTCGCCTATGGCCAGCTGTCAAAAGCCGCGCCCGAGTTGAAAATCATGCTGGCTACGTATTTCGGGCCGCTGGGAGACAATCTCGAAACCGCGGTTTCTCTGCCCCTGGCCGGGCTGCATATTGATCTCGTGCGCGCTCCCGAGCAGCTGGAAACGGTGGGTCGGCTCGCACCGAAGGATCTGGTGCTCTCGCTTGGCTTGATCGATGGCCGCAACGTCTGGCGTGCGAACCTGCCCGCCATTCTCGACCGCATCAAACCGATCGTCGCCGGCTGGCCCTTGGACCGCGTCGAGATCGCGCCTTCTTGCTCGATGCTGCATGTGCCGATCGACCTGCGCATGGAGACGGAACTCGACGCGGACATCAGGTCGTGGCTCGCCTTCGCGGCCCAGAAGACCGACGAGTTGGTGTTGCTTGCCCGGGCCTTGTCCCAAGGCAGGGATGCGGTGGCAGGCGCGTTGAAAGCGTCTGCCGAGGCTGCCGCCACTCGCCTGACATCCACGAAGATCCATGACCCGCTTGTTGAGGGGCGGATCGCCAGCATTGACGACAGCATGAAGCGACGAGAGAGCGCTTTTGCCGAGCGCTCCAGAGTCCAGGCCGGCACGCTCGGGCTGCCGCCGTTCCCGACGACGACCATCGGGTCCTTCCCGCAGACGCCGCAGGTACGCAGGGCGCGGGCTGCTCATGCGAAGGGCCAGCTGAGCTATGTCGACTACGAGACCTTCCTGAAGAAGGAGATCGAGGCTGCAATTCGCTGGCAGGAAGAGATCGGGCTGGACGTGCTGGTGCACGGTGAGTTCGAACGAAACGACATGGTACAGCATTTCGGCGAGCAACTGTCCGGCTTCGCCTTCACCCAGCATGCCTGGGTACAAGCTATGGGTCCCGCTACGTGCGTCCCCCCATTATCTTCGGCGACGTATCGAGGCGCAATCCGATGACGGTGCGCTGGTGGCAATTCGCCCAGTCGCTTACGGAAAAGCCTGTGAAGGGAATGCTCACAGGCCCAGTGACCATTCTCAACTGGTCTTTTGTTCGCGACGACGTACCCCGCTCCGAAGCCTGCCGCCAGATCGCGCTCGCCATCCGCGATGAAGTGGCGGACCTCGAAAGATCCGGCGCAAGGATGATCCAGATCGATGAGGCGGCGTTCCGCGAAGGATTGCCACTGCGCCAGTCTGACTGGAAAGACTATCTCGACTGGGCTGTCGAATGCTTCCGGATCGCCTCAACGGGTGTGAAGGACGCGACTCAAATCCATACCCACATGTGCTATTCGGAGTTCAACGAGATCATCGACGCGATCGTCGAAATGGATGCGGATGTAATTTCGATTGAGACGTCGCGCTCGAAAATGGAACTGCTGGACGCCTTCACGAGCTCCAAATATCCGAATGAAATCGGGCCCGGAGTCTACGACATTCACTCACCACGGGTCCCGGAAGTCGGCGAGATTTCGGATCTCGTCATGCTTGCCCGCGAGCGACTGTCCGATGCCCAACTGTGGGTAAACCCGGACTGTGGCCTCAAAACCCGCAAGTGGGAGGAGGTCCGCCCTGCCCTCATGAACATGGTTGCTGCAGCACGCGCGCTCCGGGAGAAAGTGTAGGCCGGAAGGTTTCCTGGTTGCTCACCATGTGGTGAGTTAGCGGCTGCCGCATGTCGGCCTGTGAATGTGCCAAAACGCGATCACATCCTTTGAAATAAGTCACTCGAGCGAGAAAGTGCACTTTCCTTCGGCACGTACTAATCGCGCAGGAATAAGGGGAACCGTTTTCTCCCTGTGACGTGTCGAGTTCGAAGGGGATGTGATTGGCGTCGAGACCGCTCCGGCCATGGGTTATCAGCATGCCAAGTGCGCTGTTCTCGATCAGTTCGTAAAGGACTTCTCGGCTCGGTTCATCGAAATGCGCGGGTACATACATGACAGGTTCCTTCACTGGCCGCCGGCTTCGCTGTTCACCGGTTGACATCCGATGGCAAGCGTTCCAACGCGGCGGCGATCTGGCGCTTCGCTGCTGAGGGCAGAGGCAGGATGGGACGCGGGGGGTCGGCACGGCAAATGTCGAGCAATTCGGCAAGTGCATAGACGACGCGAAGGCTCGAGAACTCCTTGAAGAGGCTCCAGAGCGGCGCAAGCGTGGCATCGATCCGTCGCGCTTCGGCCGCATCGCCCTGTTGCGCCGCCGTGACGATCTTCACGCAGACCTCGGGCAGGATGCCGGCGAGGACGCTGTACCATGTGTGGGCGCCGGCGATCATGGCCTCTGCGGCGTTCCAGTCGCCGCTGTAGCCGATCGAGAACCCTTCCGGCACAGTGCGCCTCTGGTCGGCCAGATGGCTCTTGATCGCATCGCCCTTGTCTGTCGGATTCTTGATAGCGACGATCCCCCGCACCTTTGCCAGGCGGCTGACGAGTGCTGGGGTGAAACGGAAATGCGTCGTTCCTGGATTGTCGTAGATGACCATCGGAAGGCCACTTTCGCGCGCCACCGTGGAGAAATGTTCGAACACCTCGTCATCAGTGAGCGGGGTGTAAGAGGCGGCGGCAAGCAACCCCGCGGCAGCCCCAAGGGCCTTAGCGTCCTGCGCGAGCCTCACTGCTTCGTCGGTGCGCAGCGCGCCCACACCCACCACGACCGGCATGTGTCCCCCGGTTTCGTCCAAGGTCTCGGCGAGCGCCCGTCGCCGTTCCTCGCGCGTCAGATACATGTAGGTGCCGGTGCTGCCGAGAAGACCGATGGAATCGACCTGAGCGGCGCCAAGCCGAGCAATCAGCTTGCGCAGAGCAACGGAATCGACACGGCCGTCCCGATCGGCGGGCGTGATGGGAAACGCGGAAAGACCGCTCAGGAATGCCATGGCAAGGCTCCAGGTTTGTGCGTGAGCGCAGGACTGGCCGGACGACAGGTCATCACAAGGCGTCCAGAGCCCGCCGCAGGTCGGCGATTAGGTCATCGGCGTCTTCAAGACCCACCGAGAGGCGCATGAGGTCCTCGCCGACTCCATCGGCCAGATGCGCATCCTTGCGGATCGGCTGACGAGCACGGGTCAGGCTTGCCGGATGATAGATGAGACTGTCGGCATCGCCGAGGCTGACAGCCCGGGTGATCAGGTTGAGCCGGTCCATCATCCGGCGCGCGCCCTCGAACCCAGCGTGGAGGCCAAAGGCCAACATGCCCGAGCCTTGGGACATCTGCTTTCGCGCCGTCACCTGATCAGGGTGCGAGTCGAGGAAGGGATAACTCACCCATGCCACCGCCGGGTGCGCCTCGAGCGCCTGAGCCACCGCAAGGGCAGTGGCGCTGTGCCGTTCCATGCGCAGCGTGAGCGTCTTCAGACCGCGCAGGATCAGGAAGGCTGACATGGGCGAGAGCGCTGCGCCGGTGATGTAGCGCAGGCCCGTTTCGTGCAGCGTGCGGAGCGTTTGCGCGTCGCCGAGAATCGCCCCGCCAAGGGCATCGCCGTGCCCATTGATGTATTTGGTCAGCGAGTGGAGCACGAGGTCTGCCCCATGTTCGAGCGGCCGCTGGAGCGCGGGGGAGGCGAAGGTGCTGTCGACTGCAACCTTTACACCACGCGCGTGGGCGCGCTCGGCAATGGCAGCGATGTCGAGGATGCGGCTCAGCGGATTCACCGGCGTCTCGAAGAAAACAAGCCGGGTCCGCTCGGTGATCGCGGCATCGAGATTGTGAGGATCGGACAGGTCGACCGCGACGACCTTGATGCCGAAGCGGGGGACCGCCTGTTCGACCATGGCAAGCGTGTTCGCATAAAGTGTCCTGTGGACGATGAGTTCATCCCCTTGGGACAGGAGCGACAGGATCAGCGTCCCGAAAGCCGCCATCCCCGAGGCAACGACCAAACCTGCCTCGGCTCCTTCCAGATTGGCGAGCCGTTGCTCGAGGATCTCCGTCGTGGGATTGTATTCGCGCGCATAGAGCCTTCCGCCAAGCGCGGCGGCGGCCTCGTTCGCTGCCACGCTTTCGAATCCATAGGTCGAGGTCAAGAAGACTGGCGGCTGAACGGCATTGGAAAAGCCGGCCGGATCGTAGCCATGATGGATCGCCCGAGTGGCGAATCCGGGACCGGTGTCGTTGAGCGACCGCGTGAGAGCATCGGTTTCGGATTGATAGGAACGGGTCATTCGGCCTCTAAGATCTTTCTTGGGTTTCCGAAAGATTGACGGCAAACTGGCCAATGTGAAATATCCAGTTGGCGATGAATGAAATGGTCCAGTCTTCAAGTGCCGGTTCTGCAGGTCGCACGCACGCGATGGGTGCACGCCAGATCTACGAGGCTCTTCGCGAGCAGATCCTCGGAAGTGTCTACGAAACCGGCAGTCAGCTGCCGTCCTCCCGAGGCCTCGCAAATGACCTTGGGGTTTCGCGAACGACGGTGACGGTCGCCTATGAGCAACTGGCTGCGGAAGGTTTCATCGACGTCCGTCAAGGCGCACGACCCCGCGTTGCATCTTCGTTGATCGGTCCTGGGACAAGCCGCACGCCTGCGAAACGGGTCGGCCCGGTTCTTCTGTCCGCCTATGGGGGCCGACTGCGCGTTACGCCGCCCTGGCCGGATTATCTGCCGACTGGGCTGAAGGTCGATTTCCGCTATGGCGACCTGGCGCCGTCAGACTTCCCCGCATTGGTCTGGAAACGTGCGATGAACGAGGCGATGGGGCAGCGCCCGTTGCGTCTTGCCTATGAGGATCCGCGCGGCTCGCGCCGGCTGCGCCAGGCGCTCCAGGGCTATCTCTGGCGCGCCCGAACCCTGAGCTGCGACCTCGAGCAGATCATCATCGTCAACGGTTCGCAGCAGGGCCTCGACCTGTGCGCGCGCCTGCTTCTCGATCCCGCCGACCGCTTTGTCATCGAGGACCCGTGCTATAGGATGGCGCGTCAGGTCTTTGCCAGTACGTGTGCCTCGCCCATCCCGGTCACCGTCGACGAGGACGGGATGAAGACGGAGTTGCTGGCGGGGATCGGGGCGCGACTGGCCTATGTCACGCCATCGCATCAGTTTCCGCTGGGCGGCGTCATGCCGATCGCGCGCCGCCATCAGCTTCTGGAATGGGCGCGGCACAACAACGCCTATGTGATCGAGGACGACTACGACAGCGAATATCGCTACGATATCAATCCGGTCCCTCCGCTGCACAGTCTTGAGGACCACGGGGCTGTCATCTACCTCGGCACGATCTCCAAAACGCTCTCGCCGATGCTGCGTATCGGCTATCTCGTCGTCCCGACGGAATTGCAGGAGGTCTTCGCAACCGCCAAACAATTCGCGGACCGGCATTCGCCGGTGGCTGAACAGGAGGCTCTGGCCTGTTTGATCGAGAGTGGCGGCTACGAAAGCCATGTGCGGCGTGTGCGCAGGCTGAACGGCGAGCGTCGGGAGACGTTGTTGGGCGCCTTGCGGCGCAGCTTCGGAGATCGCATCGCTGTCCAGGGAGCAGAGGCCGGACTGCACGTCGTCGTTTGGTTCGACGAACTGCCGCGATCGCGGGAAACGACCCTGGTCGAAGCCGCCCGAGGCGCGGGCCTGGGGCTACACCTGATCTCGCCCCTTTACGAGCGGCAGTCGGACGAAGGCCACATCGATCGCGTGGGGCTTGTCATGGGCTATGCTGCCTTGAGCATTCGGCAGATCGAGAAGGGCGTTGAGGTCCTGCGAGCGGTTGTCAGGCAGGTGCAAGACGCGTTGCCGGGACACGGTGGCTAAAACGGCGGGGACGTGGCGTGCTGGCGAGGAAACCGACCCTTGGGCTGAACCGCGTTTCGTTGCAAAGCCAACTGGACTGGGAAAACGCCATACCATGCTGTTGATCAGGCCAGTTTGGCGGCAGATTTTCGTGCGAGACGAATTTCCGAAAGCGATGCATGACCCGGCAAGAAAAGCTGCTTCACATCCATATCGCGCCCGCTGCCTCCTATGAAATGGAGGATCTGGAGGAGGCGTAGCTTGTTGCCGGCCGAGGTGGGCTCGAGCACCCGCAAGACATAATCGACGATCTCTGTCAGGCCTTGTCCACCGCCGAATGATGGAATTATCCAGCGCATGGTGCGGCATGCACCATGGCGACGCCAGAAGATCTGGACGCTCGACAAGCACCTTTCTTGAAACATTTCCCGAACCACCCGCAGCGCAAAGCCTCCCCATGAGAAAAGAGCTTCCCATGTCTTTCACGCCATTGATTGACCCCGAGATCAAGGCCCGCTACCGGGATTTTCATCTGATCAGCATGGTGGTGCGGAACGCTGAAATCGACGTGCCGGATGCACAGGCGTTGAACGACACGATTGCGGCGGCGGAACAGGCGGCGCTTCGCGATGACGCCCAAAGGGACGCGCATCATGCGGCGTGGGCCGTTGCCTACGAGGCTTTCGGCACAAAGGCCAATCGAACGCCGTGCTCGGCCGCCGCGCTTCTCAAGCGGGTGCGGAAAGATGGCTCTCTCCCGCGGATTTCCCCACTGGTTGATGCCTACAATGCCGTCAGCGTGTTGTATGGCGTTCCGATTGGCGGGGAGGATCTCGATCTCTACCAGGGGTCCCGAGACTTTTAATTGCGAAGGGAGCGGAGCCATTCGGCACGATCGAGCAAGGTGAAATGGTAACCGAGCATCCCGAACCGGGCGAAGTCATCTGGTGCGATGATGCCGGTGTCACGTGCCGCGGCTGGAACTGGCGGCAGGGGCGGCGCACCATGGTCACGGTCGATACCCGCGCCATGTGGCTCGTGCTGGAAGCCCTCGGCCCAATGTCAGCTAAACAGATGACGGCCACCGGAGAGCATCTGATGGGACTTATCCAAGCGTTGTGCCCGGGTGCGCGAATCGAAACAGCGCGGATCGACGAATCCACTACATCTCGTGTCCCTTAGGGCATGGCCCCACCGAGAAACACCCCACTCAGCCCTGTCCGGATCTGGCGCTCCTTGCTCGCTCCGCTGGCCTACACAGTTGATTGCGAACGACCCAGAACGGCTCTCGAAAACGAGCGTCGAACGAAATCAGATCACCGTTTGTTCTCCCTTAGCGTTGTTTGGCGTACTTTTATCGCGATGCCTCCAGTGGGATGGTCCAAATTGCGCAAGCTCGGTCGAGTGATCGCGGAGAAGCTTAATGTCGACTAAATCGAAATTCATGGAGCGGTACGGACAACGGGTGCGAACCCGGGACGTCGTCCCGGTGTCGTCAGGCTCTCCCGTCCGACTGAGCCTCAGTTTTCTTCACGGCGCGAATACTCCTGAGGCCGCCCGGATTCTCGTTAAGAGACAGCTGCCGCTCAGGACGGCCCACGCGATACTCACGGAGATGGTCGATCACGGCAAGGCGTTCGTGACGGTTCCTTGCGTCGACGACCTATTGGCACTGAAGAATGAACTGTCGTCCGCAGGCGTGATCGCGAAGGTTCATGCGCCGCGGCCGATAAGTGTTCGCGAAGTCCGGGATCGCACGAAGCTCTCTCAGGAGGCATTCTCCGTGAGGTATGGCCTCGATCTGGCAACGCTTCGAAACTGGGAGCAAGGTCGCTCGAAACCGGATGCAGCGGCGAATACTCTCCTTTGGACCATCGCCCGGAATCCGGAAGCAGTCGAAGAATCGCTGGACATGGAGGACGGAGTGGCTGCCCCTTCGCCCTAAGGGGGCCGATCACTTCGGCGCGCGGCAATTCGGCCGCCAGCGCGATGGCCGGCCGCCGCGCGGTATCGACAGCGCGCGAGCCTCATGCGTCAGACGCCTTCCTTGGCATGTCGCACGCCAGATCCCAAACATGATTCCATCGCAACGAGCTGGTGACGGAAGCAGTGTCTGCACTTTGGAAACGAGCCATTTGCGTTCTCATGGACGTCGCGACTCGTCTCGTCCAGTAAAAGTCGCAATCATTGTCAATTGCGATGTTCCGCAGTCAGCTGGCCGTTTATTTTCCTAAGATCTGCATTATAGGCCGGGGTGTTGTCGCCGTTTCGGCGGGTAAGATGGGATAGGCGACCTCGGGTGCCTTTCCGGTCAGCGAGTTGAGGAAGGCAACAAGCAGGTCGACTTCTTCGTCCGCCAGTACCACGCCAAGCTGGGTGGTTCCCATGATGGCAACGGCCTGTTTCAGATCCCAAACCTTGCCCGAATGAAAGTATGGCGCGGTGAGTGCAACGTTGCGCAGCGGCGCCACGCGGAAAACATAGGAATCGTCGGCTGCATTGGTGACCGCAAATCGGCCTTTGTCTTTTTCCGGCAGGACCTCGGCGCTGGGCTGTTCCACGAGGCCGAATGGGTAATAGGCTTCCCCACCAACGTTGATGCCGGCATGGCAGGACGAGCAGCCTTTGTCCATGAAAAGCGCCAGGCCCTGTTTCTGTTCGGAAGTCATGGCAAGCTCATCACCATTCAGGAAGCTGTCGAAGGGGGCCGGCGTGACCAGTGTCGCCTCGAAGGCTTCGATTGCCTTGGCGAAGTTGTCGAAGGTGACCCGATCGGCTTCAGCCGGAAAAGCTGCATCGAACCAATCGACATATTGCGGCATCGACTTGAGGGTGGCGATGACTTGACCCGGTGTATTGGCCATTTCGACGCCGGCTTGGACCGGTCCCTTCGCCTGAGCCTTCAGGTCTTCGGCACGACCGTCCCAGAACTGGGCGATGTTGAAGACAGCGTTCAGTACAGTCGGCGCGTTGCGCGGTCCCTTCTGCCAACCATGGCCGATCGAGGTTTCATGATTGTCGTCGCCGCCGGTGGCCAAGTTGTGGCACGAGTTGCACGACAAGACGCCTGACGCCGAGACGCGTGGATCGAAGAACAGAGCCTTGCCGAGGGCGATCTTCTCCGGTGTGATCGGGTTGTTAGCGACTACCGGCGTGGTGGGTGGCAAAGCCTTGAAAGTGGCCAGTGCCGTTTCTCTGAGGTCTGCGGGGATCGAATCCGCAGCAAAAGCGATGGCTGTCAGCAAGGGGACAGCCATCGTACTGAATAGGATTTTCATAAATGATCTCGCTGCGTCGTGCACGCAGCCACTCTGGGATATGCGGCTCATGAACGCCCTGCGCTAGATCAGTTGCGGGAGAGGACCGGGTGGTCTGACACCTGTTTTCGCGGCAGAGCTTGGACCGTCCCGGAATTGAACGCTCTTCTCGATTGAATTTCAGGGAGGCGGAGGATCGCTGCTCGGCAAGCGGCGGCGCCGGAGCCCGGAGCCGTGCTTCGGTTCTCTCTGCGCCTTCAACTATGAAGAAATCGGGGCCACCGTGTCCGATTCGGTTTGGGGCCGGTTATCTGTTCCGCAGCAGGTCCTGCTCGACTTCCGCCTGCCTTCGCCAGATCGACGTGGGCCCAAATCGATCCGCGATAGTGTCTTGTAGCACCTTTGCGGGACGATCTTATTTCGACTGTAGAGGGCCGTTTCGGGTGAGCAAAATTACACGAATTTCAAAGGGCGCCCGAGTAGCTGTTTTGATTGGCTTGTGAGGCCTATAGCCTCCATCGAGCGAATATTGGCAGGCGACGGAGCACAATTTTGGCTTCGTTTATCAGCTTCAATAGGCCAACTGCTTTGCTATAATTACAGGGCAATTTACCGTCATGAATTCGAGAGAACCAAGTCCCACGCAGTGATTTTCACACCGGAAGCGTTGCAGTCCTGTCGCGAGACAGCTGGTTTACAACAAGATGATTAACATCGCCATAGCGCGCAAAATATTCTTTGTTCGCTATAGTACGCTCCAGATGCCGGCGAAATCTCGATACAATAACCTCGTCGGCGTAACCCGCCTCAGCCTCACATACGACTGCGACGCCTACACTTGCGCTTTTCCACTGCCCGACATGCAGGCAGCGAGCCATTGCATCGCGGAGGTTGCATCTTCCAATATGGCGACCTGTTCCCCAAAGCGGAAAACAGTCTTGCGCGCTGCGCTCGCAGGTTTTCGTCCGTTGTATGCATCAAAGCACGCCCTGAGGGCGGCTTCGTAGATCCGGTCTCTGCGATCTTCTGGCCATTCGTTGAGAAAATCGATAGCATCCGCAGGACTGGCAATCTCTTGCACGATGTGCGCTGCACGCCTTACGAAAAGTGGGCTGCTGAAGTCCCTGAGCTCATTCGTTCCTCCCGACCTGCTGAACCGCTAGTTTGCGTAAGGCGCCTGCTCTACACCCGCCCACCATTGCGGAATGTGTTGTCACAGCTATAGCGGTTCAATAGCAAAGCAGCGGCGTGATGTCCTCGGTTTACCAGCGGGCCAATCGCTAACATCCTGCTGCGAGAGCGGCTCACCGGATGAATCTACATCGTTTCGACCATTGCGAATCAACGCTTGATAGTTCCTCCACGCGCCACCAGGAAGCGGCCACTGCTCTGCCACCGATTTCACAGCCAAAGAGAGGATGGCGAACAGAAATAGCCCGCTTCGTTTCGAGATCACTGGTCATTTCGGCGCAAAGCTTACGGCCGAGACGCGCCTGAAAATGCGCAAGGACCGCGGCAGGTCGCCAACAACGGGCGGATCAACGGTCACGACGGCGGGATACCGCGCCGTAGATCTCGCTGGACGAACATCGCAACAATCCTGTCGAGACCTTTGTTGCTTTCAGCGGCGACCGCCACTATGAAGCGACGCTTCGCCGACTGTGTTTCACGCCGCCTGGAGAGTTTCATGACAGAAGAAGCCGAAAAAAACATCGATACCCTCATCGAGCTCACGGCCGATGTCGTCTCAGCCTATGTCTCCAACAATCCGATCCCGGTGGGGGATCTCCCTGCCCTCATCGGCCAAGTGCACGCGGCTCTGAAAGGGACGGCCCGAGGTGTCTCTACAGAAGAGCCGGTTGCCCTTACGCCTGCAGTCCCGATCAGGAAGTCGGTGACACCGGACTACCTCATCTCCCTTGAGGACGGGAAGAAATTCAAATCGCTAAAGCGCCATCTGTCGACCCACTATGGGCTGACGCCAGATGGATATCGGGCCAAATGGGGCCTGCCGGCGGATTATCCGATGGTCGCGCCGAACTACGCCGCGGCGCGCTCTTCATTGGCCAAGACGATGGGGCTCGGCCGCAAACCGAAAGCGCCGGAAGCGCCGGAAGCGCCGGAGCCGGCGCCGACGAAGCGAACCCGCAAGAAGGTCGCGGCTTGATTTCGGCAATCGAGATTCGTTCTGGAGCGTTGCAGCCATCGGCTTAATCTGCTCGTCATATAAAAAGGCGGGGCCAACCCCGCCTTCCTTTCAAACAACTTTGTTCATGAGGAATTCGCGACGCCTTGCAGCGATCTGCTGTCTCGGCCTTGCAGTTGAGCCACGTTCTTGCTCGCTGTTGCCGAGCGGCCGTGAGTCCCTCCTGACCTACCGCGCCCACTCTTGCCAGGACGCAAGAGTAAATTCAGCCAGCTTTGCTGAGACTGCCAGCGGAGGATTTGCCAGTACGGCGGTCCTGTTCAATCTCATACTTGATCTTCTGGCCGTCAGCGAGGGTCGAGAGGCCCGCGCGTTCGACAGCGGTAATGTGGACGAAAACATCCTGACCGCCATCGTCGGGTTGGATAAATCCAAACCCCTTGGTGCTGTTGAACCACTTCACTGTTCCGGTCGCCATATACGTATTCCTTTGTAACAATTGCAACGTGGGCAGGCCATTTGGCCAGTCCGATTCATAGCCGAGACTTAGGGGCAGCAAAACGAAAAATTTCAAGGCCGCTTGATTGGTCGGCGGCAACTGGCGCCCTCCATTGTGGCCGTGGTCGCCAGCAAGCACTGTCCTTACACTACCGCTCGAGCATGGCCGGAAGCGCCACACCCTTCCAACGCTCCTCAGCGCCACGTCTATGGCTGGTGCTTGGAGGCACGGGACGTACGGCCGACCGCTGCTCGTGCCGCTAGGTCAAGGGCCGGGTAGTTCACGGAGCTACCTTCGTGCATAACGGCTTGGCAAGCGCTTGAAGGAGTTTCGAATTGGATTGTTTCAAGAGGGTCGAGGGGTTAATCGATGCCACCAGCGTGGAAGCGATCGATAACGCGCGCGTTTTGCTGGACCAGTTCAAGGGCGAGTCAGAAACAATCGCCCAAGCGATCGACGACTTCCTACTTGATTTCATGACCTTGCTGTTTGTGGTAGAAGCTACCCGCGAGCGGTTCCACAATCCGGCGAGGCGGTTGGCGCGCATCAGATTGAGCAGGATCAGGCTGTTACTCACCCGATGCCCTTGACCTAAGGGACCACGCCGCCAGGGATGCGTTTGCAGCCGCAAATAAGGCAAAATCTGTTCGCCGGCAAACCGAGCACAGCCAGGCGGTATTTACGCAGATGAATTCGATCGCGACCGCCAAATTCTCCTGTTTGGTACCCAGCGACGACGGCAAGCGCGGACAGCTTCCGTGCTGCTGTCCTCCAGCGACAAACGTACCTGCATGCCCCCATCCACGGCGAGCTCGACGGTTGTTTCTTACGTTTGGCCAAGGTCCCGCGCAAACACTCCCCTTTCCCGCAGCAACTCATCAGGCTCAACGGCCTCGCGGCAGGCGCATTACGCCAGAATCGCGCAACCGCTTCGTTTTTTCCCGCCCGAGTCCTACGGTCTTCGTTTTCCAGCGCCTCGCGGATATCGCCCAACTCGCCGATCTTTGATCAGATCCGTCTTCGCGCGCGAGCAGGCTCCGCGCTCGAGTTGGCTGGGCTGCTCACGCCTCTGCCCTTCAGCATCGACCCGGTCTGGCTGTCGAGGACAGGGTTCCGCTGGGGCGACCAACATCTCCATTCTCACCGTCAGTGCAGCGGCCATTCGAAGCGCATCCTATACCCCTCCCCCGGCAGCGCGCCCAATCGTCTTCCGAACGAAGAAGATTTCTCAGCCGCGCGCGCGTCGCGTTCGGCCCTGTCCGATGTCCGACAATGTCGGATGCGCAACATGGCAGAGCCCGATTTGTCCACATGCCTCGAACGGTTTTCTGATCTGGCACGGTGCATGCTTGGTCTTCGCAAGGCCGTCGCGGACCAAGGAGAATCCGTCCAATGATCACTTCACCAAGAAATACTGCCGCAGGTCTCCTGGGTCCATCCAAAGATGAGGCTCGAGTAAGGCCTGGCACCATGAAGAGCTTATTCATCTGGCTCGGCGCTGCCCGCCGATCCTCCCACGCAGGGAGACGGGGACGCAGCGCCTTCATCAAAATGAGGAACAAATCACGTTGCCTCGAACCTTGCCTTTCGACCAGCCACCACAACCGGAGCCATCGATCGTCCGCCTGGCTGCGCAACGCGTTCATTGCCACCGCGCTGGCCCTGGTGACGACCGCTCCGGCTCTGGCCGCCACCGACGGCGGCAAGGTGACCGATTTCCTGCTCGACAACGGCATGGAAGTGGTCGTCGTCCCCGATCACCGCGCCCCGATCGTCACTCATATGGTCTGGTACAAGATCGGCAGCGCCGACGAGCCACCCGGTAAATCCGGCCTTGCCCATTTCCTCGAGCGTCTGATGTTCAAGGCGACGACCAACTACGCCGCCGGCGAGTTCGACCGAGCCGTCTCAGCCATCGGCGGCTACAATAACGCCTTCACCGCCTATGACTACACCACCTTCCTCGAGACGGTGGCGCCCTCGGCGTTGGGTGAGATGATGGGCTTCGAGGCCGATCGCATGTTCAACCTCATCCTCAACGACGATGATATCAAGACCGAGCGCGACGTGATCCTGGAGGAGCGCCGTTGGCGCAGAGAGACGAACCCGCAGGCTCTGCTGGACGAGGAGGTCAACGCGACGTTGCGGCAGAACCACCCCTACCGCATTCCGGTTATCGGCTGGATGCAGGAGATGGAGAAGCTGAACGGCACCGACGCATTCACCATCTACAACAAATACTACCGACCGAACAACGCCGTGCTGGTGGTGGCCGGCGACGTAGAGCCTGAGACGGTGAAGGCGCTGGCCGAGAAGACCTATGGCAAGGTTGTGCGCGGGCCGGACCTGCCCCCGCGCAACCGCCCGGTCGAGCCGGAGCAGAACACCAGGCGCACAGTGACGCTGACCGATGCGCGCGTTTCCGTGCCGAGCTTTTCCACTCAATGGGTAGTGCCGTCCTATCATACGGCAGAGCCCGGCGAGGCGGAGGCGCTCGACTTGCTGGCCGAGATTCTCGGCGGCGGCAACCGAAGCCGGCTCTATCAGGAGCTTGTCGCCAAGCAAGGCATAGCCTCGGCGGCCGGCGCCTTCTTCCAGGGCACCATGCTAGACGACACCAATTTCACCATCTCCGGCTCGCCGCGTGGCGATGCAAAGCTCGTCGATCTCGAAGCGGCGGCCGTTGCCGAAGTCGCCCGGATCGCCAAGGATGGCGTCACCAGCGACGAGCTGGACAAGGCCAAAGACCGCTATATCCGCTCGGTTTTTGCGCACGACGAGCTGGACCACATCGCCAACATTTATGGCAAGACGCTCACCACCGGTGGCAATGTGAAGGACGTGCTCAAGAGGCCGGACCGCGTCCGCAAGGTCACCACCGACGAGGTCAAGGCGGTCGCCGCGCGTTATCTAGTGCTCGACCATTCGACCACAGGCTATCTTTTGCCGCAGGAACAGGCGGGGAATTGATCATGAGCTCCATCCGCATGCAAATGCGCCGGCCGGTCTTCCCTCGGCGCGTCTTCGCCACCCTGTTCCTCTCCATCCTCTTTCTCATCTTGCGGGCGCTCGCCCGGTGAAAGGGATCTGTTTAAAGCCGCGAGGATCGGTTTTCGCGGGCCTGCCAGGCATTTGCCGGTTCAGGCGTCATTATTGGGGTGCGCTCCTCCTCAGGCCAGCCTCTCTTCGAGTGGATAGAGTCGCCGATTCGTGGTCCGCAGATTGTAAGCGCAGGCCACCAGCATCCACCCGCGCGGCTGGCGAAGCCGATGTCCGTTGTTCAATCGTTCGACTCGTAGAACCGCGAGGCATCTTCTAGGGTATTCAGGTATTCTCCCTTTCCAGTTGGGTGCCGTGGTCTACCAGCTGTCTGGCCGAGGCCCTATAAGGAACCCGGACGTCGCGGAGTACACACCGCACCTGCTATATATACCTGCTGCGTTGAGGAGGAATCTGGTATTGCCCCTGTGCCTGCCGATGATCCGTCACCTGAGATCCCCTGACCTGTTTGGACCCATTGATCGCCTTCCGGCACTTGGCACGCGGACTAGCGAGCGGACATTCGAGATCCTCAACCCATCGACTGGCGAAGTGCTGGCAGAACTACCCGACATGGGTGTCGAGGAGACATGCGCTGCGATCGACAAGGCCTATGTCGCTCAGCCTGGATGGGCAGGGTTGACCGCACGTGAGCGCAGCGACGTTCTATGGCGATGGCATCAGTTGATCATCGACCACGCCGACGATCTCGCCGAGATTCTCACCGCGGAGATGGGCAAGCCGCTTGCAGAAGCCAAGTCGGAGATATCGCATGCTGCGGCGTATCTGCAATGGTACGCCGAGGAGGCCAATCGCGTCTATGGCGAGACGATCTCCGCACCATCGATGGACCGCCGAATGCTGGTAATCAAGCAGCCCATCGGAGTTGTTGGCACGATAACGCCATGGAATTTCCCGGCCTCGATGGTGGCGCGCAAAATCTCGCCAGCCTTGGCGGCGGGCTGCACGATCGTCCTCAAGCCCGCTGAACAGACGCCGCTCGTGGCGGGAGCAATGTTCGCCCTCGCCCATCAGGCTGGTTTTCCCGAAGGCGTCGTCAACCTGATCTATGCCTCCGAAGGTGACGCGGTCGGCCGCGAGCTTTGTACCAATCCCAAGGTCCGCAAGATCAGCTTCACCGGGTCGACTGAGATCGGGCGCCTTCTCATGCGCCAGTGCTCGGACCAGATCAAAAAAGTCAGCCTTGAGCTCGGCGGCAATGCACCTTTCATCGTCTTCGATGATGCCGATATCGATGCCGCGGTTGACGGTGCGATCCAGGCGAAGTTCCGCAATGCCGGCCAGACCTGCGTTTCGGCGAACCGCCTTTACGTCCAGTCGGGCGTTCACGACGAGTTCGTCGAGAAATTCGTGCAACGGGCTCGCCAACTTCAAGTTGGTGACGGTTTCGCTCCCGGAGTGGACATCGGACCGCTCATCGACAAGCACGCTTTGGCCAAGATCGAATCCCATATTGCCGATGCCGTCGCCAAAGGCGGCGCAATTCGATGCGGGGGCAAACGCATCGGGACGAATGGCACGTTTTTCCAACCGACAGTCCTGACCGGTGTCTCCAGCGAGATGACCGTCGCGCAAGAAGAGACATTCGGGCCGCTGGCACCGATTATTCGCTTTAAAGATGCGGATGAGGTCGTGCGTGAGGCCAACGACACGATCTACGGCCTCGCGGCCTACTTTTATGCCTCCAACCTGAAGCGTGTCTGGCGTGTGGCCGAGGCCTTGGAATATGGAATGGTCGGGGTAAATACCGGCCGGATGTCTTCAGAAGCGGCGCCGTTTGGTGGGATAAAACAGTCCGGCATCGGGCGGGAGGGATCCCGCCATGGCCTCGAGGACTACCTAGAAATGAAATATCTCTGCATGGGCGGCATCTGAATTTTCGGCTTGCAGGGTTCACAGACCGGGTAACCTGGCGAGCGATCTCCATATGTGAATTGTAGGATCGCCTCCTCGATTGGGAACTGAGGGGTGGCTCCGTACCCGAGCAAACACGCAATCCTGAAGGAGCACCCTGGCTGGACTTATCTCTCGACGAGACAAGCGTCTGCATTGTCGGCGAAGATGGCGTGCATGTGACGGAGGATACGCTTCCGAGGGATTTGGCGGCCCTCGCCTACTATCTTCAGGCGACGGGCTGTCTTTGCGCGGGTCTGGTTGGAAGCTTGTGCACCATCGCGATCGTGAACGCTGGTTGTGCGCAATATCCGGTTTCTGGGGCAGAATTTTGAACCTGCTACCTTCCGATTGTCAGTAGCTCAGTTGTTCTTCGGCCGACTGCCGCGCCAGTACAGGCTCGGACAGAATCGAAGATACCATCAGGCAAGCATTCGCATTCGACATTTCCGGTGATCGGCGCACGATCCAGGGCGCGCCAGGTTCACCAAGCGCCTCGAACCGCATGACAGTCTTGACCGGCTGGAGGACGGAAATCCCGCGATGCCGAAGAGGTTGGTCAGCGCAGTCGAGCCCACACGGCATTTGCGGCACTAAACAGCAAGGGTTGGGAAGCGATCGGCCGAGCGGTCCTCGAAGGCGCGGGCCAGGGTGTCGACGATGCGTTGGTTCAGGTCCGCCAATCTGGTCTCTACCGTCTGATAGCGGCTTCGGTCGCCAGTGACAGCGAGTAAAGATATTTGGCATCATCGGCTTTGATTGCCGCGCAGATCTGGTCGAGATTGGGACAGCTCACTGGTGCACCTTTGGGCTCATAGCGCTTCCTCCTCATCGAGATGAGGATTGCCGGATTTGGCGTAGAACATCAACACGGGTCCGAGATCAAAGCGCGTCCCGGGCGCAAGGCGCTGGACGGACCGGGGCCATGTTTCGGTTGAGACGCCATCGATGCCTCGCGCCAGCGTTCTGGCGAATCGGGGCAGCAGCGGAGCGAGTGTCGGTGCCAGGATCGCAGCGGCCGTCGTCTGAAGGGCTAGCGAAGTCCGATTGCGGGCGGGATAGAAACGTCGCGCCGCCGCATAGTCTTGCGCCCGACGGTAGATCACGCAATCGCGCACGAAATCGCAGACCTGAGCGGCCGCGCGCCGGAGCGAGAAGCCTTCGTCCGAATAGGCGCGTTCCATCGCCGCGCGATAGATCTCTATCCGAGCAAAGAAGGCGCGGTCGGCCGGGCTCCAGTCGCCTGCATCGGGTACACGGCCGCCAAAATCCTGCTTGATTTCCTGGTTCAACGCATCAAGCCAGTTCAGCCAAATCCCTTGGAACACCTCGTTCTCCGTGCGGCGCAGCGCGTCCAGCGTGAAATCCGTCCGCTCACTTTCGGGGCGTGTCAGGCCCAAATGGAGGCGCACGACGTCGACTGTCTTTGGGCTCAGAACCTCCTTGCCCCAGACCGCATGGCGGCAGCTGGTTGAGAACTTCTTGCCGTCGAGGAGGTAGAACTCGTTGACGTGATAGCGGATGCGTGGCGTCCAGTGGGAGAAGACCTCGGCGTAAAGAGCGGGGTAGAGTAGCGCGTGGTAGAACGAATTGTCGAAGCCGAAGAAATGGACAATCTGCCAGTCGTTGCCGGGCATCTCCGCCTTCCAGTCGCGACCCAGCAAGCGGCCGAGCGCCTGGATGTTGTAAAGAAAACCGAAGGCCATTTCCGGCCAGACCCAGATCACTTGCCCCGGGAACCCTTCGGCCGGCAGGCCCCAGTCCGAGGGGTGGGTGATGGGCACTGAAAAGTTGCCGCGTCGGCGTAGGCGCGCGAAGAGATCCAAGATCCGTAGCGGGACGCCCGACGCCCTTAGATGCCGGTCGATATTGTCGTAGCATCGGTCCAAGGCAAGTTCCGGGCGGCGGACGGAGCCGACCAGCGGCGCCTCGGCAGACTGCCGTGACCGGGCTGCACCCAAGTCGTGGCAAAGGTTTGGGGCGCCGCATTCCTCGCAGATGTTGCCACCGGCGGAGCCGCCGCAATCGGGGCAGAGGCCGCTAACATCCGGTTCGTAAAGATAGTGCCCTGTCACAGCATCGAAAAGCGCAGGGCTCTGGCGCAGATCTACCGCCGTGCTGCTCAGAAGACTGCGGAAACACGCGGCTTGAAACTCGCCGTAACCGTCATCGTCCATTGTGGGTTGGAAGCTGTGGACGTCACAATCGAGAAGTGCAAGCGTGGCGCAAATCTCGTCGGCGTAGTAGCGCGCCACGTTTGCAGGCGTCGATTGATCGGCATCGGCGCGTATCGTGACGTAGCTCTGGTAATCGTCGCTTCCTGTCAGGTGGTAGGCCTCGACCCCTTTCATGCGCAGGAAACGCGTGTAGACATCAGCGCCAAAATAAGGGCCAGAAAGATGCCCCAGATGCAGATCGCCATTAGGCGTCGGTGGCGTGGAGAAGACGAAGATCGGCCCGCGTGGAGCCGTGGTCTTTGCAGCGGCATCAAGGGCGGCCTCGCCGTCTCGCCAGTAGACATCGACGAAATCTAGGTCTTCGTTTCCGTCGTTGCGCAGCACATGCGCTTCAAAAGGGTGGAACAGAATGACATCGCCGGCCTCGACCGAGATTTCCCCACCGTCGGTAGTGACCTTGCCCGCGCCAGACAGGACGACGAAGGCCTCGATTTCGTCGTGCCGATGGGGCTCGGATGTAGCGCCCGGTGCCAGCCTACCGAACGAAAAACCCGTCCCGACGCTTCCCGTTCCGAGCGTGGCCATGTCGATACCGAACGCCCGCGACAGCTCCGTTCGAGAAAACGTGTATTTGCGCATGACAACGAACCTGAGCTGTTGAAGCCGTGGGATCTTCGGCTGCCAACGCAACAGCCTCCCGTGCAATTCCTGGAGAGAAACGGCCCGATCCGTTGGCGGCCCCGGCCAGGATAATGCAGCTCTGGGCCGCCAGGCGGGCGACGAGGGGGGCGCCAGTCGGGCTGTAGGCGTCATTGAAGACCGCCCCCTGCGACCACCTCCACAATCCACGTGCCGAAGCGTCTTAACGGGCTGCGCTCGATGCTCCGCGAGCCCGCAAATCAGAACGCGATACTCTCCGCGCATTTTTGAGCGGTCGATCAGTTTCGTGTGCATGCCTCCGCCTGGCTGCGTGAGCTCAATCGCGATAGAAAATGCCATTTGGGGGCTTGAGTTTGTCGAGATCGGCCACTTTGCCCTCGGGCGGGTTAAGGGCGCGCTTAAGCACGTTATATTCAGCGCGGGTCGGTCCACCGGTTGAAGCACGCTGGAACACCAAGTAGAGTGTCCGCCGCGAACGATTGCTTTTGTTCGGTCGTGAGTAGTGCGGTGCGTAATCGTCGAAGATGAAGATGTCGCCAGCCTTCGATACTACGGGTTCCCAGGAGAACATTTCGGCGACTTGAGGATCGATCACCCCACCGGCATCCATGGGAAACACCCCTTTCTTGTGGTTGCCGGGGCTGAAGAAAAGCCCGCCGTTTTCCGGGTCGGAGTCGTCGATGCCTATGGCAACCACCGCATGGACCATCCGGTCGGGGAGTTTGTGTGGAATGTGATAAATGTCCTGTTGCGGGAGATAGCCGCCGCTGTCGGGGTAGTGGAAAATCAGCAACTCCTTGAGCCTGCGCGAATCTTCGCCAAGCAAATCCTCGACCGCTGACTTTATGCGCTGATCTTCTAAGAGCAAACGACGCAATGGATCATGGAAGTCGAGAAAATTCTCGATCTTGGAGATGATCTTTCGATTGTCCGTCGTCTTCTCGAACCACATGAGCCATTTATCATCGCTGACATCCCAGCGTGACATATCTTCGACAAAAGTAGAGATATCTTCCCGAGCCGCTGGAGCGAAGAACCTTTCGAGCCTGACGTATCCGTCTTTCTGCCACTTTTCTCTTTGTGCATCAGTCAACATGCGAAAAGCCTCCTGTTGGAAAGACTGGTTGGTCGGACATCCCAATTAGGGCAGTCGGGCGCTGGTCAAGTTGCGGGTCCACGGAGACGGACTCACGTCATGTGGGACGGCGATGCTAAGTGCGTTCCGCTCCGGCGGATATTGTCCGCAGAAGCTCGGCGCGAGACTGCTTATGTCAGGCTCAGCCGGGTCCAGGGGTTCCGTAAACTGGGCCGGATCAATCGCTTCACCCGGTCCAGCCACGACACGCATCGCTAAAGGCCGGCACCATCCGCTGACCGCCGACCCAGCCATGGCCGCCAAGACCACGGCGCTCTTTCGAGTGAGCGACCTCGTACGGTCTTGACAACTGTAGGGGAAATGCACGCCCCCAGAATAATGCGATGCGCCGCTTGGTCCAAGGGCCTGTTCGGTCACGATGATTTCAGAGAAACCTCCGGCCTTCGCCGCAGCGAAGGCGGACATCATTCCTAGGATGCCACCGCCGATGATCAAAAGTCTACGAGTCATATCCCGCTGCCCATTTCTTCGGCTGCGGGGTCGGGCCAGCTCTCGATCGAGGTATGGCTGATGAAGCCCGGATGCTCGGGGTTCGCGCATGGCGCGCGCCCAAGAAGGCTATCGAGGATGCGGCGCGCGCGCCAGGCCAGCAGGCTTAGGTTCGGATCGGCCAGGCCGCGCTGCCCGAGGCTCGCGTTTTGTACGAAGATGCGTCTGTCACGCGGTCCGTCCCAGCTCACAGAAAAATCTTCGCGAATAGCTAATTCATTGTCGATCTGCTCCAGCCGGTGTGCGATGGGTTCCAAGAAGTCTGGCACCGCGTTCTCGTAGCCGGTGGCCAGGATGACGATGTCAGCCGTGACTTCTTCGACTTCGTCCATGCCGTGCTGCAGGGTCAGCCTGTGACCCGCGCCGGCGTTGATGCAGTGCGAGACGGTGCAGCCTGGCCGCAGTGTGATGTCGCATCGGTTTAGCTCGAAAAATGCGTGGCGGTATAGCGCCTGATAGATCGCGCGCAACGTGCTTTCCGAAATGCCGTCCGAGGCAAGCACGAAACGCCGCAGGAGCAGCTTACGCTGCGACTCGCTCATCGCCGCAAAACGATCCGAAAAGCAGGGCATGAACAACTCGTTTGTGAACGGGCTGTCGTCGAGAGGCAGGTAGTTCTCACGCTGCGAGACCCAAATGATCGAGGCAGGCCGCCGTTCTTTCGGCAGGCCGACAAGGTGCAACATCACCTCGGCTCCCGACTGGCCTCCGCCAACCACGCAGACATGCTTTCTTCGCACCTCAGGATGGATGTGCAATAAAATAGATGAGTGGAACAGGTTGCGTCCAGTCCAGCCCTGAAACTGAGGCGGGATTTGCGCCTGCTTGCCAATGCCAACCACGACGTTTCTGGCGCCGAGAACCGCCTTATCCGTCCGCACCCGAAACTCGCCGTCAAAGCGGATTTCGCGCACCGTCTCGCCGCCACGCACAAGTGGGTTCCTGTGGAAGACCCAGCTCAGGTATTGTTCGAACTCCACTCTGAGCACGGCTTCGAACTGTGCGTTCAGGAAGTGATACAGACGCCCGTTCTCGTGCAGGAAGTTTACGAAAGTGTAGGCTGATCGCGGATTCACCAGCGTGACCAGATCCTTGAAGTGGCTGACCTGGAGCTCCGAGGAATCGAATGCGATGCCTGGATGCCAGCGGAAGTCGACCTGCCGATCCAAGAACACCGCCCCTTTCCCAACTTGCTCGTGTATCTGACACGCAAGGCTCAAATTGGACGGGCCAGCACCGATCCCAACGCAAGATAAGTCCACTGCTTCCTCCTATAGAGTCTTCCCACTAGGCGGCTTGTTAGCGGCGAATATCGGCCATAGCCATTGGGCCCCCCTCGCGGGCGTTTTCGATCCCCGGTCCCGACCGGATTTGCGAGAATTTGTCCAGCGCGTTCGGTTGTCGAATGTAGACCGAGCATTCCAGCGCGGTGACAATCGACGGGTCATGCCGGCGACGTGGGTTGGGGGCATCGACGTATATCCTTTCCGCCCGCCTCGATGACCGCGACGTCGTCACGCGAGACGCTTTCCAGGCCCATTAAGGTGTTTGAAGCCGGCGTAATCGCCCGCCTCAACCATGACGCGCCGGCCTTTCGGCGGCTTGATGGCAGGCGAGAGCGCGGTTTTCACTGCGGCGACGGCATTTTCGGTGCGCATGATCATGGACGACCTATCTTTGATGGCGTTCGCAGAATCCCGCGCATGAGCCGTGCCAGAGAAGGAAAATTTTATTAAACAACGGGTTGGCGGATTCGCGATCCTGTCGGAAATCCGACATTGAGGGGGACGCCTCATGGCGGCGCCAAATTTGCCCGGCGATGTCGCCTTTTTCCGAATAGCTAATCGGGCACCTTCTGCACCAGAATACTTCTCTTATGAGACCAGCACGAAGTCTTCATGAACGGACAGTGCAGAAGCTGGTGTCTCTGCCGGACAGATCCCGATGTGCCTTCTCCCATCGAGGTCGGCAGTTGCAAGAGCTGCCAGGTCCTTCGCCCTATCGTGCCGTTGCAGTGGCTCGATCCCGACATCCTCGGAGGCCGCGATCATGAAGACTCATGTCCGTCGCGACGCCTCTCTCATGGGGAAGCAATTCTCTATGTTGGTGTCGGATCGATGCTCTTGATGAGATGGTTGCGGATGGGCGCATGCCCAGACGTAAGCGCATCAATGATTGCGCGATCTGGGGACCTTCACCAACTGGATTGTCGAATCTCTGTAAAGATAGCCGGAAGACAATTGCGGATGACCACTCTGCCGATCCAAAAGCACGTGCGCCATTCGGTCCCTGCGACTCAATCTAGGCGGAGGGATAAGGCCGCAAAGCAGTCTTTTGCGCGCCCACCGGTGGGCCAGGATGGAGCCGTCGTAAACGCAGTTATTCGATGATCGCCGCCGCGGAGTCCTCAGGCGTGCCGCGCCCGACACCGGCGACGTAGTGGTCGTCGAGCGCCCCGTCGCCGATGTCCATCCGAAGCTCGGCCAGTTTCGCGGGAGCTTCACTGCTTATTCCGCAGTGCCCACCGAGCTCGCACAGGAGGTTCTATCAGGCGGTCACGGCTGCATTCGTTGTCGGATCTTCGACGATGTCGGACATGAGACACAGCGCCATCAGGGTGATCGCATTGTTCTGAAATGATTTTCTCATTTGGCACGACACCTGCAACGCAGTCCGCAAAACGCGCTGCGGCACGGACACAGGAGAAATCATCCCATGATCATGCGCGCCGAACATGCGGTCGCAGCCGCGAAAACTGAGCTTTCCCGGGCCGACGGAAGACTTTGCGCCTGTTTTCCAGGCGACATCACTCTTCGGGTTATCCGGACATGACCGCATTCGATTTCCGCCCAACGCTGAATGCTCCCGACGATGATCCCTATCTTTGGCTCGAAGATGTAGAAGGCGAACGGGCACTTGACTGGGCCGCCGGCCAGTCGGCCAGAACCCTGGGGCACTTCGGTGTAACGCAGTTCGATCGCGACCGTGACACCCTGACAGCGATCTTCGACCGTCCTGACAAGATTCCCTTGATCACCCGCCGCGGCCCGTACCTCTACAATTTCTGGCAAGATGCCGGAAATCCGCGCGGACTGTGGCGCCGAACCACCCTTGCCGCCTACATGAAGGCGGATCCCCAGTGGGAGCTCCTGCTCGATGTGGACGCCCTCGCCGCTAGCGACGGAGAGGACTGGGTCTGGGGGGGCGCTTCGATCGAGCCAGAGAGACGGGAAAGAGCCGTTGTACGCCTCTCGCGCGGCGGCAGCGAGGCGGTCGTGCATCGCGAATTCGATCTGGAGTCTCTTAGCTTCGTCGCCGACGGTTTCAACCTCGCGGAGACCAAGGGCGGGGTAAATTGGCTCGATCCTGACACGCTTCTGCTTTCCAGTGCGCTTGGTGATGGCATGGCCACCCGTTGCGGCTACGCGCGCACCGTGCGGCTGTGGAAACGTGGCGCGGATCCGCTCAACGCGCCGGTAATCTTCGAGACCGGTCCCGAATCCCTCGGCGTGTCCTGCCATCTGGACCGCACCGCCGAGAGCGAGCGCCTTTGGTTCATCGAGCAGGCGACCTTCTTTGAGAAGATCGGCCGAATCGGCGACAGGAGCGGGCCGAAGATGCGGATCGACCTTCCTCAGGACGCCTCGTGGAGCGGCTTCGGCGACTGGCTGGCGGTAAAGCCGGGCAAGCCGTGGACAGTGGGAGGGACGACCCATGCCGCGGACGCGCTGATCGGTATCTCGCTTTCCTCCTTCATCGCCGGCGAGCGCAGTTTTGCCACCCTCTTTGAACCAGGCGACAGGCGCTCCCTGCAGTCATTCTTCTGGAATAACGGGAAGCTCATTATCTCCTACCTCGTCTACCTCGTTCCGCGTTTCGACATGTTCACCCCCGACCGCCAGGAATGGACACGCCGAGTGCTGGACACCGTGCCCGCCGAAGGGACTGTTCACCTTCGGTCGCTCGATGCGGAACATCACGAGACCAACGGAGAGGTCCTCGTTTCGGCTCAGGACCCGATCAAGCCGCGGAAGCTTCTCCTATTAGACCTCAATGCCGCGGCGCCTCTCGGCGCTCCAGTAATCCTGAAGCGCAAGCCGGAGAATTTCGACGCATCCGGGCTGGTGGTCACGCGCCACGAAGCAGTCTCGACCGGTGGGGAGATGATCCCCTACACGCAGGTCGGTCCGGCGAACGGGAACGGGGATGCCCCGGTTCACCTCACCGCCTACGGCGGGTACGGCATATCGCTCCTGCCCCACTACAACTCCTCGCTCGGCAAGCTGTGGCTCGAACGCGGCGGCACGTGCGTGGTGGCGAACATCCGGGGCGGCGGAGAGTTCGGCACCCGTTGGCACGAGGCCGGGCGCAGGGAGGGCAAGCGTCTCGCCCATGACGATTTCGCCGCCGTTGCCGCCGACCTCGTGCGAAGGGGCATTACGCTGCCGAGGCGGATTGCCGCCGAGGGCGGCTCAAATGGCGGCCTTCTGATCGCCAACATGCTTACCCGCTATCCTGAGCGTTTCGGCGCGCTGTTCTGCAAAATGCCGCTTGTCGACATGCGCCGCTACACCAAGCTTTTGGCGGGCGCGAGCTGGATTGACGAATATGGCGATCCCGACAAGCCGGAGGAATGGATTTTCCTAAAGGAAATCTCCGCCTATCACGCCGCAACGCCGGGACAGCCCTATCCGCCGATCCTGCTCGCCACCACGAAGCGGGACGACCGCGTCCACCCGGGCCACGCGCGTAAGATGGCCGCAAAGCTGCAGGCTCTTGGCTATCCGGCCTACTTCTATGAGCCCGGCGCGGGCGGGCACGGCTACGGCAAGAACAATCGGGAGCGGGCCGCATTCATTGCCTTGGGCACCAATTTCCTCCGCAGTGCGATCGGCTGGCAAGCTGATGGCGTTCGATAGGTGGGCGGGACCCAGACAAAGAGCAACGTTTCAATCAATGAGTACAGGTCAATGATTGCGAGCACGGCGCGAATAATGTGTGCGCGGTCCCACGCAAACTGCGCTGAGCGCTCCGCCAATCTCACGCAATTCGAGCAAGACTTTTTCGTAGTGCATCATTTCTAAACAGCAAGGAGAGAATATCATGGCGAGAAACCAAATGCGCGCGGCGCGGGGAGTAACAGCGGCCGTTGTCCTCATTGTGATGGGACAGCAGGCCGTCGCGGCGGACCTTGCGCAAGCGGCGAGCGTCCCGCAGGCGGGAGCCTCGGTCACGGAAGCGCCAAGCCCTTGGCAGATCCGCCTGCGTGCGTTGGGGGTCGTCACTGAGGATTCGGGCTACGTCAATGCAGTGCCCGGCTCCGATCTTTCGTATTCGAACACCGTGACGCCGGAACTCGATATCTCCTATTTCTTCACGGACAACATCGCCGCCGAGCTCATACTCGGCACCACCTATGCAAACATCGGGGGCCAAGGTACGATCGGCGGGCTGGGCAATATCGGCAAGGTATGGCTGCTGCCGCCTACGATCACATTGCAGTATCATTTTACCAATTTCGGCGCGTTCAAGCCCTATGTCGGTGCCGGCGTGAACTACACGATCTTCTATAACCAGGGTGCCGGCAGTGCCGATGCTCTCAAGGTTAAGAATACGTTCGGCACCGCGCTGCAGGTCGGATTCGACTACATGGTGGATCAGCACTGGGGCGTCAACTTCGACGTGAAGAAGCTTTTCCTCAAGCCAGACTTCGACGTCACGGTCGACGGCGCGAAGCTGACGGGAAAGGCGGAGCTCGATCCCTGGTTGATAGGCGCAGGTGTCACCTACCGCTTCTAACAACGAAAGGTGGAGGCGGCTGCTGATAGCCGATCGGAAATGAAGGGCGCCTCGTGCGCCCTTTTTTACGGTCGTCCCTGCACGGGCGACACTTGAAGAAGCCGTTGTCGACGGGCGGCCGCCCTCCTCCAGCGGACCAAGAAGGTACCCCTGGTCAATGCGGCCTCGACTAACGCCTGAAATGGACGTGCTTAGATGCGCTTCGGATCAGGATGGCTGTTGGGTATTGTTGATGGGGGCATCAGTCTCCCGGACGTCATGTCAGTGCTATGCGCCTGCGTAAGGCAAGCACGGAGCTCTGACGCCGACAAGACGCCTTGTTCAGCTATGCTGCGACAGCTGCTGTTCTTTTGCTGCAGGAGCGGTGGCTGGCGCCCCGTGGACGCATTCCTCGGCAGGCCAAGGCCTGCCTTTGCCCTGCCCCACGGCTTGACCCATGGCACGGTGCCGCGCTCCAGTTCGGCAACGATGCGATCGGTGATCTCCTGATAGAGGCTGGCGCCCGAGCGCCCGCCCTCGCCTGCCTCTCCGCTGGCGGTACGCTTCAGTCTTGCATGCATCGTTTTATCCTGCGCTTGCCAATCGCGCGCATTAGCGAACTCTTTGCGCGCATCGCGTGCTTTTGCATTGAGAATGACGAGCAGCTTTCTGGCGAGTGCGATGCGGATCACCATCTTTTCCTTTCCGGCGGCCTGCAACCGTTGGTGGAAGGCGCCGAGGTGAGGATCGTAGCGGGCAACGATACGGGCAATGGGGAAGAGGATGGAGCGCGGTCCTGCAGTCCGCCCCGCACCGGCCTTCGGCCACTGCGCTTGCCGCTGTCGTTGGCGATCGGCGCCAGGCCAGCTTGGCGACGGCCTTGTTGGAGAGCAGGCCGATCTCAGGCAGTTCGGCCATCAGCCGCGCCACGGTGCGGGAGGCCACGCCCTTGGGCGAGCGGAAGGCCTGATCGAGGCATGCCCACAGGGGATCGTCGTCGATCAGCGAGGCGATCTCGCCCTCGAGCCGGCGGCCCTGGCGCTTGAGCACGGCAATGGCCTCATCGAGGCTGGCAATGGTTTCGGCATCGGTGGTGGCACTCTTGCGCTGCTTCTGGACGGTGAGATCGTCCGTCACCTGGCAAAGCCGGGCGACCGTCGCGTTGAGCCGCTGCTGGGCCGCGCTCGGCGGCAGCCGCTTGACCTCGCCATAGCGAGCGATGACGGCGGCGTCGATCCTGTCGGTCTTCTCCAGGAAGCCCATCGCCTCGGCGAAGCGGCACACGCTGCGCGCGTTGACGATGCCGCAGGGCTGATCCATCTCCCACAGAAGTAGGGAGGCAAGACGCTCATAGCCGCCACGCCTCTATGACCACGAGCTCGACGCCGTGAGACCGGCAGAAGGCGGCAAGCTCGGCTATGCCTGCCGCGTCATTGCCGAAGCGGCCCGCCGCTCCGCTCGGCACGACATGGGCGTCGAGCCAGTCCTTCGAAATATCTATTCCACAGATGGTCTTGTTCACGGTAACCTGCCTTGTGCGTACGATTGGAGCCAAGCGACTATTCTGTCGTGCGTGACGTTGGCGAAGATCCCAAGCTCATCCACGGTTGTAACCGGGGGGGTAACGGGCGACTTCGCCATGCCTCGGGCCGGATGGCCATCCGACCCGAGGCACAGTCGCTTCCATCGCACAAAAAACCTTCCATGCAGATACCTTTTACGCGAAAATGCGGGGTCCGGATTCCACGGTCATTGACATCGGCGCTCAATGCGTGCATCCGCCTCGCTGATTGCAGGCACTATTGCACTTTCCGCGGGGCCCGACCCTATCTGAGTTGTCATCAGCAGCTCCTAGTATTTGGTTGCCTTGTTGCTATTGCGGTTGCGAGACTCGACACATGCTTGGAGCAACGCGAGTTTGGCTCTGGGATCGCTCTGGCGGTCAGCGAACCGCCGGAGCGCACGAATCTCAGCTTCGCATAGCGTCGCGTGGCTGAAGATTTTGTACCCCATTGGTCGCTAATAGGACTGGTAAGATAGTCTGTTGACGTTTTAAGGAACTGCCAAATCTGGTGGCTTGACGCTTCCACGACACCGCTGCTTAGCCGTCGGCCCGCCGCCACGCGGAATTACGGCGCCAAGTACGGTGCTGTGCAGAGCTCGACATATTGGGTATCGTCATGATCAGCGCGCTGCATACTGCTCTCTCGGCGCCAAAAATTAGATTCGCGACAGAACCGTTCGACTCCACCCTCCAACGCGTGCACAAGTCCAGACATAGCCGCGTTGAAAAAGACGCAGAGCCGCTACTTGTCCGCCGCTCAGCGGCAGACGAAACCCAGATACGTCATGAATAGGACGGGCTAACATCGCCCACGGCGCAGCATTTGGGGTGAAGGCCTCGCCGCGGTCCCGATCTCTCCTCCGGCGCGGCCGCGAGGCTGAAGACGTAGCCAACCAAGCAGTCACTGTGGAGCAGGTGGCCGCGAGCACACTTCCTGTGCTCGGACGCCGCCGCAGATCAACGGCCCTGCTCGCCACCACGAAGCGGGACGACCGCGTCCACCCGGACCACGCGCGTAAGATGGCCGCAAAGCTGCAGGCCCTTGGCTATCCCGCTTACTTCTACGAGCCCAGCGCAGGCGGGGCACGGCTACGGGGAAGACAATCGGAAGCTGGCCGCATTTATTGCCCTAGGCCAAGGCGTCATCCTCGACTTCTCGCGCCGGGTAACCCGACCGACGACGCCCGGTCACAGCGTGGTGACTTCAGCACAATCAGCGTGCAATCGCCGCCCCTGCAATTTGAATTATCTTCAGAGCCCCGGAAACAAGACTGTTACAGAAAATCTTAGATCTTTAACTCACGAACGCGCATTTTTAGGAGATCATGATCCGCGTTTGTTTTGGGTGGCACTCGTGACCCACTCGGTACCCGTCCATCGGACGCTGCTACATTCAGGAAGCGGGCATTCATCGGTCCAACCCTCATACTACAAGCCGGCCTCAGACGGCCGCAGGTTGCCAATTCGAGACCTCGCCCCTATGAACAAGGAGTTTGCCTCTATGAGCAAGAAATCCACCGCTACGAACGATGCGAGTATCGCGATTTTTGAGCGCCTGGAGTCCGAGGTGCGTGGCTACATCCGGTCGTTTCCGATCCTATTCGATCGCGGGCTTGGGACCACGCTGATAGATGCAGACGGTCGTGAATATCTCGACTTCTTCGCGGGCGCAGGCGCCCTCAATTACGGACACAATAACCCGGCCTTCAAGCAACCCTTGCTCGATTATATTGAGCGCTACGGAATCGTGCACGGACTCGATCTTGCCACCTGCGCCAAGAAGGCATTCATCGAGGCCTTTGAGCGGTACATTCTGAAGTCACGTGGCCTGACGTACAAATTGCAGTTCACTGGTCCCACAGGCGCGAACGCGGTCGAGGCTGCGCTGAAGCTCGCTCGCCTAATGACCGGCAGGTCAAACATCGTCTCGTTTACGAATTCGTTTCATGGGGTCAGCGTTGGATCGTTGGCGGCAACCGGAAACAAAAAGTATAGAACTGCTGCAGGCTTCCCGCTCGCTCATGTGACATCTTTGCCGTACGATGGGTATCTCGGCCCTTCGTTGGACACGATTGATTATTTTGAGAAGCTGCTCAACGATCCTAGCAGTGGCCTCGATAAACCTGCCGCGGTCATTCTGGAAGCAGTCCAAGGTGAAGGGGGCATCAATCCTGCTAGTTTTCAATGGCTGCAGCGGCTGCGTGACCTGACCGCACGGCACGGGATCTTGATGATCCTCGATGACATTCAGGCTGGTATCGGTCGCACAGGCAAGTTTTTCAGTTTTGAAGCGGCTGAGATCGTGCCGGACATCGTTACTCTGTCAAAGTCCTTGTCGGCGATTGGAACGCCGATGTCCCTCGTTCTTCTGAAGCCTGAACTGGATGTTTGGTCGCCTAGCGCGCACAGCGGTACGTTCAGAGGCAACAACCTTGCTTTCGTCACTGCTCGCGCGGCTCTTGAGACCTATTGGGCCGACTCCAAATTTGAGGACGAAATCGCTCGCAAGTCCGCGATTCTGGCGGAGGAACTCAAGTCAATCGCAAAGGATTTCCCCAGCCTTGGGCTGACTGTAAGGGGCCGCGGACTGATGTACGGACTCGTATTTCAAAAGCACCACTCATTACCGGTCCAAATCTCACGGGAAGCTCTTCGCCGCGGCTTGCTGATTGAGACTTGTGGCGGCCACAATGAAGTGCTGAGGTTCCTCGTTGCTCTCACCATTGCCGAGGCTGACCTGCGCCGTGGTCTGTCAATCGTTCGCGACAGCATTGGCGCGGTGCAGGACACCATGGCAAAAAGCCTCGCCGAAGCGACTCCCGGCATCGAGGTCGATACGTAGCAGGGTCCTGCTAGTGGACACAACTGATTGAGTCCCTTCAAGGGAACAGCCAAGTGGTGGCGGCAACTCCTCGCTGTGGCGCAATGTGACAAATGGAACATGAGGAAGAGTCAGATTGAATGAGCAGGGTGGCAGGCGGAGAGACGCGGAACGGCGCCGGCGTTGATCATGTGGCGCGACAATTCTGATGAGAAGCCGTATTGCCTCACCGTGGAATGCTCCCGACCGACAGAATCCGTTGCCTCATCATAATGTTCCCCACGACTGGGATCCGGATCAATTCGTCATCGGCTCGATTGCCGGCTCGAACTGCATCGCGCCGAACACCCTTGCGTGCGCCTTTTCCTTCCGCCAGATCTTCAAGCGGCGCTGTAACGTGCGCAGCAACTGATCGGGATATTGCCCCGGACGCTCCACCTGCAGACGCTCCAGCAATTCGCGGCTCGTCGGCCACGGCTCTTCGTCAAACCACGCTTGTAGTTCTTTGGTGACGAGGGCGAAGGGATCCGGTCGCCGACGGCCCCGTTTTTGCTTCGGCTTGGCTTGCGCGCTTGGACGAATTTCACCTCCTTCCAAGCCGTCCGTAGGCCCGACAGGAACCGGTCGAGAGACGGATCGACCGCCACAACCGATGGCGTGCCGGACCTGTCAGCGATGTCGACGAGGCGCTGATGCGCCATCCGCATTTCGCTCAGCAACCGGACAGGGTCCAGCCGCGCATATGTTTGCGCGAGTGCGGCGCGAACCGGTTGCGGCGTCCGCGGATCCGCGAGCAATCGTTGGCAGGGGGTCGCCGGGCGGGCCGAACAGAAGCAGGTTCGCCCCCTTCTCCAGCCAGCTGTCGCCGGCGGTCATCGCCATCACCTCGGCCTTGGAGATCATCGGCACGGCCTCTAACGCGAAGGTGTCGAGGGTCTTGCCCGGCAGGAGGCGGGCCTCGGCGAGGTGGCGTTCGATGCGGCGGCGGTCGCGTTCGGCCAATTCAGGCTCGGTGAGCGCGGCCAGAAAGCGGGCAGCGGGCCAGCCTTCCTTGTCAGCCTGTTCGGCGAATTGCGGCCCCATGAGCTTGATGGCCGGCAAGCGCAGTTCGTTGAGGAGCAGGCTGAGCTTGGCGGTATCGACAGTGGTGTTGGTCTGCCGCGTCTCCCGTCAGGCTGGCGCCGAGCAGGGCTTCATAGGCATTGAGCGGCGCAAGGCGCACGACCACATTCGGCAGCCGGGAGGGATCGGGGGCGAAGCGTTCCCGCAAGGCGGCCGTGTCGGGCAATCGGCGCGCCTGCAGCGCGGCTCCAGTAGGTCGGCCAGTTCGCTCTCGCAGGCGCGCTCGTGAGCCATGGCGAGAAGATCCACCATGATGCGGCAGGCCTGCCGCTCCGGCAACCGCTCCATGAACATGTCGAAGGTGTGCCGATACGCCTCGCGCGGAAAGAGCTGGTCGCGATAGACCATGTTCAACAGCGCCATCGGTTTGCGACGCATCGAATGGATCACATGCCGGTAATTGACGACCTGGTCGTGTTTGCCCGATGGAGAGGCACGTCCGCGCGGCAGCGTCACGGGAAGGGTGCCGCCGATGAAATGTCCAGCCGATTGTAGAAAAGGCGCACCCTGAGCCGGTGGCCGATCAGGCGCGAGGGCACGGTGTAGAACACCTTGCGCAGCGTGAAGCCGCCCGATGAGGTGACGCGCACGGTGACCTCCTCGTAGTCGGATGTGCGCAGGACGGGCAGTTCCTGGAGCTCGGCGCGCTCGATGTCGATGCGCTTGGAATTGCGGGCGTTCACCCGGCTGACGATCTCGTCGACGAAGCGGCGGTAGCAGGCCAGATCGCCGAAATCGTTCGATTTTCGCCGGCCCTATCCCCTTGATTGGGTTGCATAATGGTACTCGTCTTAAATTTCTGGGCTTAACGACCGCGAACCAGAAAGGGGCAGCCCGAGCTGCCCTTTTCATAAGTGCCCGTAACAATCACCTATCGAACGTAAAGCTGGCGCTTCATGTTCGTCAGAATCTCGCAGCCGGTCTCGGTAATTCGGATTGTCTCGCTGGTCCCCACGTCCGCAGTGCCAAAGACTTTTACGATCGAAGGAATATGGAACGTCATATTCGGACGGAGGACCCGCGTTTCTCCGCGCTTAAAGGACAAAATATGTCCTTCGCCCCAATCTGGCGGGTAGTTGACCCCGATCGAGTAGCCGGTCCTCTTGAAACGTCCCTCAAAACCGCCGTCCGCCACGGTCTTTGACCAAACGCTCCAGACCTCTCCTAGCGGACGATCCGGGCGGATGGCTTCAAGCATATTTTCGAGAGCCCGACGGGAGACATCCTCCATTTTCTCCAGCTCACGGCTCGCCGGCTTGGCAACGGACGTTCGCATGAGCGCTGCGCTGTAGCGCCGGACGTTGCCAGAAATCTCCAGAAGAACGGGGTCGCCCTCTAGAACCGTCCTTCCGGACCACGTGGCGTGGGCATGACTCGTGCGAACGCCAGAAGTCACGAATATCGGCGCACCCGGGTATTCGCTTCCCATAAGAGTCACAACACGCTGAATCTCAGCGGCGATCTCGTTTTCGTTGGCGCCCGCCCGTACCTGATTGATGCCAGCTTCCATGCCGGCATCCGCGATCCTCGCAGCTTGACGGATGTAATCGAGCTCATATTCCGATTTGATTGCCCGGATTGGGTCGACAATCATGGAGCCATCTTGAAACTTCGCATTCGGGAGGAGCTCTTTCAGACGCTCGTAATTCGCGATCGTAAAAAACCAAGCCGTTTTTTCAAAGCCGATTGCTGCGTTTGCGTACCCCATATCTTGGATCGTCTGGGCCAAAAGTTCAACGGGCGACTCGTGATCCATATAGCTGGTGCTGCGTTCAAACCACGCCGAAACCCGCACATTCACTTCCTCAATGGCGCGGGTAATATGGATTGGATCACCATCACTCGGAATCAGCAGGTACTGAGCAGCCTGGTAGCCGTTGGTATTGTAGCCGCTGACGTAACACATATTCTCGGGAATGCTGATAACCAGCAGGTCCAGCCCCCTTTCTGCAATCCCATGCCGCACTGCCTTGAAGCGGCGCTCGTACTCGGCCACCGGAAAGGCAAGATCTTTCTGGACAACGGCGGTGTCCATGCCCGAAACCTTCATTTACTCATCCCCTGCTGATTGTTAAGTGCCCGAGATTGGCCAAGCGGCCCGCTAGCGCGATGCTGCCTGACGATACTATGGCAATAAAGGCGCATTCAGCGAAGAATGCCGCGTATGTGCAGGAAACCAGCGTTTTCCGCCTGGTTTTCGCATGTATCCAGCGCGCCGCGTGAGCGGGACGCCATCAACCCTCGACCTTCCTCCCATCGGAAGAATCCATAGAGGCCGCGACGCAGTCAATGCTCAGATAAAGTAGCTTGAACCTGGGCAAGAGTCGAAGGTCTGTACAAAGAGCTGCATGGCTATCAATGGGTCCACCTGATTGCCTGGGAGGACATTCGCTAAAGGTCACTTTTTTCGATGTGGCTCCATTTTCCTATTTCGGACATCTCTGCGCAGAAAAACTGCGCTTCGACCCACGTGAAAGCTGCAAACCGGCAAAGGCGGGCGCTTAAAGTGAGCCCATCCTGGGACGCAAGTCAGCGACCCGAGAGATGAAACGACAGATCTGGATCCTGCCCGTGCACCAAACTGCCCGCCCTGAACCGCTGTTAGCACCAGAGATCCTTCAGCACGAGTTCCCTGCGACGCAAAACTCCATCTATATGGATGTCGCAAATCAGGGGCTTATCTCTAGGACCACGTGGGGTTCGATAGCGCCGCATTTGGAAAACCGGCTGCAAGGCAGGAACGACGAGCTGCCGCTACTGCAACATGTTGAGCATACGCGGGCCCGTTTTGCTCAATTCGTTGCGGCCGATGCAGATGAGATCGCGATCACCAAGAATGCATCGGAAGGTATCAATATTATTGCCAATGCCATCGATTGGAGGCCCGGGGATAATCTCGTGCTCTGCCCCAAACTCGAGCATGCAAATAATATCCTCCCCTGGCTTCAGGTGAAGGAGCATCACGACATCGAAATCAGGGTCGTTGAGCCAATCAACGGCGCACTGCTTCCCGATGCGGTTATTAAGGCAATGGATAGGCGCACGCGCGTGGTTGCCGTTGCTACGGTGACAATGGTGCCGGGTTTTCGGACCGACTTGGTCCCGATTTCTGAGGCGTGCAATCGGTTTGGGGCGTTTCTCCTCGCCGATGGCACACAGTCTGTCGGCATTCTCCGTACCGATGTCCGCAAGCTCGGAGTCGACGGCTTGGCTGTGTCGACGGTTAAGGGTTTAATGGGCCTTTACGGTTCGGGATTCCTATATTGCCGTCGTGAATGGGCCAATCGTCTCAGTCCCGCGTACGTCGGCCGATTTAGCGTGGATCTCGGCAACGCCCCCGAGTCTGCTCCCATCCAAGATACGTTCAGGCTCCGCGCGGGCGCCCCGCGGTTTGATGTCGGGCACTACAACTTTCCCGGGATGATCGCTGCATATGCATCGCTGGGCCAACTGTTGGAAATCGGAACTACGGCGATTGAGGAAACCGTCGTGTCCCTGGCTAAGCGACTGGCGTCCGGACTCCTCGAATTGGGGTTCTCAGTCGCAGGCGGTGCTCCCGGCAGCCACACCGGAAGCATTGTGGCGATTGGCGATGCTGCTTCGCTGAATGGCGCTTCCCCAGCGGACACCGATCTTTCCTCGCTGCAGGAACATCTGACAAGCAACCGCGTCACCGTTTCAGCCCGAAGGGGCATGCTCCGGTTCTCGCTGCATCTCTATAATACCGCCCATGAAGTCGACCAAGTCATCGACTTGGCCAAGAATTGGCTGTCCACATCCGCAAAGCGGCGGCCAAACTAAAAAGGTATCATCATTTCATGTCTTCTATTCGTGCTCCGCTGGTCAAAATGCTCCAGGATCTGATCAAGATCGAAAGTATCAACCCGTCCCTCGCGGCAACTGGAAGTGGAGAACAAGGTGTCGCGCTGTTCCTTGAGCAGTACTGCAAGGAGAAGGGCCTCCCCTATGAGTTCCAAGAAGTCGCAGATGGCCGTGCAAACTTCGTTACCTGGAGGACTGGGCGAGATCCCGACAAACGCGTACTCTTTGTAGCCCATATGGACACAGTCCCGATCGACAAATGGGAGACTGATCCGTTTTCCGGCGAGGAACACTCAGGTCGTGTTCATGGTCGCGGCAGCTGCGATGATAAAGCTTCGCTGGCTGCGATGCTGACCGCCTTATCAACCCTGGGTGATAGCCAACCTGCAACTACGATCGTAGTAGTAGCCAGTATTGACGAGGAGTTTAGGAAGATCGGTGCTCGAGCCATCGCACAATCGGGCGTAACATATGACGCTGCGGTGGTTGGAGAGCCAACTGATCTCGAGTTGGTTGTTGCGCACAAGGGATCCGTCCGATGGCAGCTCGAGGTGCAGGGCGTTCCGGCGCACACGTCAAAGCCCTACCTTGGCGTAAACGCAATCACGGGTATGGCCAAGATCGTCTTGGCGATCGACAAACTGAACGCAGTCCTTGCAAAACAGGACGACCCGCTGGTCGGGCCTCCGGCTATCACCGTCAGTCTCATTGAGGGTGGTATCGAACTGACGACGGTACCGCCCGTATGTCGAATTTGGATTGATCGCCGCCTCAAGCCCGGTGACTCGCCTCAACAGGCGATTCAGGAGGTCGAGGACATTGTGAATACCTTCCGAAGCGGGGAGGATCAGATCAGGGTCTGCTCATTGCTGCCTGCCTGGGAAGACCCGGCACCAAATAGCGCTGAAGGAACGAAGATCGCTGAAGTGGCCTCGCGGGCCTGCGCCAACGTGGCAGGGACGGGAAAATACATCGGAGCCCCGTGGGGCACTGATGCCAGTCAGCTTTCGCTGGCTGGGATCCCGTGTGTCGTTATCGGTCCGGGAAGCGTCGACCAGGCACACACCAGCAATGAGTTCGTCGATATCGAGCAGACGGTGAAAGCCGTAGAAATCTACCGGCAAATCATGATCGAGTATGAGCCCTAACATCTTGCAACCCTTAGCTGAGGACATGCAATGCCTATCGTAAATCGTGTCGCCGACATCCTTCCTGAAGTCATCGCTTGGCGCCGGGACCTTCACGCGCATCCTGAGTTGGGGTTTGATGTTCATCGCACTTCAACCTTTGTTGTCGAGCGCCTGCGCGAATTCGGGTGTGACCAAGTAGTGTCGGGCGTCGGCAAGACCGGGGTTGTAGGTGTGATCACGGGAAGGCCCGGCAACGGCAAATCTAGAACTGTAGGCTTGCGGGCCGATATGGACGCGTTGCCAATCGAAGAGATGACCGGCCGTCCCTATTCGTCGAAACACGAAGGCCTCATGCATGCATGCGGTCACGACGGCCACACCGCAATGCTGCTTGCTGCGGCGCGCTATCTCGCCGAAACGCGGAATTTCGCCGGCAATGCTGTCCTGATTTTTCAGCCTGCTGAAGAGATCGGCGCCGGCGCGGCCGCGATGCTGGAAGACGGCTTGATGGACCGTTTCGAAATTGATCAGGTTTATGGCATGCATACACTTCCCGGCTTGCCGGTCGGGGCGTTCGGAATCCGTCGAGGCCCCGTGATGGCGGCCACGGATACAATCGATGTCAGGATTGAGGGACGCGGTGGTCATCCTGGACTGCCACATCAATGCATTGACTCGATCCTTGTCGGCGCGCAGCTCATACTAGCTCTGCAACAGATCTTGGCGCAGAATATCAACCCTTTCGATTCGGCCGCGATCTCGTTCAACGAGTTCCAGGCGGGCAGCACCCATAGGGTTATCGCTCAGACCGCAGAAATGCATGGCTCAATACGCACGCTAACGCCCGAGGTCCGGGAGTTTGTTATAAAGCGAATTCGAGAGGTGGCGGAGGGCGTCTCCCGGGTCACAGATGCCAAAATCGATTTGGACATCCAAGCCGCCGACGCAGTCGTTTTCAACCAAGATGTGCAGACCGAGTTTGCAATAAAGGCTGCCACGGACGTAGCGGGCGAAGCCAATGTGATCGAGACGCCGCCGATGCTTGGTGGCGAAGATTTCTCCTTCATGGCGAGAGCGCGACCAGGTGCCTTCGTCTGGTGCGGAAACGGCGATAGCGCCGGATTACATCATGCCACTTACGACTTTAGCGACGAGGCGATCCAGTTTGGCACATCATACTGGATCAAACTGGTAGAAAATACGCTCGCCGCATAAACACCAGCGACTGCCGGGTTTCGCGGCAAAGACAGGAGTAGTTGGGGGCCATGCCCAGAGGCTGTCCCGGTTGCGTTTCAAGCTTTGACACAAGGGCCTTTGCCCGCCGTCAACCCAGTGCCGCTTACGCGCAACAAGTGCTTACGGCGAGCCCCATCAAAGGCCAGTAGAGGAGCCATATCCATGATAACAAAGAAATTGAATTTCAGTTTGGAGGAGTACGGAACGCGACTCCAAAAAACTCGGGCTGAAATGCAGAGGCGGGGAATTGACACTCTAATCATTACCGAACCAGCCAATATGGCATGGCTAACCGGGCACGACGGTTGGTCGTTCTATAACCACCAAGCAATCATAGTGCCGCCAGATGGCGAACCTCTGGCCTGGGTTCGCTGTTCGGATGAAAGCGGGGCAAAGCGCACGGTCTATTTCTCCGAAGAGAACGTCTTCAGCTACTCTGACAAGTACGTTCAGACGCCGCTGTTTCATCCGATGGAGGACCTTTGCAAGCTGCTTGCCAGCCGAAAGCTCGACAAAGGCGTCATTGGGATCGAGAAGGACAATTACTATTTTACAGCCCTGGCAGCCGAAGTCCTCTCGGCAGGACTGCCTAACGTCAAATTCGCTGACGCTACGGTACTCGTGAACTGGCTGAAAGCAGTCAAAAGCCCGCAGGAACTAGAATACATGCGGAGGGCCGGAGAAATCGTCACCCTAATGCACGAACGCATCTGGCAAAAAATGGAGGTCGGCATGCGCAAGTGCGATCTCGTTGCGGAAATATACGATGCGGCCCTTCGTGGAACCCCGGAGTATGGAGGCGACTATCCTTCCGCACAGCCCATGGTGCCGTCTGGAGAAGAAACGTCGGCCTGCCATCTCACATGGGACGATACACCATTGAAGAACAACGAGGCGACTTATTTTGAGATCGCCGGTGTCCATAAACGGTATCACGTCCCGACATCTCGAACATTCATCCTGGGCAAAGTACCGCAGAAATTCCGCGACGCTGAGAAAGCCACCCTTGAAGGTATGGAAGTTGGCCTTGCAGTCGCAAGGCCGGGCGCAACCTGCGAAGAATGGGGAGCCGCCTTCTTCAAGGTCCTTGAGAAGTATAAGCTGGAAAAGATGACCCGAGCGGGTTATTCCGTTGGACTATCGTATCCCCCAGATTGGGGCGAGCACACAATGAGCCTTCGGCAGGGAGACAGGACAGTGCTCGAGTCTGGGATGACCTTACACTTCATGACGGGCTTCTGGTATGATGATTGGGGATTTGAAATCACGGAAACCGTCCTCATTACGCCGGAGGGGAACGAGTGTTTGTCAAACGTTCCTCGGAAGCTTTTGGTCAAAGATTAGTCTTTTCGTAGCCACCAATAGACTCAACGCCCCAGAGTCTGGGGGCGTTTTGCGACAAAAGCCGGCAGCTTAAAAGTCGATTGGAGGTTTCCGACTTCCACGAGTCGCAGAGCCGCCGGACAACCGTCCGGGCGAAGAGGCTGGCACGCCTTCCCGTTGGTAATCCCTGCTTTCGTCCGCGAATTAGGCCGGGAAGATTTACGGCTCGCGGAGGACCGTAAGCGCTCACCCGATCCCCTCCTGCCCAGCGCGGGCTGATCGTGCGTAAGCGCTTTCGCGCTCCCCTATATGCCGGGGCTTGACGTCTTACGGAAGCGCCAGGGCATGAGGTCTTCAATGCGGCCTTGCGGATGCCCATTGAGGATCGCCTCGAGGGTTTCGGCGATGTGACCTGCCACCGAATTTTCATCCAGCGGCAATTAGAGCCTCGGCGGGTTGTACGCCGTATGGCGCGGGTGAGCAACGGGCGATCGGCGGAGCTGGTCGGGGTTGTGCAGCTGATCGCCTTGCGGTGAGATTGGCGGAATAAGCCGCGGGCGTGATGTAGCCGAGCGCCGAATGTGGGCGCGATCGGTTGTAGTCGTCCGCCCATTCGGCGATCGTCGTCCGGGCATGGTCGAGGCCGAAGAACAAGGTTTCGTTCAAGAGTTCGTCGCGCATCCGGCCGTTGAAGCTCTCGCAGAAGCCGTTCTGCATCGGCTTGCCCGGCGCGCTGCAGCGCTTCGCCGGCGTCGGCGATGTGGGTCATCAGCGCCGGGCTTGCTTGGAGATACCAGTAAGTGTCCATGACGTGGGCGTGGCCGAGATAGGTGCTCAGGCCGACGATGTGGCGCGATACCGCGGCGGCGCTGCGAGGACAGTGGGAGCGGACGGCAAAGGTATGGCGCAGGTCATGGATCCTGGGCCCGCCGCGGTCTGACGATCCGCGAAGCCCGATGGAACGGATCAACCGCAGGAAGACGGCGATGACCGTGGGATAGGCCACCGCCTCGCCGGTGTTGCCGACCAGCAAGGCGGCGCTCTCGGTGACCGCGCGCAGTCGGACCTCCAGATAGGCGTCCCGCGCACGCCGGGTTGACGGGTGGAGCGGGAGCAGCCGGCTCTTCTTGACCTTGGTCTCCTCAATGACCAGGCCATCATCAATGATGTCGGACAGGCGCAACGCGAAGGCTTCAGATATCCGCATGCAGGTCGCGGCGAGCAGGCCGAACAAGGTGGCGAAGGTGACGGGCCGGATCGTCCCGGCCGACGCCAGCGACGTCGCTGCCGCCATCGAGCAACGGATATCTTCCTCGCTGTAGATGTAAGGGCTCCTGCGAGTGAACAGGCCGCGCCCGAGCGCGTCGGCGGCGGGAATCTCGTGTCGGCTGTCCTCCGCATGCATCGCGATCGCAAAGCGCCGCGCTTTGAGAAGACGGTTGCGCCACTGTTCATGCGACGGGGCTTCGACCGCCCAGGCTAGGACCCGGTCCGCACTGACGACCTGATCGCCGCGGGCCTCTGCGTAGGCCACAAAGTTGCGAGGAGCAGCGACTGGGTGCGGAACTTGAACCCGAGGGCGTGATGAAGGCTGATGTGCCGATCCAGATCCTCACTCAGCATCACGCCCCTCCCGGCCAGGGCTGGGCGATCGTCTCAAGCATTGTCACGTCGACCTTCGCGTAATGCGCTGTCATATCGAGTGAGCGATGACGCAGGACGGCGCCGACGGCCTCGAGCGTCGCGCCCCCAAGGTGTCGAAACGGTTGCGAAAGGGGCGGCGAGCGGGCCTTTCTCGCCGCTACCCGCAATGAAGACGTCACTTCAAGTCGACGAGTAGCACCGTTCGGGGGCCTCTTTTCGGACGCATTTATGCGTCGTGGCCCGAACAACGAAGATTTCCTGCGGGAGGAAGATGCAATTGGAGCGAATCACCCGCCAGGGCTTGGTATCATAGAACTTGAGATTGGCACAAAATCGTCAATGCAGGGGAAAAGGGAGATAAAAAATGGGTATATCCATAAACCGTAGAGACTTCATCAAGGTCAGCTCGTCCGTAGCCGCTGCCGTGGCGCTTCCGTCTATTTCCGGCCCTGCTCGTGCGCAGTCACCTGGCGAACTGCGCGTCTTGGTCTATGGCGGTGCTGCGGGAGAAGCGGTAATCAAAGCTTACGTCAAACCGTTCGAGCACGAAACCGGCGTTAAAGTGACACCGGTCACTGATCAGATCGCGCTGGCCCAAATAGAGCTTATGGTCAAAAATAATAGTGTATCTGTCGATGTTGGCGGACTTACACAAGGTGAAGCTTATGCAGCTGCGTCAAAAGGATATTTGCAGGATATAGATTATTCCATTTACAAGAAGGACGATCTCAACGGAATTGCTAGTTTTGCAAAGGAGCCGTTTGGTGTCGGAACTGCTATCTATGCTTATGTCATGACTTACAACACGAAAACATTCCCGGCCGGCAAGCCGCGACCCACAAACTGGGCCGAGTTCTGGGATACCAACAAGTTTCCTGGAGTCCGCTCCCTCGTCTCCGGACAGTATGGATCCGAAGGCCCATGGGAGGAGGCTTTGCTAGCAGATGGCGTTCCGCCAGATGCGATCTACCCTATGGACCTTGACCGTGTCTTCGCTAGTCTGGACAAAATCAAGCCTCATATCCGAAAGTGGTGGGGAACCGGGTCCGAGATCCAACAGATCATGCGGGATGGGGCAGCGGACTTGGTGAATACCTATGACGGCCGTGCAACCCTATTGATTGACCAGGGTGCTCCTCTCGAGATCAACCGGAACCAGTCGAAATTGACGTGGGACTTCTGGGTGATACCCAAGGGTTCGCCAAATGTGGGAAATGCGCAAAAGTTCATCGAGTTCGTAAGTCGTGCGGACAGGCAGGCGGTCTGGGCGCGGCTTATGCCGTATGGCCCGACTAACGTAAACGCGTTCAAAGCGCTTCCTGATGAAATGGGACGTAAACTCGCAAGCCATCCAGATAATCTGAAGAACAGCATCACAATCAACATGAAATGGTATGGCGAGGTCGGTTCAGACGGCCTGTCGAATACGGAACGCCTTGTTCAGCGCTGGAACGAATGGATTCTGCTGTAGAAGCCAAACCTTCACATAGGATCGATGCGGTTGCGTGTCGACCATGCTATGGTGGATCGCGTACCGTTCCCACAACGGGCTGGATGTACGCGACCACCGGTCAGCTATTCTAACCTATATGATTGGAGCATATCAGTGATGGCTTTTCGCAGCCTTCCGCCACTTGTAACCAGTGGTGCCCACGGAGGCGAAGCGTACAACAGCGTTCAAACGCCCGTTCAGATTGAGTTTCGAAATGTAACTAAGGTGTACGGGCAGTTCGTTGCAGTGAAAGACCTATCATTGGCGGTTAGCGCAGGAGAATTCCTGACTATCCTTGGACCAAGCGGATCGGGCAAAACGACGGCGCTTATGCTCCTGGCTGGATTCGCGGCTCCGACTACAGGAGAGATCTTCATCTCCGGGAAGTCGATCGGGTCAGTCCCCTCATATCGGCGGGACCAAGGGATCGTATTCCAAAGCTACGCCCTTTTTCCACATCTGACAGTTCGTCGGAACCTCGAATTTCCGCTAGAGATGCGCGGGATAAAGTCGTCAGAAAAAGCGGCCCGCGTGAAACGTATGCTCGAGCGGGTTCACTTGGGCGACTTGGGGGACCGGCTACCCTCACAACTGAGTGGCGGTCAACAGCAACGCGTTGCCCTCGCCCGGGCGCTGGTCGCCGATCCGCCGTTTCTCCTGCTTGATGAACCGCTGGGCGCACTCGATCGCAACCTCAGAGAGCAAATGCAGGTTGAGCTAAAAAACCTGCATCGAGAATTCGGCAAAACCACGATTTGCGTCACTCACGACCAGGAGGAAGCTCTGACTTTGTCGGATCGAATCGTTATCATGCGTGCAGGCCAAATCGAACAAATGGGAACACCGGAAGCTCTTTACGATAAGCCTAGAAGCCGCTTCGTGGCGAATTTTCTAGGCGAAGCGAACATTCTAGAAAATGCAGACTTTGAAGTCGGTGCTGGTTCTGCACTGCCCGGCGCCGTGGCCATGCTCCGGCCAGAACGCATCAGGGTGAATGCCTTAGCTGCGCCATACCTGGAAGACACCGATCGTTATGCCACGGCCAAAGGATTCATCGAAGACATGACCTATTGCGGCCCGCTCCGTAAATATCAAGTACGCGTCGGCCAAACCGCTCTCATTACGCGAGAACATGTAAACACAGAAAAACAAATTTTCCGTTCTGGTGAAGGGGTCCGCCTAGACTGGCTGCGGTCTGACGTACGTTTTGTCTCTGCTTGATCTGAAAAGGATAAGCCAGATGCTCTATAAGCTAGGCCGGATGCACATCCTGCTGGCCATTCCAAGTATTGCCCTCCTTCTCACCGTCTTCGGCATACCGATCGTGCTGCTATTTTTCACAAGCCTCAACGCACCAGAATTCACTCTTTCGAACTACACGGCGTTTTTCAGCCAGCCTGCGAACATACGTGTACTTCTACAGACTATTGAAATCAGTGCCGTGGCGACAGCCGCGTGTGTTGTCATAGGTTATCCGACAGCCTATCTGATTGCTAACGCTTCAAAGCGATGGCGTGTCGTGCTTATTGTACTGGTCGTCATACCTTATCTGACGAGCGGACTTGCGCGGACCTACGCCTGGGTGGTTATCCTAGGCGATCGGGGCCTCATCAACAACCTGCTGATGGATCTTTCACTTATTTCGAGCCCTCTTCCACTGATCTATAACCGCTTCGCCGTCTACATTGGCATGGTGCACATCATGCTTCCTATGATGATCCTGCCGCTGATTAGCGTTATGGTGGGCATCGACAAATCTCTTGTGACTGCGGCGCGCAGTCTTGGTGCACGCCCTTTCGCTGCGTTTTGGCGTGTCTTTCTGCCTCTAAGCTTGCCTGGCCTTCGCAGTGGCTCCCTCTTAGTGTTCGTCATTTGCCTTGGCTTCTACATTACTCCGGCGGCTCTTGGGGGACTACGCGATGCAATGCTGTCGACCTTCATTGCCGCCCAAGTCCAGACTTCATTCAATCTAGCCCGTATCGCTACCTCAGCTTTCATCATCCTGGCGATCGCCACGGCCATTCTTCTGATGATGGGTCTGGATTTGTCGGGAAAACCAACCTCGGCATCATCCTCGCGGCGGAAGCTCTGGTTAGGCCGGCTACCAGTCCTTGGCCGGCTAAAGCAGTTCCTGGGTGAGCGCTTGGCCCCCTTTCGCGCTAGGCGCTGGTCTGCTCAACTATACCGCTCTGGGGGGGACGGGACGTGGTCCAGACGAGCCGGCTACGTGTTCCTCGTCCTTGTTCTATTTTACTTACTTTTTCCCGAAATATTGGTGGTGACAGTGTCATTCAGCGCCGAAAGCTTCCTGACATTTCCGCCCTCGGCTCTTTCGCTCCGTTGGTATCGGAATTTCTTTACGGATCAATCATGGGCGTCCGCTGCGTGGACTAGTGTGGAGATTGGACTTGTGGTCGGCACCATCGCTACAATCTTTGGGACCCTCGCAGCCTATGGTCTGAGTCGGATGTCTGCGCGACCACGTATCGTGCTTAATCTTCTGCTTCTGATGCCAATCACGATACCAGTTATCGTTGTCGGCGTTGCGACATATACGGGGCTGGTCAACCTCGGACTTACAGGGACCAGATTAGGCGTCATACTGGCACATACGATCGGCGCAATCGGTTATGTCGTCGTCATCGTATCCGCGACGCTGGCCAACTTCGACCGCCGGCTTGAAGATGCTGCTAAAAGTATGCGGGCATCGCCCTTTGCAACGTTCATGCGGGTAACGTTGCCGCTCATTCGGCCAGGCATCCTCGGAGGCGCTGTGTTCGCTTTCCTCCATTCCTTTGACGAGGTTGTCATAACATCATTAGTTAGCGGCTATGCGGTCCGGACATTACCTCTCAAAATGTGGGAGAACATGCGCAATGAGCTCGACCCGACGATCGCCGCAGTCGCATCAATGCTGATTCTCCTGCCGTTATTATGGCTGCTACTGATCTACCTTACCTGGTGGAGGTCACGGCTCACTAGCAGGGCAGCGACAGACCCGGTTTAACGCGAGATATACCTGCTTCTAAGCATCTAAACTTGCTACCCTAAGAGTCCTCTCTGATTGGGGTCGTCGCGGTCAAGCTGCTCCCGTTCTTTTTTCCGGATCGTATCGTCGTAAGGTAACCTGTCGCCATCGATCTTAAGCGCTTCGCCGCGAGCCTGAGGATGGCCTGGCAGGCTGGGGAGACACGCCTCACGCATCGAAGGCCGTATCGGCGGATCAAACCTTACCCGAACAGGCCGAGCATGCTGGAGCCTTACGAGGCCCGGATTCGGACATGGCTTGAGGCCGAGCCGACACTCTCGGCAGTCACGGTGCTCCAGCGCCTCATGAGTGCCGATCCGTCGCGCTTCACGAAGAAGAGCCTGAGGACAGTGCAACTGGCTGTGAAGGCATGGCGCGTGGAACGGCGGAGCGGATCATCCTCGACGGCGATTGGATGAATCGCGCGGGTCATGTCGGCACCACCACGCTCGGTAACATTCTTCGGTGAGGCAATAGGGGGGTCAGTTTCTCAATCCGGCCGACAAAGCCACGCCGTCAGCGAACACGCTTCCAGGCCGATCCGCCCAAGCGGCAGACCGATTTCACCCAGTGCGTCGATCAACGCCTGCGGGTCGCTCGATGCTCGTGCCTCCTTCGCGATCCGACCACTCTCGTCGACAATACAAATGGCAGTCTCTTCCAAAGACACGTCCAGTCCGGCACAATACTTCATGGCTGCTCCTTCCTGATGTTTGTGGCGATTCAACATCGACCACGTTCTCACATCTCGACAGGAGCAGCCGCTTTCATCTCGGCTCGGAAGAGACCCCAACACCCATCTGTTTTGAAATTCAAGGATGAGCGGTTCGGCGGATGAGGTTTGCGCCCATTGCGACGAGGATCATTGGATCATTGCGTGAGAGACGTCGATGCGCTGCTCGTTGTCGCGCACGAGGCGGCGCCATCGGGTCAACCAGCCGAAGGTCCGCTCGACGACCCAGCGTCGGGGCAAGACTTCGAAGCCCTTCTGGTCATCGGATCGACGGATGATCTCAACCACGAAGTCCAGATAGGCGGCCTTGTCCATGAGCTTTAGCCGATCATAGGCGCCGTCGGCGAACAGATGCTTCACCCAGGGCCAGCGCTGGCAGATACCATCCAAGATCGCCTGAGCGCCGGCGCTGTCGGAGATATCGGCCGGCGTCAGGTTGACCATCAACAGCCGCCCATCCGTATCGACTGCGATATGGCGCTTGCGTCCGACGATCTTCTTTCCGGCATCGTAACCCCTTATTCCAGCTTGCGGAGCCTTGACAGACTGGCTGTCGATCACCGCCGCCGACGGGCTCGCCTCGCGTCCGGCCCGCTCACGATCCAGCATCAGCGCC
>NZ_JAMYTU010000035.1:0-52250 GCF_040322615.1 Mesorhizobium sp. M0119
CCTTCCAGATCAAAGGGAAGTCATCTACTTGCCGTTGGTCATTGTAATAGATGGGATATTTGATCATCTGCGATACGGCTTTTTGGTCGCTCTTGTCGACGGCAGCCTTGAATTTTGTCCAGAACGCTGCGAATCCGTCATCGCTCTTCGCCGCCAGCGCTGATCCCGCCGATATGAACAGACCAGCCAAAAACAGTCCCTTTGCGATCGCCGACCCGATCGAATTCATGATTGCCCCCGATGAATAATTTTTATTGCCTGTCGTTTGTAAGTTAGCCGACCTTACGAGCATGCTCAATCGGTTATGACTGCCTGTTGTCAGAACGGTCGATATCCGGGGAGGCGGACTCACAGTCGCCGTCACGCACCCCTTCGTCGATCAATTTAAGTGCCAACGCGACGGCAGTCGGGTGCGCTGTCATTATGCTATCCGTCGAGCGCGACTGAAACCCGACAGTCAGCAATCGGCCCATTACTCGCCCCTGAGTTGCCGCTATTAAGCGCAGAATGGGTGGCTCGCGGCAAGCTGGCAACCTCCATGTTACGGCGACGGGTGTAACTCGCGCGCGTCACCTGACAGTGTACCAAACGTGACGGTGGCGGTTGACCGTGACGAAGTCACAGAACATGCCTGCAATTCGGTCGTGCGTCGTAGCCCGATGCCCAACTAAGAAATGGACAGGATCTCGAGTTCGCGCTGCCCTAGCTGGACAACGTCGCCAACGGTTTTGCCAATCAATGCGATGGCAACCGATGAACCATGCGATATGGAAGCTTGAGACGGGTTGGCCTCATCCTCACCGACGATGCGGAAGGTCTGAGTGCGGCCATCATCACGCTCGAAGGTAACGGTGTGGCCGAAGGCGATCACTTCATTAGACGTCGGCACCGACATAAGCTGAGCCGTACGGACGCGTTCGGCATAATAGCGCATATCTCGAACCGGAACCGCCGACTGCCGTCGCCTCTCGTTGACATCTTCCAGCGCGTTAGCGGCCTCGAGAGCCTGCTGAGCGCGAGCCAATTCATCCTGCAGCATCTTGAGGCCCGCGTCCGTGACGAGGTTGATCCGACCGGAGATAGGGCGAGCCGGCAGGATGGTTTCCGATGCTGCCTCCGCGCTTTCCTCCTTGGCAAATGCTACGCTCAATTGGTCGGGACTCCGTGTCGAACACCGTCACCGGGGTGGATTCCGGCTCGTCCGCTTTTGATCAAAGACGGCAGAAATCTGTCGTCGGTGGCGGAACGCGACATGACCATGAGCAGACGCATCAAAACCAACCGCCCGCCGTCACCAGCTCTACGTCAGGCTCAGTCCTTTTTGAACTCGAATAGCTCGATGACGTTGCCCGATGGATCTTCGAGCAAGATGGCGCGACCGGCACCGCCGTCGCTGATTTCGCCGCGGAATCTTGCATCAGCCCGGCGCAACCGCTCAATAAGGACATCGACCTCGTTCGTAACGATCATAAATCGGTTCCACCCGCCTGGCTTCGGATCGCCGCCCGCCTGACCACCGCTCCCCGCACCTGGGGCGCTGAGATACAGCGTCAGGTCGTCGCGCAGCAGCGCAGCGAACTTGCCCGGATTGTGCATGTCGATCTTGAAATCGAGATTGTCTCGATAGAACGCGACCGCCTCGTCGACGTCCGCGACGATGTATCGGACGGATGCCATTCAACCTTCTCCTCTGTCTTGTAGCTACAACAGTCAACTCGCGCAAAGGTTTCCCTGTCGGTGGAGCCGAGTGCAGAAGCGGGCTGTCTGGATGTCAGCCGAAGTAGTCGGATGAGGGTTTTTGGACATAGGTCGTATTTCGGCGGTGTGTATGACACTCTATACGACCCACATTGGGTCGGCAGCGTAATGGCTGCTTTTGACAAGCCAGTACCAAAAGCAGACCGTCAACTTCCGGCCCACTTTCGGACGTTCGGAGGCGATGGCGAACACCTCCCGCACGAGGCCGAGCAAGAGGCAATCCGAGAAATGGTCGCGTTCCGGGCTCCGGAAAGCCCCCTGAGCGACATGGCCGACACTGCGCGCGGGCCGGAATGCGAAAATGGGGCCATGGTTCTGATCAGCAAGTTTTGGTAATGAGATCAACGGAAAAACGTGACAGCAGCATCAATTCCGTTCCCAAATCGCTTTCGCGAATTCGCCATACAGAGGGGCCCACGGACATTTTCCATAGTGGGAATAGTCTTCCAGGATTTCGGCTCCCGGTCCGATGTCATGAAGCGCTAAGCTTTGAAGTTTGGTTGGGTCGTCGACGGAGTTGGGGGTGAATGAATGGTTGGTGAATTGTGCTCCATCCAGGATCAAAATAAGCCGGTTAAGACCACTCGGGTAGTAGCTATAATGCAAAATGGCGTCCAGAAGCCCATTGACAAGAACGGTACGGGGCAAGGAGTCAATAGCTTCGTATTGATCTCGCTCTATCACCAGCACATCTTGCGAACGCGCCTGCCACCAAACTGTCCCCTTAGGGATGAGTCGTCTCGCGAACACACCCCAACCATGCAAGGCGCTAGCGCGAACTTCCGTCAGCTCGCTAAAAGGATTATGGGCAAAAACAATTTCGTTTTGCATCAGCAAACTCCTGCGTAACGGATGGTTCGTTGGACTCGGGAAATCGACGATGCGGCTCTACTATCGTAATTAGCATCTTGCTCCGAAGGGAAGGCTTGTGTGATGCATCATTACTGTATAGTCGCTTCGGTCGGGATCATGCCGTCGATAAACCGACGCCTCGGGTCAGAGGATCATGGGCAGCGCCCTTTGTCAAAGGCCGCTCCGCTTCACCTTCTGCTCTCTCGAGGTCAGCACCTGTTCCAGCCGCGCCCGTAGGTGCGGTGCACGTTCGAGCAGATATGAAAACTGTTCGCGCTGCAGCGATAGAAAGGTGCCTTGAGGTCAAAAGGTGACCACCAAGGCCGGCACGCGCCGCAATCGGTTCCCTCACCGCACTGCTCGACGTTGCCGTGCTGAAAAAAGGCACTGCGTCGGCGAGCGAAACAGTTGGGATCGATTGACCTGGACCACTGCCGAGGTCAGATGACGACGGCAGCGTTCAAGAGTAGTTGTCCGATTGCCTCGAAAGTTCGACGTTCGTATCGGGTCAAAAGCCGACAATTGGCTGGCGGGCCGCTCGTGCTGATGTTGTGGCTAATTAAACGGCGTCGAGCGATGGCGTTCCGAAACGTCCGCTTTGCGCCCGCCAATGGACATTCCGATTACCTGAAAATCACTGCAATCCGCGCGATTGGGCTGTAGAACTGGATTCCAGCAACCCACTCTTTGCTGACTTCGCTGTTTGCAGGTCATGGAGTTTCTGGTTCGCGGCACGCAGTCTTCCACCCAACACCCGGCAGATCTGCAGCAGAATACCCGGCCGCTGCCGGGCAAGGTCCTCGAAATGCGAACGCTCCAGCACAAGGCAGCTTGCGTACCCGACCGCAACTATATCCGCCGAGCGCTCACCTTCGCCGAACAGCGCCATCTCTCCGAACATCGAGCCGGGTTTCAGCGTTGCAAAGTCGGTGAAGCCCGAAGGACCGCGCTGTCTCACTTTGACTTCGCCTTCAAGGAGGACAAAAAGCTCCTCGCCATGCGCGCCCTGCTTGACGATAACCTCGTCGGATAGGTAGTCGGTGCGCTTCATGACCTGTTGCACTGCATACAAATCGTCGAGCGAGCAGCTTTCGAAAATTGGCACATTGCGCAGGAAAAGCAGGCGGTCGAGCAAACCGTGTTCGGCATTCGGCATATCGGACTCCAATGATCGTGCAGCCACAGCGGCCCGGCGTAGCCAGGGCAACGAGGAGGTGCTCATGGCATCGAGCACGGTTTTGATAGGGAGGGTCTTGCCACGCTTGGCCGTATCACCGTCAAGCAGTGGGATGAGCGGCGTCACCAACCGCCGCTGGTCGACGGCGGTAATTGCCTCTGCCGCGCGAGCACGCATACGCTCGTCGCGGGCGCTCAGGAAGCGCCGGATATAGCTGACCGTCTGTTTGTGGCCGAGGGCAGCAAGCGTCACCAGGACCTCGTCGATCGCGGCCTGATTGGCCTCTGCCATTGCAATTCTGGCGATCGCAGCCCAGGCGAGGTTGCTGTCGGGCACTGCCTGACGCCATTGGCGATACCTGTCAATACGGGGGAAGGCATCTTTCTGCAGATAGCTGAACAGGGCTTCGGTGGCGCCTACGTGGCCGAGCACCTCGATGACGGCGAGGCGGACGGATGGATTCTCGTCTCGCAGCATAGGCAATACCGCTGCCACGGAATCCTTGCGGGCGACCAATGCCGCGATTGCGACGCGGCGTACCGATTCATCCCGATCCGTCAGCCCGACAGCGATACGCTTCGCCGGCCAGCCTCCTCGCACCGCCAGTTGATAACCAATCACTCGTCGTCCCGTGTCGTTGGAACGGACGGCTTCCTCGAGCAGGTCCTGGGGCAGACCAGTACTCCCGGGCTTGGAATAAGGCAGGGCAGCGATCGTCTTGACTATGACCTCTTCAAGCGAAGCATGATTGCGAATGATGCTGACGAGCATCGGCGTGAACGCGTCGTCGCACCGCGCGGCGGCGATCGGCAGCAGTGCCGTGGCTACCTCCAATTGAGACTGGGCCATCGTTACGAGCGCTTGCGCCGCTTCCGGCGATTTGCCGAGGCGTGCAGCCAAATCGAGCGCGATCATCACCGGTCCCTGATCCCGATCCTCGGGCAGGGATCGCCCCACTGCCACAAGGTACTGGGCGATGCGGACGCGGAGCACCGGTTCCGCATTGGGCCAGAGTGTCAGCAGATCTGCTGCATGCCGGTCGCCTCCACGAGCCAGGGCGATGACCGTTTCGTCGCCCGATGTCGTGAGTTTCTCGGTGATTGGTTCGAGGAATGGTCCTATCGAGGTATGGGCAACAATACGCAGAGCAAGTTCGGTCGCAGTTCTGTCCTGTCCACTTAGCATCACGACGAGGTCCGCACTGTTGCTCGCGGCGACGGCCGATGCTTCGCGTATCAGGAACTCGTCGCGATCGAGATCGACAGCCCCCTCTCGCAGTATCCCTACGAGCCCGCTGACATAGCGCCAGCCGATACTCCATCCGCATGCGAGGAAGCAGAGGCTAAGAACAACGCCGAGCACGCCGACACCGAAAAGACCTGCGAATTGCGCCACCACCCAGACCAGCAGCCCGGATATGGCCAATGCCATCGGATAGATCAGGCTGTCGTTGAAGGCGCGCAGCCGGCTTGCAAACCGCCCTGGAACTGCGTTGTAGTTGATTGCCGTGACCGGCGCATCGATATTCTTGGAAAGACCATCATAGACGACGTGCGCAAACATCGCGACCGGCAGCGCCGGACTGGCAAGCATGGCGATGAAGCTCACTCCGCACGCGGCTGGGAAAACAAGGTTCATGCGCGCGATGCCGAGCCGTTGCATCAACGGGCTGGTCAGCCACAACCCGATCGCCATGCCAACAAAATTCAGGGCGCCGCTCATCAGTCCGAAGAACTTGGCAAGCGACTGTTCGTCCGGAAAACTGTCGGTGTAGATGTTGAAAACCATATACTCAGCGATGCATTGCGTAACAATATTCAGGAAAAGTGCGGTTGAAAGCAGAATTGCTATTAAAAATCCCCGCATCATGCTGCCTATGCTGCGAAGGTTTTCAAGTATTCCGGACTCTCCCTGCTCCTCCCTTTCGCCCGCCGGCTTCCAGCGGAGAGACAGCCAGGCCAGATGCGCGAGGCAGAGGCACAGTATCAGCGGCATGCCGAAGAGCAGCCAGAAGGGCGATACGAAACCTGCAAGCAAGCCGGCGAGGCTGCCACCCACCATGCCCCCTGCGGACAGGGCGACAGCGACACGCGTCGAATAGCGCGTCATTTCGCGCGCAGTCAGATAGTCGATCAACACCACTTGGAAGACGCTGTAGAGCAGCGACTCCAACACGCTGATTCCTGCGTAGAGCGCATAGTCCGCTGCCGTACCGCCAAACCCGCTGGCGAGGATCAACAATGCTGTCATCACAATGACGGCGACCATGAACCGCTGCAGCAGGACAACACGGCTGCCGCGGTCGATCATCCGGGCATAGACAACCCACGCGGGAATCGAGACGAGAGCGAACACCATGTAGTAAATCGCGACCCCCTCGCCGCCTTGAGTCGATAGAAACCGGGCAGCCGCCAAGGAGGAACCGAAGGTGTTTGCGGTCGCGAGCAGGAAGGCGCTCAGTACGAGATGCCCGATGCGATCGTTGGGAATCGGCAGCCTGCGAAGCCAGCGAAGGAGCATTTCAATTCCCGAGGGGGCACTCATGGGTTGGCCACTCGAAATCTTTTCCGCCTTGGTCAAACGTCGCATTCACGAATAGCTAAGTTGCGCCAATAGGGTCTCTTGGAACCAGACCATTTCATTGGCGCGAAGGATAGTGCCTTGCGGTAGAAGCGCTCCCAGAACGCACGACGGGAACCGGTGACCGGCAAATGTCACCTTTGGGTCACTCACGACATCGGAACTTGGGAGTTGAACGTCCGCTATCAGCCTTCCTACACCACAAGCGGACCTACTGCTTCCGGCCCCAAGGTTGCCAGTCAGCAGCGCGCATTTGCAGCCAAGTGGAATCACTTGGCGTCGCAGAAATGCGTCTAGGACAAATGGATGGAGGGGGATGCCCAGTTCAATCTGAACGTATCCCGCTCACGCCGGCCGGCGATAGGCCTGGACTTCGCCCGGCTCGCTCAGGCTTTGCAGGGTGCCGGGTGCGGCGCCGCCGATCCAGCCCAGCACCGAGCGGGCGAGTTCGGCGCCGGCCAGCCGGAAGTTCTCGTTGACGACCAGCAATTCGCTGCGAAACAGGTGCAGCAGCTCCGACGATTGTTTGGACACCACATCGACATCGCGGCCAAGCTTGAGGCCGGCGTCTTCGATGCCGGCGACGATGGCGAGCGTCGCGGCGGCGGCGCTGCTGATGAAACCGTCCGGCCTGACGTCGCGGCGCATCAGCTGCGCGGTCCGCATTCTGATCTGCTCGATCGAATGATCGATCGAAACGGTGTTGAACGGGACCTCGCTGGCGCCGACCTCGCTCAGCGCATCGGCAAAGCCGGCGAGCGTGTGGCCGTGATAGGTCAGCTCGACCGGCGGCGCCAGCAGCGCCAGCCGGCGGCGGCCGAGGCCGGCCAGATGGCGCACTGCCTCGGCTGCGAAAGCGTAATTGTCGAAATCATGATAGGGATGGATCAGCCCCATATCGGTGCGGCCATGCGTGGCAAAGGGGATGCCGCGCTCCAGCATATAACGGGCCCTCGGATCGTTCGGCTGCGTGCGCGAAATGATGACGCCGTCGGCTGAACCGGTTTCCACGAGGTAGCGGATCGGGTCGAGCGGATCCTGCGAGCGCGAGTAGGGCGTCACGATCAAATGATAGGGCGTGTCGGCGATGACTTCCGAAACGCCGTAGATGATATCCGAGACGAAGCTCATGATCTCGTGCTCGGTGTTGAGCACCAGGCTGATGACATTGGTCTTGCCGGTGCGCAGGCGTACGCCGGCACGGTTGGGCCGATAACCGATCTGCTTGGCGACAAGCTGGACACGCCGCCTGGTCTCGGCGCCGATCTCGGGCGCGTCCTTCAGCGCACGCGACACAGTGGTGACGCCCAGCCCGGTCATGAAGGCGAGCGTCTTCAGTGTCGGCCGGCCCTGGCCCGACGCCTCGTCGGCCGTCTCTTTTTGATGCCTGTTCATTCATCCCGCCCCGTCAGGCGCATAACAGTTGCCGGACAGGCCGGCAATCGGCCGGCCGCGGGTTCGCCGCGGCCCCTCACCGAATGAAACCGCTATATACTGAAACGTTACAGATTGTCACGCATCGCCATAATCACTGGTGACAGATGCAAAACGAGCGGTGCTGCAATCGGCGCAAAACAGCGATTGGAACGGGCTTTTCCGGTTTTTTGGCGTCGCAGCATTCTATTTCGCAGTGCAACCCCTCTTGTTGCGGCGCGGTAGGCCGGCGAGCCGCGCGATTTTATTCGTGCTTCGAAAAAACTTGATGCCACCTTCGCCTGAGGGGTTGCGCGCCTCAAGCAATTGCCGTATCGAAAATCTGTAACGTTTCAGGTTCTGGGAGGAACGAAATGCGATACCAACTCATGACTGCTGCGCTGGCTGCGACGGTCGCGCTGCAATTCGCCGGCCCGGCGGCCGCGACGGATCTGGAAGTCACCCATTGGTGGACCTCCGGCGGCGAGGCGGCAGCGGTCGCCGAACTCGCCAAGGCTTTCGACGCAACGGGCAATCATTGGGTGGACGGCGCTATCGCCGGCTCCGGCGGCACGGCGCGGCCGATCATGATCAGCCGCATCACCGGCGGCGACCCGATGGGTGCGACCCAGTTCAATCACGGCCGGCAGGCGGAAGAATTGGTGCAGGCCGGGCTGATGCGCGACCTCACCGATCTCGCCACCAAGGAAAAGTGGACGGAAATCGTGCAGCCGAAGAGCCTGCTCGACGGCTGTACCCTCGACGGCAAGATCTATTGCGTGCCGGTCAACATCCACTCCTGGCAGTGGCTGTGGCTGTCGAACGCCGCCTTCGAAAAGGCCGGCGTGCCGGTGCCGAAGAACTGGAACGAATATGTCGCTGCGGCGCCTGCGCTTGAAAAAGCAGGCATCCAGCCGCTCGCGGTCGGCGGCCAGCCCTGGCAAACCTCCGGCGCTTTCGACGTGCTGCTTGCGGCGGTCGGCGGCACCGACGCCTTCCTCAAGGTCTACAAGGACAAGGACGCCGAATTCGCCGCCGGGCCCGAAGTCGCCAAGGTCTTCAAGGCCGCGGACGACGCCCGCAAGATGGCGAAGAACACCAATGTGCAGGACTGGAACCAGGCCACCAATCTGGTTATCACCGGCAAGGCCGGCGGCCAGATCATGGGTGACTGGGCGCAGGGCGAGTTCCAGGTTGCCGGCCAGACCGCCGGCAAGGACTATACTTGCCTTCCGGGCCTCGGCCTCAACGAGATGATCGCCACCGGCGGCGACGCTTTCTACTTCCCGCTGCTGAAGGATCCCGAAAAATCGAAGGCGCAGGAAGTGCTGGCCCACACGCTGCTCGATCCCAAGACGCAGGTCGCCTTCAATCTCAAGAAAGGTTCGCTGCCGGTGCGCGGCGACGTCGACCTCAAGGCGGCGAACGACTGCATGAAGAAGGGGCTCGAAATTCTCGCCAAGGGCAATGTCATGCCCTGGACCGACCAGCTGCTTTCGCAGGATACGCAGAAGCAGAAGGAGGATCTGTTCTCCGAGTTCTTCGCTAAGCAGGACATGACCGTGGAAGATGCGCAGAAGCGCTTCGCCGCTATCGTCGGTTCGGCCGATTGAGCGATCGACCAACCGCCTCACTCCCGCCCCTGCAAACGCAGGGTCGGGAGCTCGGGTCAAGACCTCTTGACCCTCCGGCCCTTACCCGATCCAGCCCGGCTGTGCAGATGAGCAAGAGCGAACGCCCTAGCCAACTCTTTCGCAACCTCAATGCGAAAATCGCCTCGATCCCAATGATCTTCACCGCGCTGGTGATTTTTGTCGGCGGCACCGTCTGGACGGTGCTGTATTCCTTTACAAATTCCAAGCTGCTGCCGCGGCTGCACTTCGTCGGGCTCGACCAGTATTACCGGCTGTGGGCAACCCCGCGCTGGCTGATCTCGATCGAGAACCTGCTGATCTACGGCGTGCTGTCGCTGGTGTTCTCGCTGGTGATCGGCTTCCTGCTTGCTGCCTTGCTCGACCAGAAGATCCGGTTCGAGGACACGTTCCGGACCATTTTCCTTTATCCCTTCGCCCTGTCCTTCATCGTCACCGGTCTCGTCTGGCAATGGCTGCTCAACCCGGAATTCGGTATCCAGGGAGTGGTGCGCAGCCTCGGCTGGACGAGCTTCAGCTTCAATCCGCTCTATGATTCCAGCATCGTCATCTACGGCATATTGATCGCCGCTCTCTGGCAAGGCACCGGGCTCATCATGTGCCTGATGCTGGCGGGCTTGCGCGGCATCGACGAGGATATCTGGAAGGCCGCGCGGGTAGACGGGATACCGACTTGGAAGACCTATCTGTTCATCATCATACCGATGATGCGGCCGGTCTTCATCACCACGCTGGTCATCGTCGCCTCCAATATCGTTCGCGTCTACGACCTTGTCGTCGCCCAGACCAGCGGCGGGCCCGGCATCGCCTCCGAAGTCCCGGCCAAATATGTCTATGATTACATGTTCTTCGCCCAGAACCTCGGCCAGGGGTTCGCCGCCTCGACGATGATGCTGCTGTCGGTGATCATCGTCATCGTGCCGTGGGCCTATCTCGAGTTCGGAGGCAAGAAGCGTGTCTGACCAAGCCGTTTCATTGCCTGCCATCACCGGCGGGCTAGAAGCCTACGGGCCGAGCGGACCGAAGCCGCGCCACACATTCTCGCGCCGTAACATCTTCCTCTACGGCACGCTGATCGTGGTCGCGCTCTACTATCTTTTGCCGCTCTACGTGATGGTGGTGACATCGCTCAAAGGCATGCCCGAGATACGCCTCGGCAACATCTTCTCGCCGCCGATGGAGATCACCTTCGAGCCATGGGTCAAGGCCTGGTCGAGCGCCTGCACCGGGCTCAACTGCGACGGGCTGTCGCGTGGTTTCTGGAATTCGGTGCGCATCACCATCCCGTCGGTGATCCTGTCGATCGCACTCGCCTCGGTGAACGGTTATGCGCTTGCCAACTGGCGCTTCAAAGGGGCCGACACTTTCTTCATCATCCTGATCGTCGGCGCCTTCATCCCCTATCAGGTGATGATCTATCCGATCGTCATCATCCTGCGCGAGGTCGGCCTTTACGGCAGCCTCAGCGGCCTAGTGATCGTCCATTCCATCTTCGGCATGCCGATCCTCACACTCTTGTTCCGCAACTACTTTACCTCCATGCCGGAGGAGCTGTTCCGGGCAGCGCGTGTCGACGGCGCCGGCTTCTGGGGCATTTATTTCCGCATCATGCTGCCGATGTCGCTGCCGATCTTCGTCGTCGCCATCATCCTGCAGGTGACCGGCATCTGGAACGACTTCCTGTTCGGCGTCGTCTACACCCGCCCCGACACCTATCCGATGACGGTGCAGCTCAACAACATCGTCAACTCGGTACAAGGCGTGAAGGAATACAACGTCAACATGGCAGCCACCATCCTGACCGGCCTGGTGCCGCTGATCGTCTATTTCCTGTCCGGAAAATTGTTTGTGCGCGGCATCGCCGCCGGCGCCGTGAAAGGATGATGGCGATGAACGCAAACGGCAGCATTGCGGTAAACGGCAGCAAGGGGGCAAACGGCACCAGCGTCTCGATCCAGAACCTGTCGCTGAATTTCGGCGCGATATCGGTGCTGCAGACGCTCAACCTCGATGTCGCCGAAGGCGAGTTCATCGTGCTGCTCGGCCCGTCCGGCTGCGGCAAGTCGACCCTGCTCAACTGCATTGCCGGGCTGCTCGACGTTTCCGAAGGCCGCATCTTCATCAAGGGCAAGAACGTCACCTGGGAAGAGCCCAAGGATCGCGGCATCGGCATGGTGTTCCAGTCCTACGCGCTCTATCCGCAGATGACGGTGGAGAAGAACCTGTCGTTCGGGCTGCGCGTTGCCGGCCTCGCCAAGGACGAGATCGCCAAGCGCATCGCCCGGGCTGCCGAGATCCTGCAGATCGAACCGCTCTTGCATCGCAAGCCGGCGGCCCTGTCCGGTGGCCAGCGCCAGCGCGTGGCGATCGGGCGTGCACTTGTCCGCGACGTCGATGTCTTTCTGTTCGACGAGCCGCTCTCCAACCTCGACGCCAAGCTGCGCGCGGAATTGCGCGTCGAAATCAAGCTGCTGCATCGCAAGCTCGAGAACACCATGATCTACGTCACCCACGACCAGATCGAGGCGATGACGCTGGCCGACCGCATCGCGGTGATGAAGGGCGGCGTCATCCAGCAGCTCGATGCACCGCAGACCATCTATAACCGGCCGGTCAACCGGTTTGTCGCCGGCTTCCTCGGCTCGCCGGCAATGAACTTCCTCGACGGCAGGCTGGAGCAGGCGGCAGGCGACTGGCACTTTGTCGCCGAGGATGTGCGGATACCGCTTGCCACCTATGCTTTCGAGAAGGACCCGGTGCCAGGGCCGGCCGTGTTCGGCATCCGCCCCGAGCACGTGGCGTTCAACAGCGGCACGGGATGGCCGTTCGCAGCCACGGCAAATGTCGAAGTCGTCGAGCCCATGGGTTCCGACACGCTGGTCTGGCTGAAGCTCGGCGGCCAGAATTTCACGGTACGGGTGACAGCCGAGCGCACGCCAAACAACGCCGAGGCGGTCGGCATCGGTTTTGATCCGATGCGCGCTTCGCTTTTCGACGCCGCCACCGGCAGCCGCCTCTAGAGCATGATTTAGCCTCGCAAGACTCTTCCATTCCCCCCCAAGACTCATCCCCCAAGACTCTCATCCCCCCAAGACTAACCATCCACAAGAAAACGGACAGAGACGATGAACTGGTCATTCCAACTTTACAGCGCCCGCAATTTCCAGCCCTGGGAGGGCGTGCTCAAAATGCTGGGCGAGCTTGGTTACAGCCAAGTCGAAGGGTTCGGCGGCGTCTATGACGATCCCAAGGCGTTCCGTGCCGAGCTCGACAAGAACGGGCTCGCCATGCCGACCGGGCATTTCTCGATCGACGCGCTCGAGAAGGATTTCGACGGCGTGCGCAGGACGGCCGACGCGCTCGGCATCACGCTGCTCATCTGCCCCTTCCTGAACGCCGAGTTAAGGCCGGCCGACGCGGCCGGCTGGCGCGGCTTCGGCGAACGCCTGGCCAAGGTCGGCGAGACGGCCAAGAAAGCCGGCTATGGCTTTGCCTGGCACAACCATGATTTCGAGTTCAAGGCGCTTGCCGACGGCTCGGTGCCGCAGGACCATATCCTGTCCTCGGCGCCCGACATCGGCTGGGAGATGGATGTCGCCTGGGTGGTGCGCGGCGGCGTCGATCCGCTGCCCTGGATCGAGAAGCACGGCAAGCGCATCGTCGCCGTCCATGTCAAGGACTTGGCCAAGCCGGGCGAGGGCCTCGACGAGGACGGCTGGTCGGATGTCGGCCACGGCACCATCGACTGGCCCGGCCTGATCAGGGCGCTGCGCGCCAAAAGCGCCGCAAAATACTACGTCATGGAACAGGACAATCCCAACGATATCGAGCGCTTCGCCCGCCGCTCGATCGCAGCTGCCAAGACCTATTAGGAGCACACCAGCATGGCAACAAAACTTGGCATCGGCGTCATCGGCTGCGGCAACATCTCGAAGGCGTATTTCTCGCTGGCGCCGCTGTTTCGCGGCATCGAGATGCGCGCCTGCGCCGACATCAACAAGGAGGCGGCGAAAGCGCGGGCAAAAGAGTTCAAGCTACGCGCCGAAACCGTCGAGGGGCTGCTCAAGGCCGACGATATCGACATCATCGTCAACCTGACCATTCCGGCGGTGCATTACGAGGTGTCGAAGCAGATCCTCGACGCCGGCAAGCACGTCTATTCGGAGAAGCCCTTCGTGCTGTCGGTCAAGGAAGGGCTCGACCTGAAGAAACGCGCGGAAAACAAAGGGCTGCGCATCGGCTCGGCCCCCGACACCTTCCTCGGCGGCGCGCACCAGCTTGTCCGCGACCTGATCGACACCGGCAGGCTCGGCAGGATCACCAGCGGCACCTGTCATGTGATGAGCCATGGCATGGAGCATTGGCACCCCAATCCGGACTTCTTCTTCCAGCCGGGCGCCGGGCCGGTGCTCGATATCGGACCCTATTACATCACCAACCTGATCCAGCTGATCGGGCCGGTGAAGCAGGTCGCGGCTTTCGCTTCGATCCCGATGACGGAACGCATCATCAGCTCGAAGCCGCGCGCCGGCGAAAAGATCCCGGTCTCCACGCCGACGACGATCCACGGCGTGCTGGAATTCGAGAACGGCGCCGTTGTGACGCTCAACACCAGCTGGGATGTCTGGAGCCACGGCCACGCGCCGATGGAGCTCTATGGCGAGGCAGGCACGGTGTTCGTGCCGGATCCGAACTTCTTCGGCGGTGAAGTGCGCTACACCGAAGCCGCCAAGCCGGTGAAGAAGCTGCCGAAATGGGGGCATCCGTTCGGCGTGCCCAACGAGATGCATTCGCACGGGATGATGGCCAACTACCGCACCGCCGGCCTTGCCGACATGGCGATCGCGATCAGGGAAGGCCGGCCGCACCGCTGCTCGATGGAACTGGCGCTGCATGCAGTCGACGTCATGACCGGCCTGTTGCGCTCGGGCGAGACCGGAAAGTTCGTTGCCATGCAGACCAGCTGCGAGCGGCCCGCGGCACTCGGCGTCAAGGCGGCGAAGGAGCTGCTGGCGAAGAAGAAAACCAAGTAGGCGGCGCACCTCCCAAGCACCGCAAAAAGCCTCTCCCCGTTTGCGCGGGGAGAGGCTAAGGGTGGCAAGCTCGACTGCCCCACCGTCGCGGCGGCAGCCGTCGGGCTCGTTTCGATTTGAGGATTTCCCATGCCGTATGTCCCCGCCGAAAACCGCTACGAAAAGATGGTCTACAATCGCTGCGGGCGCTCCGGCCTGAAGCTGCCGGCGATCTCGCTTGGGCTGTGGCACAATTTCGGCGACGACACGCCGCATAGAACCAAGCAGGCAATCACGCGCAAGGCGTTCGATCTCGGCATCACGCATTTCGACCTCGCCAACAATTACGGCCCGCCGCCCGGCTCGGCGGAGCGGGCCTTCGGCGAGATCCTGCGGACTGACTTTGCCGGCTATCGCGACGAGCTGATCATCTCGACTAAGGCCGGCTATGAAATGTGGGCAGGACCTTACGGCGAATGGGGCGGCCGCAAATATGTGCTGGCCAGCCTCGACCAGAGTCTCAAGCGGATGGGGCTCGACTATGTCGACATCTTCTATTCGCACCGCTTCGACCCCGACACCCCGCTGGAGGAAACGATTGGCGCGCTCGATCACGCGGTCCGCTCGGGCAAGGCGCTCTATGCCGGCATTTCCTCCTATAATTCGCAGCGCACTCGCGAGGCCGCCGACATATTGAAGCAGCTCGGCACGCCTTGCGTGATCCATCAGCCGAGCTATTCGATGCTCAATCGCTGGGTCGAGGATGATGGCCTGCTCGATACGCTGGAGGGGCTTGGCGTCGGCTCGATCGTGTTCTCGCCGCTGGCGCAAGGCATGCTGACCGACAAATATCTCGGCGGCATCCCCGATGGCAGCCGCGCCAGCCAGGGCAAGTCGCTGCGCCCGGCATTCATCAACGACAAATCGATCGCCAATATCGAGGCGCTGCACGTCATCGCCCGTCGCCGCGGCCAGACGCTGGCGCAGATGGCGCTGGCCTGGGTGCTGCGCCGGGGCAGGGTGACGTCGGCGCTGATCGGCGCCAGCCGGCCGGAACAGGTCGTGGATTGCGTCGGCGCGCTTGAGGCGCTCGACTTCAGCGATGCCGAGCTCGCCGAGATCGACACCTTTGCCCGCGAGTCGGACATCAACCTCTGGGCGGCATCGGCCGAACGCAAGGGGCCGCCGAGGAAGTAGGCGACTCCCGGTCCGCGGGTCCGTTTCCATTCGAAAAGGCGCGGCAGTGCAAACTGATAGCCGTCTTCGACACGGTGGCCAGCGGCTAACTTTCGGCTGCCTTGAGGTTCCGCGCGGCTTCCTCGAGTGTTGCCCTGTCGTTGCCAAGCCTGTCGATCAGCTCTTGCGCCTGATCACCGGTTATCCCGGTGCGCATCGCCAGCGCCTCGACCGTCAGAACGTCGGAACTGGCGATCGTTCCAGCAGGAGCCTGGCCGGTCGTCGTCTCATCGTAGCCAAGCTCTTGCTTCGCCTGCTGCCAATGACGCTCATGCGCGCCATCCGGGCGGCCCTCGCGCAGCCAGATTTCATAGGCTCGCTGCCGAATTTTTTCATGCCGATCGTTGTCCATGACGGTTCCTCCCTTGTGGCGTTTTCACCAACGCGGGGAGCGCCGGAACGATCCTATGTTCAAGCCGATTTCGCACACATGCCGGACAAAACCCGGTCTCTCATCGAACAAACACCGGACAGACGCGTTTTGCAGAGGAACCTAGATAGCGGGCCGGCCGTTGAGCCGAACCTGAGCAAAGGAGATTACCATGGCCGACGAACCGAACGAATCCGCAACACCGAAGATGACTCAACGTGAAGCTCAGGAAGCCCTGGAGAAGCAGGTCGCGCAGCTGAGGCGCGAGATCAGCAAGATCAATCGGACCTTGGCCGAACGCGCGGAAGAGGCGATCGAAGACGCCGGCGGCTGGTATGACAACGCTGCTGAGCGCGCCTCTCGGACGGCACAAGCCCTCCGCAACAGGGCGCAAACGGTGTCGGGGGTTGTCCAGGAGAATCCTGGCACAATATCGTCCGCATTCATGCTCGGAGCGGCAGTAGGGGCGCTACTGGGCCTCACCTTGGCCGCCACAGACCAGCGCCGCGATCGCTGGTTCTAGTCCCGACCTAAGATTTCCCGGACAAAACGGCGGGATTGCTCCCGCCGTCATTCAGCAAGTGACGCCGGTCAGGGCGTGGCCGGCTTCTGGGCCGTGCCGAGGGCTTTGGGCGCTGCGGGTACGGGCGCTGCCGTCTTCATCTTCTCCTCGATCCAGCCGGTGTAATTCGCCAGCCGCGTGTAGATGCCGTAGGCGTTCTTGTGGCCGCAGGCGGTGCTGCCGTCGGCCGGACCTTCGCCCCAGCTGACGACGCCGACCTGCACCGGACCATCGGCGCCAGTCATGAACAGCGGTCCGCCGCTGTCGCCATTGCAGGCGTCGCGCTCGCCGCTTGCGGTGCCGGCGCAGATCATGTTGCCGGTCAGCGGATCGGCCATGTCAGCTGCAATCGCGTTGGCGGCTGCCTCGATGCCCCTTTCCGAGTAACGCATGCGGCGGGCGAGCTCGCCGAGCGCAGCCTTCAAATCATGCGCATAAATCGCCTTGATGCCGCTGTTGCAGGTTGCGTTCGGCTGGAGGTCCAGGTCGGCGACCATCAGCGCGGTGGGAAATGTTCCGTCCTGCATCTTGCCCCAACCGATGACCGTCGTCTTGCCGGCGTCGGGGGTCGGCTCACGCGCAATTTTGATGGTCGGGGCATCGGCCGGCTCGGCCAGCCGGATCAAGCCGAGATCGTTGTCCAGCGTCTGCTCGCTATAGCCCTCGTTGACGATGATCTCCACCGCCTTGTAGCGCTTGCCCTCGCTGAGATCGGTGGCGCCGGTGAGCACGGTGACCATATCAGGCGAAATCGGCTCGTCGTCGTCATTGAGGCAGTGCGCCGCCGTCAGCACCCATTGCGGCGCGATCAGGCTGCCGCCGCAGAACTGCGCATTCGCCTGCGAGGCCGGGCTTTTGTCCAGTTTGCCGGTGGTCAGCAACGCCACCTGGAACGGGTAAGCGCCCGTCTCGGCCTCTTTGCCGCCGTAGACGCGATCGGCGCCGTCGGGGTTCTCCGCCCTGGCCTTTGCCCTGGCCTCGGCCACGCGTTTCATCGGCGAGATCGCCGCCTCCGGCCGGGCGGCCGTGTTCCCGGCATGAACGGAATTGACGACCGGCACGACCGCCGCGATGCCAAGCAGCGCGGCGGCGGCAATCGGTCTGAACCTATGGATGATCTTCACCTCGAACCCCCTGAGACGATGTTCCGACAGGTCAGTCGCCGACGCATGATCCACTGAAATGGAACCGGCCGGTGAGATCATGCTCCACGGCGAAGCACGATCCGTCACAAAGCCGAGCACCATTTCTGCTAGTCGTGCTGTCGAGCCAAACCCGCCCAAAATCCTATAGCCCGCCACGGGCTATGTGGAAGCAATTTGTCGTTGCCAATGTTGGATTATTTTAGGCAGTATACCGTTGCAGGCATTTTTGGCGGGGACCTAAACTGGCTGCACTGAATAATGGCCCGGTAAAGGCACCGGTAACCAATTTCATTTTTCTGCGCCACCACGATCTCGACAATATTTCTCTATCTTGATCCAGTCCTTGCTGACTTTTGGGAGAGTCTCACCATGACAAAACTGACACATAGCATTATTGCGTCCGCGTTGCTTTCCACCGCAATGTGGGCGGCTCCTGCCTTGGCTGCCGATCCAGGTTCCGCCAATGCCGGCAACGGCGAAAGCATGCGGGACGTGACATCGGGCGATTACAAGCCCGGCCGGGCGAAACCGATCGCCCCGCCGAAACTGACCGACGACGAGGCCAACCGCGCCGCGCCGCTCGCCGACGAAGCAACGGCCGTCAAATCCTATGGCATCGTCGGCCGCTCCGCCGATGGCAAGGACATCAAGATCGACCCGAACGAGACGCTGAAGGACCTTGTCATCAAGGAAATGAACGCGCCCGCCGACGGGCAGAAGTCCGACAATTCCGGGCTGGGCGGAGGCGAAGAGGCCGGCCGTCAGGTGTTCGGCGCGGACGACCGCGAGCAGATCAAGAATACCAAGACCTACCCGTTCACCGCGATCGGCTATCTCGAAGGCAAATCGAAGAGCGGCAGCTATGGCAGCTGCTCGGCGACGCTGATCGGCCCGCGCACGGTGCTCACCGCGGCGCACTGCCTCTACAGCCACGAAGACAAGGCCTGGCTGGACGACATCCTGTTCGTCCCGGCCCTCAATGGTAAGACCGCCGACGACGCACCATTCGGCGCCTTCACCTATGAAAGCGCCTATATCGTCCAGGGCTTCATCGATAACTACCAAGGCTTTTACGGCTCGGTCGTGCCGTGGGATCTCGGCATCGTCACCCTGAAGCAGGATGTCGGCACCAATCTCGGCTGGCTGGGCTATGCCAATTACGAGGATCTCGGCGATTTCACCGCCAACATCATCGGCTATCCCGGCGACAAGCCGATGGGCACGATGTGGAAGGCGACCTGCGAAGTGCACGCCGAAAACATCGCCACCGAGTATTTCCAGTACGACTGCGACACGTATCCAGGATCGAGCGGCAGCTCGGTCTATGCCTATGACAATGGCTCCAAGCAGCGCGTCATCACCGGCGTGAACGTGGCCGAGAGCCCGGATGCCAATACCGCCGTGCGCCTGAACGCCATCAACGTCCAGTGGATCAACAGCCTGTACAAATAGGCGTGCAGAATTTCGGCCGCGATCATCGCGGAAAACCAGCCGGCGGCGGAGCATTTCCGTCGCCGGCTTTCGCATTTTGGGGGATTATCTGGACCGGGCCGAGGCTGGCGCCTGGCGGACATAGTTCTCGATCGGCAGGGCGAAGGTCGGCGAGCCGGCCTTGCGCTCCTTGTCGATATAGCCGGCAAAATAGCTCCAGAACGAAGCGGCGTAGTCGCGGAAATAGGAGTCGGCGACCTCGCGCGAGCACAGCCTGCCTTCGACGCAGAAGGAAAGGCGGTTGAGAAAATAGACGATGCGGTCGAAATTATCGCTGAACTCGGCAAGCGGCATGTCGCCGCCAGTAGCGCTCATCGCTTCGATGCCGATGCGCTGTCTGAACACCTGTTCCTCGGTCGGCGTCGGATTGGCGCTGAGCAGATTGCCGTATTTGGCGTTGAGCGCCGCCAGGCGTTGCTTGAGGGCCCGTTGCGCCTGCTGGTAATCCTTGCTTTCCCAGAGCTCGACCAGCGACATCGTCTGTTCGACGCGCTTCTGCTCCTGGTTTGCCAGGAACTGGTAGACCGAAAAGATCAAGGTGAAGATGATCGCCAGGCGCACCAGCAATCCGGACCAGGCATAGACGAGCATGCGCCAGTCGCGATCGGTGAACGGGTTGGCCTCCTTCTTGACCTCGTGATTGCTTACCCACGGCAGGCCTTCGACGGTTTCCGGCAGTGACACCGGCTTCTTTTGCGGTACCGGCGCCGCTGCCTGCTGCGTTGCGTTGCCCCCCGCTCTCGTCATCCGCAGCTGTCCAGTTCTATGGTGGCGGACGGGTCGAGCACGATGCCCGGCGTCTCCAGCTTCTTCTTCAGGCAATCCAGCTGTGTGCGCGATACGATGAACTGCACGTCAGGCTCCACCTGCGCCTTGCCCGGCGACGGCAACGGTTCGACCACGCCGCGCGAGGTGCAGCTGCTGAGATCGACGACGACGGCGGTGCTGCCGGTTTTGGCGATCTGGTCGTACTGGTCGAGAAAGCAGCTCGCCAGCTCGGAGTTGATGACGACCTCCTTGGCGCAGAGGCCACAAGCCTCGTCCGCCGAGGCATTGGCGGCCAACAATAGCCCGGCGACAAGGCCGGCGGTTGTTGCGCGCCACGAAAATACGATCCTGTTCACGAACGCCTCATCCGTTCCGTTCGGCCGCCGACAGCGGCGGTCGAAGAATGTTCATTATCAGCCGATCAGGCAAGAGGCCCGGCCGGGCACTTGATCCCGCTTCAGGCGCGCGGCACCGTCTCCATCGGGAAGATCATCACGGCGCCCTTCGACCCCTTGTCGTCGGTGAGCCGCATGGCCGATCGCGTCGCCGGCGCCATGCCGATATCGGCCAGCATATCGGAGAAGCTTGGCTGTCCCAGTCCGCGCGTTACCGAGACAACGCCGTCTTGCGCCAGGAAGCTCAGATCCTGCTTCTCGCTCTGCGGCGGCGCTTCGGTCAAGACGGCGATCATGCGCTCCATACCGAAGCTGGTATCGGTGAATTTGAACAGGCCTTCCTCGAGCACGGCGCCTTCGGTCAGGCGCTCGGCAAGAAAATGCTGGATGGAATAGTCGGAGCCGACATAGAGCACGTTGATGTCGACCAGGTTGGTCGAGCTGTTCCTGGCCAGCACGTGCACCTGATCGTCTGGCGAAACACGCGGCACCGTCGACGGTTCGATCGGCTGCAGCGTGTCGCTGTCGAAACGCTTGATCCGGAACTCGACACTGACCTCTTCCGGCCGATAATCGGAAGCGGCGGCCAGCCTCGACAGGCCGATGGCGCGGAAGATTTTCGTCAGATTCCGGGCCGCGGCGTCGATCAACTTTTCGCGGCCATCCGGATGAATGACGATCATCAGCGGCTTGTTGCCGTCCTCGAGCGTCATGTCGCCCGAAGCCGGCAGGAACCACAGCGCCGGCGTGTCGGTGGCATCTTCTGCGGCTCCGGCAATGGCGTTCTCGCGCAGCACGGCGAGACGCAGATCTGCGCTCTTGCCCGGCTCGACCAGCGCGATGTGGAACCCTGAGCTTTCCCTGGCCGCCAGATCGTCGAGAACCGAGTTCACCAGCGCAGCCTCCTTCTCGAGGCCTTTGGTCGCCGCCGGCCGTGCAACCACGAGCTTGTAGTCGACGGCGAGCTCGGCCAGCCGCGCATAGGCATTGGCGGGGATGTCGGCCAGCTTGAGCGCCGGCTTACCGCCGAACTCGACCGGCTGGACCCGGCTTTCCAGGTTTTTCGCCGACTGCACCTGGAGATAGCCAAGCGCCTCGGACAGCGGCGACAGCGCCGAGGGCAATATTGCGAGCCTGCTGCCTGGGGTGAGGCGATGCAGCAGTCCGGCGCCGATCATGGCTTTGTCGTTCTCGACGACGATCGGCCATTGCATGACCGCGTCGGTCTTGTCGGTGCCGAAGACGCGCGCGTCGAGTTCCCCTTCGAACAGCGGCGTCGGCCGGGTGCGGCCGTCCGCCGAATATTGCTGCAGCACCGCCTGGCCGAGCTGGCGGTAGGTGATGTTGGGGTTCTCGGCCAGTTTCGACAGGATGGTGAAGGTGAACAGCCCGAAACGCGGCGCATCGGCCGTGCCCTTGGGCAGCGGCATCTCAGGCGTCGTCTCCACCGTCTGCGCCGCGTAGAAAGCGACCAATGTACCCTTGGTGGTCGGCTCGGCGCCGGTCGGCGTCAGCTTGAAAGCCGGCTTGCGCTGCCCGTCCTCGTCAAAGCCGCGCGGCGCGGCCGACGCAATCCCGTCATAGGCTTTCACCGCAGCCGCCCTGGCAGCGTCGTCGCCGCCGACCAGATCGGCGAACTCGACCTTGCGTTCCAGCTCGTCGTCGACCTCGGCGGCGCGCGTCGCCGTGCCGGAATGGCAGCAGTCGAACACGGCCCAGATAAAGGCGCCCTTGTCGCGGATGGCGTCGAGCGCGGCGCCGATCTCGTTGTCGACCAGCGCATTGGGCACGCCCTTGTCGCGGTTGATCCATTTATCGATGTCGGACGGCAAGAAAATCTCGTCGAGGCCGTCGGTCTCATCGCCCTTGTTTGCCGCCGGCTGCTGCGCGCCGTGACCGGACAGATGCAGGTAGACGAAATCGTCGCGCTGGACCTTGGCGGCAAGGTCGGCCAACGCCGCCTTGATCGCCGCATGTGTCGGCGGTCCGTTGGCGGCTTCGACATCCTTGGCGAGCAACGTGACGTTTTCGGCTGAAAACTTCACCGGCGCGGGCGTGTTCTTCAGGAGGTAATCGCGCACCAGGCCGGCATCGTTCTTCGGTCCGATCAGCCAGTTTTTCTTCGGCAGGTTCGGGTAATCGGTGCAGGCAACAAGCAGCGCATGGTAGGTGCGCGCCGCTGCGAATGCCGGAAACGGCACCAGGCCGGCAGCGGCCAGCGCGGACGTGCCGGCAAGCAGCGTCCGCCGCGTCACTTTGATCATGATTGCTTCCCCAAGCCCGATCGAATTTCCAAGCACGGCCAGCCTCGCCGACGATTTTGTCAGTATTTTGAATATGGCACCGCCGGCCAGCCGATCACCGGCTGCGAATAGAAACAGTAGCAAAAATGGCAGTTCGTCGCTATCTCAGTGGAAGTGGTCCGATCGCATGCGAAATGGCAGTGATCGGCACGAAGCGGGTTGGAACAGGATCATGGCGGCAAGGGATGTACTGACGAAGAACCAGCTTTGCGTTCTCGAGAAACTCGAGGCCGCCAGCGGCCCGCTCAGCGCCTATACGTTGCTCGACCAATTGCGCGAGCGCGGCTTTCGCGCGCCGCTGCAGGTCTACCGGGCGCTCGACACGCTGGTGAAATCCGGCTTCGTGCACAGGCTCGAAAGCCTCAATTCCTTCGTCGCCTGCGCCGAGCCGCACGACCACAGCCATTCGATGACGGCGTTTGCCATCTGCGACACCTGCGGCCAGGTGACCGAGTTCTCCGACCACGATGTCGGCCACCGGCTCGACGAATGGGTGCGCTCGACCGGCTTCGCCGCCAAGAAGGCGGTGATCGAATTCCGCGGGACTTGTGCGAAGTGTTTGGCCGAGGCGGCTTGAGGGCTTACTAAGCCGCGAGATGCTGGCGGGACAGCGCCCCCCTCTGTCCTGCCGGACATCTCCCCCACATGGGGGGAGATCGGCTAACATCCCGGCGTTTGCCACTTCCAATCGATGGTGCGCAGCGCCCAAGCTGCCAATTTCCCCCCTCGTGGGGGAGATGTCCGGCAGGACAGAGGGGGGCGCGACGAATCGCTACAGATTGCAGTTGATCGGCCGCGGGACGTTAATGCGCCTCTTCCCAATTGTTGGCGGCGCGGGCGTCGACGTGCAACGGCACCGACATCGATACCGCCGGCATGGCGGCGTTCTCCATCACGTGGCAGACGACCGGAATCGTCGCCTCGACCTCGGCTTCGACCGTCTCGAAAACCAGCTCGTCATGCACCTGCAGCAGCATGCGGGCGGAAAGCCTGGCCTTTTCCAGCGCCTCGTCCATCCGGATCATGGCGCGGCGGATGATGTCGGCGGCGGTGCCCTGCAGGCGTGCGTTGATCGAGGCGCGCTCGTTGAATGCCCGGACCGAGGGGTTGGACGAGCGTATCTCGGGGTAGTGGATGCGGCGGCCGAAGATGGTTTCGACGAAGCCGTGCTCGCGGGCATAGGCCTTGGTCGCATCGATATAGTCGCGGATGCCTGGGAAGCGCTCGAAATATTTCTTGATGTAGTCGCCGGCTTCCTCGCGCGCGATCGACAGCTGGTTGGCGAGGCCGAAGGCCGAAATGCCGTAGATGATGCCGAAATTGATCGCCTTGGCGCGGCGGCGCACTTCCGAAGGCATGCCCTCGACCGGCACGTTAAACATTTCAGACGCGGTAATCGCGTGGATGTCGGCGCCGTCGGCGAAGGCCTGCTTGAGCTGCGGGATTTCGGCGACGTGGGCCAGCACGCGCAATTCGATCTGGCTGTAGTCGGCGGATACCAGCTTGTTGCCCTTGTCGGCGATGAAGGCCGTCCTGATCTTTCGGCCCTCGACGGTGCGCACCGGAATGTTCTGCAGATTGGGGTCCGAGGACGACAGCCGCCCGGTCGTCGTCGCGGCAAGCGCGTAGGAGGTGTGGACGCGCTTGGTGTCGGGATGGATGAAGCCGGGCAGCGCATCGGTATAGGTCGATTTCAATTTGGTCAGCTGGCGCCAGTCGACGATCTTGCGTGGCAATTCGTGGCCTTCGGCGGCGAGGTCTTCGAGAAGCTGCGCCGAGGTCGACCACTGGCCGGTCTTGGTTTTAGAACCGCCGGGCAGGCCCATCCTGCCGAACAGGATGTCGCCGAGCTGTTTTGGCGAGCCGATGTTGATGCGCTCGCCGACCAGCTGATAGATCTCGTCCTCGAGCCGTGCGGCACCCTGTGCCAGTTCGCCGGAGAGCCGCGACAGGATCTGCCGGTCGACGGAGATGCCGCGCTGTTCCATCCGTGCCAGCACCGGCACCAGCGGCCGTTCCAGTCGTTCATAGACCGAGACCAGGCCCTTGGCGGCAAGCCGCGGCTTCAGCACCTGCCAGAGCCTGAGCGCGACGTCGGCGTGCTCGGCCCCGTAAGCCGTCGCCTTGCCGAGGTCGGCCTGATCGAGGCCGACGAAGCTTCTTCCCGAACCGGCCAGTTCCTTCAGCGGAATGGTCGCGTGGCCGAGCCATTTATCGGCCAGCGCCTCCAGGCCATGGCCACCATGGGTGCCGGCCTCGAGCACGTAGGAGATCAGCATTGTGTCGTCATAGGGGCTGATCTCGATGCCGTGACGGCTCATGACGACAAGGCGGTATTTCATGTCGTGCACGATCTTGAGGACGGATTTGTCCTCGAGCAGCGGCTTGAGCAACGCCAGAGCGTCGCGGATCGGGATCTGGTTTTCGACCGCGCCGCCGCCGAGCAGGTCGCCATTGCCGTTCTTGTGGGCAAGCGGCACGTAGGCGGCATGGCCGGGCGCGACGGCCATGGCAAGGCCGATCAGTTCGGCCCGCATCGGATCCGGCGAGGAGGTCTTAACGTCGAACGCGACGATGCCTCTCTCCATCGCCTCGGCTATCCAGACCTTCAGCGTCGCGGCGTCGCGGATGCAGGCGTAGGCGCCGGTGTCGATCTTGCGGGCGGTGGCAGCCTCCAGGCGAAGCGCCGAAAGCAGGGATGGGGTGTCGCCTTGCTTGACTGCGGCCGGGGCTTCGAGTGCCGCTTCGTCCGACGGCGGTGCGCTCTCGGCGGCCGCGGGCACGCCAAAACCCATATCGGGGCCATGCGCGGTATCGGCACGCTCTATCGTGACGGGAGTGGCTGGAACGTCGCCCGCGTCGGTTCCGGTCGCTTCGGCCACGCGGCGGGTCAGCGTCGAGAATTCCATGGTCTTGAGAAAGCCGATCAGCCTGGGGCCGTCCGGCTCGTGCAACACGAACTCGTCGAGCCCCTCGGTCACCGGCACGTCGTTCTTCAGCGTCACCAGGTCACGCGAGATGCGCGCCTTGTCGGCGTTGGCGATGATCGATTCGCGCCGCTTGTCCTGCTTGATCTCGCCGGCGCGGGCGAGCAGCGTATCGAGGTCGCCGAACTGTTCGAGCAATTGTGCCGCCGTCTTCGGCCCGATGCCGGGCACGCCCGGCACATTGTCGACCGAATCGCCGGTCAGCGCCTGCAGGTCGATCATCTTCTGCGGCGGCACGCCCCATTTCTCGATCACCTCGGGAACGCCGATCTGGCGGTCCTTCATCGGGTCGTACATGGCAACCGTTGGGCCGACCAGTTGCATCAGATCCTTGTCGGAAGAGATGATGGTGGTGTCGGCGCCGGCTTCGCAGGCAAGCCGGCAATAGGTGGCGATCAGGTCATCGGCCTCGTAGCCTTCCGTCTCAAGGCATGGCAGGTTGAAGGCCCTGGTCGCTTGACGGATCAGGCCGAACTGCGGGATCAAATCTTCCGGCGGCGCCGAGCGGTTGGCCTTGTATTCGGGGTAGAGGTCGTTGCGGAAGGTCTTCGACGAATAATCGAAAATCACGGCGAAATGCGTCGGCACGATGCCGACGTCGGTATTGCGAGCGTCCTGCGTCAGCTTCCAGACCATGTTGCAGAAGCCGAGCACGGCACTGGTCGGCAGCCCGTCGGACTTGCGGGACAGTGGCGGGAGCGCGTGATAGGCACGGAAGATGTAGCCGGAGCCGTCAACAAGGAAGAGATGATCGCCTTTTTTCATGGCACGAGGGATAGCGCGGCGCAGCGCCGCGGTCCATGCCAAAGGCGGCTTGCGCCAAGGCTTCCGGCAACACCCTGACAAATGGCGTGCGAGCTTGGCCGGCCATGGCGGCTTGGCCGGAGCTTTGTTCGCTCACGCCTATGTTACAAAAGTGTAATTTTTGTGCCCTTGAATCGCCACGTTCGCAGACACAAATAAACGCCATCGGCAGTTTTCGCCGAAGTCCGGAGCAAGGCCCGTCCCCCGCCTATCCCGGACACTTGCGGCAGCCTATCCCCCCTCTCCGGGCTGCCGCATCGTTTCGAGTAAAGGCCGCCGTGGTTCCCCTCCACCACGGCGGCATTTTTTTGCCTTTCGACAGCATCCGGCCTGTGGCACAACGGTCGCGGGCTTTCCGTTTCGCCGCATGGGCTCTAGATTCGCCGCCAGAATCGAAAGGCCCGCCATATGTCCGCAGTTTCCCCTGTCCTCGACCGCCTCGACAAGAACTTCGACCAGAGCCTCGAACGCCTGTTCGGCCTGCTCGGCATCAAGTCGATCTCCACCGATCCAGACTACGCCGCCGACTGCCGCAAGGCCGCCGAATGGCTGGTCGCCGAGCTCAAGCTGATCGGCTTCGACGCCAGCGTGCGCGACACGCCGGGGCATCCGATGGTGGTCGCGCATCACGATGGGCCGGCGGGCGCGCCGCATCTGTTGTTTTACGGCCATTACGACGTCCAGCCGGTCGATCCGATCGAGCTGTGGGAAAGCGACCCGTTCGCGCCGGCAGTCAGGGAGATCGAGCCCGGCCACAAGGTGATCACTGGCCGCGGCGCGGCCGACGACAAGGGTCAGCTGATGACCTTCGTCGAGGCCTGCCGCGCGTGGAAGCAGGTTCATGGCGGATTGCCGTGCCGCATCACGATCCTGTTCGAGGGCGAGGAGGAGTCCGGATCGCCGTCGCTGAAACCGTTTCTCGAGGCGAATGCGGATGAGCTCAAGGCCGATTTCGCGTTGGTCTGCGACACCGGCATGTGGGACCACGATACGCCGTCGATCTGCGTCTCGCTGCGCGGGCTGGTCGGCGAGGAGATCACGGTGACGGCCGCCGACCGCGACCTGCATTCCGGGCTCTATGGCGGTGCCGCCACCAATCCGATCCGTATCCTGGCAAAAATCCTGGCCGATATCCACGATGCGGATGGCCACGTCACCATTCCGGGTTTCTATGACGGCGTCGAGGAAACACCGTCGCAGATATTGCAGTCGTGGCTGTCGCTGGGCGAGACCGCCGAGACCTTCCTCGGCCCCATCGGCCTGTCGATTCCGTCCGGCGAAAAGGGCCGCTCGGTGCTCGAACTGACCTGGGCGCGCCCGACGGCCGAGTTCAACGGCATCATCGGCGGCTATACCGGCAAGGGCTTCAAGACGGTGATCGCCGCGCAGGCCTCGGCGAAAATCTCCTTCCGCCTCGTTCACAAACAGGATCCGGAAAAAATCCGCGCCGCCTTCCAGGCATTCGTCAGAGAGCGCGTTCCGGCCGACTGTTCGGTCGAATTCCACCCGCATGGCGCCTCGCCGGCGATCCAGCTTTCCTACGATTCGCCCTTCCTCGCCAAGGCCAAGCAGGCGCTGTCCGACGAGTGGCCGAAGCCGGCGGTGGTGACCGGCAGCGGCGGCTCGATCCCGGTGGTCGGCGATTTCCAGACCTATCTCGGCATGGAATCGCTGCTGGTCGGTTTCGGTCTCGACGACGACCGTATCCACTCGCCGAACGAGAAGTACGAGATGAGCTCCTTCCACAAGGGCCAGCGTTCCTGGGCGCGCATTCTCGACGCGCTGACACGCTGAAATTGCGCCAGACTCAAGTTTTTGTTGATTTTTCGCCGGATCGCGGCAAGGACGGGCAAGGTCCGTCGCGCATCGCTGCACGGGGCCGCGACCGGAGAAGACGATGAGCGACATACGTTTCCATAAAAACGATTTGCCCGGCCTGCTGCATTACGATGTCGGGGCGGTCGCCATCGACACCGAGACGCTGGGGCTGAACCCGCATCGCGACCGGCTCTGCGTCGTGCAGATCTCGCCGGGCGACGGCTCGGCCGATGTCATCCAGATCGCGCCCGGCCAGAAGAAGGCGCCGAACCTCGTCAGCCTGCTGAAGAACCGCAGCATCACCAAGCTCTTCCATTACGGCCGCTTCGACCTTGCCGTGCTCTACAACGCCTTCGGCGTCATGCCGGAGCCGGTGTTCTGCACCAAGATCGCGTCGCGGCTGACGCGCACCTACACCGACCGGCACGGGCTGAAAGACATTTGCTTCGAGCTTCTCGGGGTCGGCCTGTCGAAGGCGCAGCAATCGTCCGACTGGGCCGCCGAGACGCTGTCGCCCGAGCAGCTCGAATATGCCGCCTCCGACGTGCTCTATCTGCACCGGCTGCGCGACGTGCTGAGCGCGCGGCTGGCGCGCGACAACCGGACCAGGGAAGCCGATGCCTGCTTCCGCTTCCTGCCGACGCGTGCGAAACTCGACCTGATGGGCTGGGATGAAGAGGATATCTTCGCCCACAGCTAATGGCCTTCTGGCAATTATCGCCGTCGGCCGGGAGGAATTGAAATGGCTGCGCGAAAACCGATCGAAACGGCACCGAAGGACGGTTCCAAGATCACCGTCTACTGGCAGGACAGCGACGGCGTGATGAACGAGAGCATCGCGCAATACCGCTCGCTCGACCGGCTGAAAGCGGCCGGCGGCGACTGGGACGAAAGCGACGCCGGCTGGTGGGCCTATACCGACGGCCATACGCAAAGGAAGATCGAGCCGATCAGCTGGCGGCCGGCCTCCGACGATCCGGACGCGGACGACTGAGGGTTGTCGCAACCGCCGACCTGAAGTGATTATTCTGAGGCAAAGCGTATTTTGTTCTTGCTTTGTGCCGGCAGCTATGCTACTAATCTCGGTATGGTGCTCATTGGCTCCAACGACCCGCCCGCCGAGGCGGGTTTTTCATTTCCGGCTTTGGCACTGTCACGAGCCGCGCCGGCTTCGCAAGCGATTGAATACAGTTTACTTCGATTTTTCCCGACTTAACCCGCCTTTAAACCGCCGCATCTAGTCTTCAACCCGAACGCCATAGGCATGGGGAAGACAGCACAGCGCATGGCGAACCGGAAAGACAGCCGCATCGAGCCCAGCTTCGAGGCATCGCCGGGGGCGAGATCCTCGGCCGGCTTTTCGGTGAGCGAGGAGGACCGCGTCGTGCCGAGCAACCGAAAAGCCGCTGCAAAGCGCAAATCGTCCAAGGCCAAGCCGTCGCGCGGCGGCCGCGGCAAAAGCCGGCGCGGCCTGTTCGGCGTGCTTGCCCGGCTGTTCTACTGGTGCTTTGTGCTGGCCATCTGGGGTGGCATCGCCACCGCCGGCATCGTCGTCTATTACGGCGCGAAAATGCCGGCGGCCACCACCTGGGCCATTCCCGACCGCGCCCCCAACATCAAGATCGTCTCGGTCGACGGCCAGCTGCTTGGCAATCGCGGCATGAGCGGCGGCGAAGCCGTCGGCCTGCACGAAATGTCGCCCTACATTCCCGAGGCCGTCATCGCCATCGAGGACCGCCGCTTCTATTCACATTTCGGCATCGATCCGATCGGCCTTTCCCGGGCCATGGCGACCAATGTGCTCGGCGGGCATTTTTCGCAGGGCGGCTCGACGCTGACCCAGCAGCTGGCCAAGAACCTGTTCCTGACGCCGGACCGCACCCTGGAACGCAAGGTGCAGGAGGTGCTGCTGGCGCTGTGGCTGGAGCACAAGCATACAAAGGACCAGATCCTCGAAATGTACCTCAACCGGGTTTATTTCGGCTCCGGCGCCTATGGCGTCGAAGCGGCCTCGCGCCGCTATTTCGGCAAGAGCGCGCGCGACGTCACGCTGTCTGAGGCGGCACTTCTCGCCGGTCTGCTCAAGGCGCCGTCGCGGCTGTCGCCGGCGCGCGACCCAAAAGCGGCCGAGCAACGCTCGCAGCTGGTGCTCGCCGCGATGCGCGACGAGGGCAAGATCAGCGCCAAGGAGATGACCACGGCGATGACCGCGCCGGCGACGCGCGCGCCGTCCTACTGGACCGGCTCGGAAAACTATGTCGCCGATACGATCATGGAAGAGCTGCCCGACCTGATCGGCGACGTGCGCCGCGACATCGTCGTCGACACGACCGTCGACCTGACGCTGCAGAAGCTCGCCGAGGAATCGATCCGGAGGCTGATCGACCAGAGCGGCAAGAAGCTCAATGTCAGCCAGGGCGCGCTGGTGTCGATCGACAATTCCGGCGCGGTGCGCGCCATGGTCGGCGGCTATGATTATTCGACCAGCCAGTTCGACCGCGCCTCGGAAGCACGCCGCCAGCCCGGTTCGGCGTTCAAGCCGTTCGTCTATATGGCGGCGCTGGAATCCGGCCGCACGCCCGACAGCGTGCGCAACGACGCGCCGATCAAGATCGGCAACTGGACACCCGACAATTACGGCGGCAAATATTTCGGCAAGGTGACGCTGGCGACGGCGCTGGCAAAGTCGCTGAACTCGGTTGCCGCGCAGCTGACCATGGAAGTCGGGCCGAATGCGGTGGTCGAGGCGGCGCACCGCATGGGCATCCAGTCCGAGCTGACGGCCAACACCTCGATCGCGCTCGGCACCTCGGAAGTGACGCCGCTGGAACTGACGTCGGCCTATGTTCCCTTCGCCAATGGCGGTTATAAGCCGGACATCCATTTCATCCGCCGCGTCACGACAAGCGACGGCAAGGTGCTCTACGAAAACAATGGCGGCGGTGCGCCGCGCGTCGTCAAGGCCGACATCGTCGGCATGATGAATTCGATGATGACCGGCACGGTCGAGATCGGCACCGCCAGGAAGGCGGCGTTCGCCTGGCCGGCCGCCGGCAAGACCGGCACCAGCCAGAACTCGCGCGACGCCTGGTTCATCGGCTATACAGCCAACCTGACCACCGGCGTCTGGTTCGGCAATGATGACGGCAGCGCGATGAAGAAGGTCACCGGCGGCGCACTGCCGGCGCAGGCCTGGCACGAGTTCATGGTCGCCGCCCATGAGGGCGTGCCGGTGCGGCCGCTGCCCGGAACCTGGAAGTCGACGCCGCCCGACACCGTCGTCCCGGACGACATACCGTCCGACACGGCGCCGCCGGCTCCGGTCGCTTCCGTTGGCCAATCGGCGCCGCCTGCAGCAGCCACCCAGTCGGCTTCGCGTCCCGTGCGTCCTGCCGAGACGGTCGATGCCGGCGGCCTGGCCATGCCGGGCGTCGACAGCGCCACGGGATCGATCAAGCATCCGGTGCCGCCCGGCAATGTCGGCGGCCCGGCCAAGAAGCGGCAGACCTCGATCCTGGACATTCTGACAGGCGGCTGAACGACAGGCCCCTCGCCACCGCGGCCGCGTTCCGCTACATCTCCGCCTGGAGACAAGCGACATGGCCGAACCCGACACCAGAAAGACCATCGTGCTGACCGGCGCCAGCCGTGGCATCGGCCATGCCACGGTCAAGCGCTTTTCACGCGAAGGCTGGCGCGTCATCACTTGCTCGCGCCAAGCCTTTGCCGAGGACTGCCCGTGGCCGGCCGGCCCGGAAGACCACATCAAGGTCGATCTCGCCGACCAGGAGGATGTCGGCATCGCCATCTCGGAAATCCGCCACCGGCTGGAGGCGCATGGCGGCCAACTGCATGCGCTGGTCAACAATGCCGGCATCTCGCCGAAGCTCAAGGACGGCAACAGCCGCATGAACTCGATCGACACGCCGATGCATGTCTGGCGCGACGTGTTCCAGGTGAATTTCTTCGCCCCGATCATGTTGGCGCGCGGACTGTTCAAGGAACTGGCATCGGCCAAGGGTTCGATCGTCAACGTCACCTCGATCGCCGGCACCCGCGTGCACCCTTTCGCCGGTACCGCCTATGCGACGTCGAAGGCGGCACTCGGCTCGCTGACCCGCGAGATGGCGCATGATTTCGGCCCGCACGGCATTCGCGTCAACGCCATTGCGCCGGGCGAGATCGACACCGCGATCCTGTCGCCGGGCACCGAAAAAATCGTCGAGACCATCCCGCTGAGGCGGCTGGGCACCACGGCGGAAGTCGCCGACATCATCTTCTTCCTGTGCTCGCAGCAGGCGTCTTACGTGACCGGCTCGGAAATCCACATCAATGGCGGCCAGCACGTTTGAGCGATTAAGTTTTATCAATCGTCGGCACTGCCCCTCAACCCCCTGCCGGGCACCTTCTCCGCATAATGACGGGAGAGCTTCGGCGCCGCCATTGCCCTTTGTTCACGGGTGCCGAATTTACTTTCCGGTCGAACATCGGACGATGCAGAACGCGATGTTCGATCTGACGGTGGATCGCGTTTGATCACTTGGAGGCCGCTTCTAGAAAGGCGGCCTCATAGATAGGACCGATTCCGGCGGCTTCTTATTGAACAACAAATTCCTCCAGCCGCCCGGATTTTAAAGCTTCTGAAAGTGACAAGTGGGCTTCATTGATGGCGCACATCGCCTCTTCTTCTGGCCCTAAAGAGGGGTTAGGATATAGTTATGCCGAAGGCAAATTCAAACGTGGTGGTTTCCGCCTTTACGGAGGAACAAGTCGTGCGCCTGACAGGGGTCAGTCGCAGACAACTCCGCTATTGGGCTACAGATAAGTTCTTCATTCCAAGCATTAAAATGGAAGATGACAGTCTCGCGGAGCTTCGCCTCTATGGGTTCCGTGACCTGCTCTGTTTGAAAATTATCAGTTCCATCCGCAACGAATCGAAGGTGTCGTTTCCTGAGCTGCGGAAGGCAAAGGAAAGGCTGGCCCACCTAGGGGCCGACATGTGGGCAAAGACGACGCTATATGTCCACCGCAAGAAAATCGTTTTCGACAACCCCGAGACAGGTCAGAAAGAAGAGACGTCGACAGGCCAAGGAGTCCTGGAGATACCTCTTCAAGTCGTGGCTGGTAAGATGGAGGACGCTGTGCGTGCTATGCGACAGCGCGATTCTCAAACCATCGGGAAGATTGATCAGAAGCGCGGTGTCGCTCAAAATCAGCCTGTGATCGCGGGCACGAGAATCCCGGTAAGACACATACAGGCCTTTCACAAGGCAGGCTATTCTGTTGAAGATATACGGAAGCAGTATCCAAGCTTAGATGTCGGGGACATTGCGGCGGCCATAAAATTTAAAGAAGTGGCGTGAAAGGGAAAAAACGAACTCTAGTAGTTCTTCTTGACGAGGGGACACCCGTTCTCTCGGCGTCGCCATTTTTGGACCGTGGCTATCAAATTATCTATCATGGCGATGTTTTGGAAAGTGGCGCCAAGGACGAACTGGTTGCCAGCACAGCTATCCTAAATAGTGCCGCGCTTATTGCCGTTGATTTAGATATGAAGAGGCTAGTGAAACGGTTCGGCTCTCCGGGCAATAACCCGCGATTTGCGAAGCTTGATTTGATTTTCGTCGGCTGCGATCCAGTGATGACCGCGAAAAGGCTCGGCCATGCGATGTCATTCATAGAGAACGAATGGTCCGTTCGCTGCGAGAAGGCCGCTAGGCGACTTTGGGTCAGTATCGATAACCACCGGTTAACAAGTTATCGGTAGCCATCAAGCGCGTTGACAAACAACTGCTTGGGTGGATGGGACTTGAACCCGCAACCTCCCCGGTTAGCAATCGGGCGCTCTATCCGGGTGAGCTACCATAGCTCAGTAAATAACCGGAGCCAATCGTAATAGTCGGCGCTGCCCCTCAACCCCCTGCCGGGACCTTCTCCCCGTGAACGGGGAGAAGGGGCTTGGACGCAACGCTGGCGACCCCCTCTCCCCGTCCTTCACCGGGCTCCGGAGGACGGGCGAGACAAGCGGCTCGCCCCGAAATGATAAGGGTGAGGGGCGGCGCAAACCTGATGCGATTTGCCCTGGCCTCTCCAGCCTGGCGACTAATTAGGAAATTGCTGCGCCGCCGATGCCCCGATCAGGTCGCCTGTAGCAGGCTCTCGATATCGGGTATGCTGTGGTTGGTCAGCGTCTTTGGAATTTCGGCCGTTATCTTGTCGGTGACCTCCTTGTGCAGCTTCCTGCGCATGTCGCCCAGCACCGCCGGCGGCGCGATCAGCACGATCTCCTTGAAGGTGCCGCGATGTGCGAGCTTGTAGAGCCTGTCGGCAATCTCTTCGGCAAAACGCTCCTTGCCGAGACGGTGCCAGTCGGTGTCCTCGACCGCACTGCGGTGGACGGAAGGGCCGTCGCTGTAGCGGCCGGGGCGGTCCGTGCCTTGTTCTCGGGTTGCCGGATTTTCCTGCTCCATCTCGTGCACGACCTGAAGGTCGGGATATTGGACGTCTCCACGATTCTCGAGGAACAGCGCCTTTTCGCCATCTGCCACCACGATCCACAGTCCGCGTTTCAGTCTGACGTTGCTCATGGGGCGCTCCTTTTTTGATTTTTCGAACCCATCGCCGGGCCTTTGCCGCAGGGGCATGACCGGGCCTGGGCCCATAGGGCAAACGCGTGCCGAGGCGGGAATGTTCCGGTACTCGGCCCGGTATTCCAACAAGAGCCGGCGAGAGCGCCGGGCTGCCTTTGATGGCTCGGTTGGCATCCGGAGGCTTTAATCTACTAAATTGGTAGAATTTAGAAAAATCTGTTTTGTGGCTAGCGCGGCCAGCTGCTAGAAAGGCAGCGGATCAAGGGCCGCAACAGCAGCTTCAATCCGCTCCGCATTTGAATGTGGAATATTTTTCTCTTGGCGTTCATGCTTGCAGAAAAGAGATTGCCTGCTACGAAGCGATGCGCGAGTGGGTGCCTTCTGGTTTTTCGCGCCCCCGCGTAGAACTGGCAAACGGTTCCAGGATTCCGCTCGTCATGCCGCAAGCCACGCCCAAGCTCAATGCCTTTCCCGTCTTCATGCGGGTCGAGGGCGAAGCCGTAGCCATCGTCGGCAGCGGCAAGGAGGCGCTGGCCAAGGCGCGGCTGCTCGCTCAGTCGAGCGCTGTGCTGCGCATCGTCAGCGATGCCGCAAGCGCCGATCTGCTGGCCTTTATCGCCGAGACGGGGGCCACCCACATCGCCGACGCCTACGATGCAGCACATCTCGCCGGTGCGGTGATGGTGTTTGCCGCCAGCGGCAATGAGGCGCTCGACCGCCGCGTTGCCGGGGATGCGCGCCGGCTGGGCATTCCGGTCAATGCCGTCGACCGGCCGGAGCTGTGCGATTTCTTCACGCCGGCACTGGTCAACCGCGCGCCGGTCGCCATCGCCATCGGCACCGAAGGCGCCGGCCCGGTGCTGGCGCAGATGCTGCGCAGCCGCATCGACCGCATGCTGGCGCCCTCGCTCGGGCCGCTCGCAGCCCTTGCCGCATCGTTTCGCGGCGCCGCCGAAAAACTGTTGCCGAAAGGCAATGCCCGCCGCCGCTTCTGGAGCGAATTCTTTGGCGGCGCGCCGGCCCGTGCCGTGGAGGCCGGCGAGCTTTCGCAGGCGCATGATGCCGCCGTCGGCCTGCTGCTTTCGAACGAACCGCCATCGGGCCATATCGCGCTTGTAGGCGCCGGTCCCGGCGCCGAGGACCTTTTGACGCTGCGCGCCCATCGCTTGCTGATGGAAGCCGACGTGATCGTCCATGACGCGCTGGTGCCGGAGGCGATCGTCGCCATGGGCCGCCGCGATGCCGAACGCCTGCCGGTCGGCAAGCGCAAGGGCTGCCACTCCAAGAGCCAGGCCGAGATCAATGCGCTGCTGGTCGAGCTTGGCCACGCCGGCAAGCGCGTCGTGCGGCTGAAGTCCGGCGACCCGCTGGTGTTCGGCCGGGCCGGCGAGGAGATGGCGGCACTTCGCGATGCCGGCGTCGCCTACGAAGTGGTTCCGGGCGTCACCGCGGCGTTTGCCGCCGCCGCCGATTTCGAACTGCCGCTGACGCTGCGCGGCGTGTCGTCGTCGATGGTGTTCACCACCGGCCACGACCTCAAGGGAAATTCGCTGCCCGACTGGGCAAAGCTCGCCATTTCCGGCGCGACGGTCGCCGTCTATATGGGGCGCTCGGTCGCCGCCGAGGTCGCCGGCCGGCTGATCGAAGCCGGCCTGTCGCCGGATACCGCCGTCGCCGTGGTCGAGAATGCCAGCCTTGCCAACCGCCGCCGTTTCCACGGCACGCTCGCCGACCTGCCGTCGCTGGAGGCACGCGCCGACCTCAGCGGCCCGGTGATGACCATCATCGGCGACGCGGTCGCCGGCGCCAATTTCGAACGGTCCGAGCCGCTGGCGGCACACAGGCAGGAAGGCGTGGCCCGGTCTGCCGCGGAAGGAGTGAACCAATGAAAGTCCTGACCGCAAACCGCCTCGCCGACGGCATAGCCGTCTGGTACGCCAATGGCGGCTGGGCCGAGACCATCGACCATGCCGACACCGCCCATGACAAGGCGGCCGAGGACCGGCTGGAGGCGATCGGCGCCAAGGCCTCCGCCAACAACGAAGTGGTCGACGTCAATCTGATCGACGTGACCGTGGTCAACGGTGCGGTCGAGGCGGTCCGGCTGCGTGAAAAGATCCGTGCCGCCGGCCCGACGACCCGCAACGATCTGGGCAAGCAGGCCCGTCCGCAGGCCGCACGCGCGGCGTAGATGACACAAGCATGATCCCGATCATGCTCGAACGAAGAAAATAACGGGCGGACGCGCCCGGAAAGACCTGAATATGTACCGTTACGATGAGTTCGACCACGATTTCGTCAAGGCCCGCGTCGCCGAGTTCAGCGACCAGGTCGCGCGGCGGCTTGCCGGCGAGATCACCGAGGACCAGTTCCGGCCGCTTCGGCTGATGAATGGCGTCTATCTGCAGCTGCATGCCTATATGCTGCGCATCGCGGTGCCCTACGGCACGCTCAACAGCAAGCAGCTGCGCATGCTCGGCCATATCGCCCGCAAATACGACAAGGGTTATGGCCATTTCACGACGCGCCAGAACATCCAGTTCAACTGGCCGGCGCTGTCGGACATTCCGGCGATCCTGGCGGATCTGGCAAGCGTCGAGATGCACGCCATCCAGACCAGCGGCAACTGCATTCGCAACGTCACCGCCGACCACTTCGCCGGCGCCGCCGCCGACGAGGTTGCCGATCCCCGCCCCTATGCCGAAATCCTGCGGCAATGGTCGTCGGTGCATCCGGAATTCTCGTTCCTGCCGCGAAAGTTCAAGATCGCGGTGACCGGCGCCGAGCGCGACCGCGCCGCCATCCAGACGCACGACATCGGCCTGCACCTGAAGAAGAACGCTGCCGGCGAGCTCGGTTTCGCCGTCTATGTCGGCGGCGGCCAGGGCCGCACGCCGATGGTCGCCAAGAAGATCCGCGACTTCCTGCCCGAAGCGGATCTGTTGTCCTATTGCACAGCGATCCTGCGCGTTTACAACCTCTACGGCCGTCGCGACAACAAATTCAAGGCGCGCATCAAGATCCTGGTCCATGAGACCGGCGTCGAGGAGATCACCCGCCAGGTCGAGGCCGAATGGCAGGAGTTGAAGGACGCCGAGCTGAGGCTGCCGGAAGCCGACATCCGCGCCATCGACGCCTATTTCGCGCCGCCGGCGCTTGTCGACCGGCCGGAAGGCGACGAGGCGGTCAAGCTTGCCCGGCTCGACTCCAAGAGCTTTTCCGAATGGCTGGACCAGAATGTGGTCACCCATCGCCATCCCGACTACGCGGCGGTGACCATCTCGCTCAAGGGCATCGGCGAGACGCCGGGCGACGCCTCCGACAGCCAGATGGAAGCGGTCGCCGACATTGCCGAAAAATATTCATTCGACGAGCTGCGCGTCAGTCACGAGCAGAACCTGATCCTGCCGCATGTGGCGCGTGCCGACCTCAAGGCGGTCTACGGCGCGCTTGTCGATATCGGGCTGGCGACGGCCAATTCCAACCTGATCAGCGACATAATCTCCTGTCCCGGCCTCGATTATTGCGCGCTGGCGACGGCGCGCTCGATTCCCGTGGCGCAGGAAATTTCGCGGCGCTTCGCCTCGCTGGAGCGCCAGCGCGAGATCGGCGAATTGAAGCTGAAGATTTCCGGCTGCATCAATGCCTGCGGCCATCACCATGTCGGCCATATCGGCATCCTCGGTGTCGAGAAGAAAGGCGCCGAGCTCTACCAGGTGACGCTCGGCGGCTCGGCCGACGAGAACACCTCGGTCGGCGAGATCATCGGCCGCGGCTTCAGTTCGGAAGAGATCACCGATGCCATCGAGCAGATCGTCGAGACCTATCTCGGGCTTCGGCTGGACAGAAACGAACGATTCATCGACGCCTACCGCCGAGTCGGTCCCGCGCCGTTCAAGGAGGCGCTCTATGCTGGCGAAACCAAGGCCGCTTGACCGGATCGTCGACGTCGAGGCCGGCATCGCCGCCGAAGCGGCGGGCCTCGACGCGCTCTATGGCCACCTGAAGCCGCTGGAGATCATCGAGCGGTCGGCCCGGGAATTCTTTCACGGCGAAATCGCCGCCGTCTCGTCCTTCGGCGCGGATTCGGCGGTGCTGCTGCACATGATCGCCGAGATCGACCGCACGCTGCCGGTGATCTTTCTCGACACCGGCAAGCATTTCGAGGAGACCCTCGGCTATCGTGACGCGCTGGTCGCCGATTTCGGGCTGACCGATATCCGGGTGATCAGGCCCGACGATGCGGCACTGGCAAGGATCGACCCGACCGGCAATCTGAACGAGACCGATACCGACGCCTGCTGCGACGTGCGCAAGGTCGAGCCGCTGGCGCGCGGCGTCGAGCCGTTCCGCGCATGGTTCACCGGACGCAAACGCTTCCAGGCGGCGACCCGGGCAGCGCTCCCGGTGTTCGAGGCGGTCGGCTCGCGCATCCGTATCAATCCGCTGGCGCACTGGACGACATCGGACCAGGCCGGCTACATGCGCGCGCATGCGCTGCGTGAAAACCCGCTGGTCGCCTATGGCTATCTGTCGATCGGCTGTTTCCCATGCACGCAGCCGGTGCAGCCGGGCGACGACGCACGCAGCGGCCGCTGGGCCGGGCACGCCAAGACCGAATGCGGCATTCATTTGTCGGGGCTGGAAAGGTCGCTGACCGACGCCTCGCTTTAGGGTCTTTTTTGAGACCCAGGATTTTTGGCATCCAGATTTTGGACTTGGGAACTTTCTTGATGAGCGACTTGATAGCCGAAAACGCCACGCGGCTGTGGACACCGGATGGGTTCCGCGAGGACGAGTGGGTTCATGCCGAAAGCGCCGAGGCGCTGGTCGGCAATGGCCGTTTCATCCTGCCGCTGCAGGCGTTTCTCGGCCTCGATCCGGAGGTGCGGCGGTCGGCGAAGGAACGCATCGGCGTGCTGCTGCAGCCCGGCGACCAGCTCGAAAAGATCGCCGGCCTGCTCGATCAGCTGTCGCTGGTGGCGCTGGCCTTCCCGGCGTTCAATGACGGCCGCTCGTTCTCCAAGGGCGAATTGCTGCGCAGCCGTTACCACTTCACCGGCGCCATGCGCGCCACCGGGCAAGTGCTGGTCGACCAGCTGCCGCACATGCTGCGCCTCGGCTTCGACGAATTCGAGATCTCGCACCCGGTGCTGCTGAAGCGGCTCGAGCAAGGCCGCACTGGCGGACTGCCGCTGTCCTATCAGCCGGCGGTAAAGCCGGAGGCCAAAGGCCCGAAATATTCCTGGCGGCGGGTGCGCGCCGGCTGATCCGTTCCAGGGGACCAGAAGCCCTATCTGGTCGGACCACATTCCCGATTCAGCCTTTTATTTTGCGCCTCCCCGCCTTAGGATAGGCCCATTATTTCGGGATCCGAATAAATGTGGCCACAAGGGAGGAACCGGATATGGCTGGCAAGAAGATATTGATGCTCGTTGGCGAGTTCAGCGAAGAATACGAGATTTTCGTCTTTGAACAGGCCATGCACGCGGTGGGCCACACCGTCCATGTCGTCTGTCCCGACAAGAAGGCCGGCGATATCCTGAAGACCTCGCTGCACGACTTCGAAGGCCACCAGACCTATACGGAAAAGCTCGGCCACGACTACATCCTCAACAAGACGTTTTCAGAGGTCAACCCGGCCGAATACGACGCCGTCTATGCGGCGGGCGGGCGCGGGCCGGAATATATCCGCATCGACAAGCGCGTGCAGGCGCTGGTGCGGCATTTCCATGAAACCGGCAAGCCGATCTTCACCATCTGCCACGGCGTGCAGATCCTGATCGCGGTCGACGGCGTGGTGCGCGGCCGCGAAGTCGCGGCGCTGCAATATTGCGAGCCGGAAGTCACGCTGGCCGGCGGCATCTATATCGATGTTGCGCCGACCGGCGCTCATGTCGACGGCAATCTTGTGTCGGCCAAGGGCTGGCCGGGCCTTGCCGCCTTCATGCGCGAATGCCTGAAAGTGCTGGGCACCGAGATCCGCCAGGGCGAGATCCTCATGCGCGACCAACGCCAGGCGGCTTAAGCTGGAATTTGCCCGCCGCACCCTTGGTGCGGCGGTGCGTCTACACGGCCATCCGCGCTTCGCGGAACGATACCAGTTTGCTGCGGCTCTCGTCCCACAGCGCCAGCTTGACGCAGCGCAGGCTGTCGAGAAGCGTGACGCGGCCGATCTCACGCAGCTCCGGATAGTCCCTCAGCACTTCCGGAAGCCGATAGCATGGCACCTTGGCCGAGAGGTGGTGCACGTGGTGGACGCCGATATTGCCGGTAATCCAGTTCAGCACCGGCGGCAGGTCGTAATAGGACGAGCCGTGCAGGGCTGCGTGCTGGAATTCCCACTCGGAGTCCTTTGTCCACTCCGTCTCCTCGAATTGGTGCTGGACATAAAACAGCCAGATGCCGGCCGATCCGGCGAGGATGACGATCGGCAAATGCACGACCAGGAACGCGCCAGGGCCAACGAACCAGATGAGCAGCGCGGCGATGACCGCGATAGCGAGATTGGTCGACATCGACGACACCCAGGGGGTGAGGCCGCCCCGCATCATGCCCAACGGCAATCTCTGCTCGAAAATGAAGATCCATATCGGGCCAAGGCCAAACATCACCAGCGGATGGCGATAGAGGCGATAGGCGAGCCGGCCCCGCCACGAAAGTTGCCGGTATTCGGCGACGGTCAGTGTCTTGATGTCGCCGGTGCCGCGCTCGTCGAGATTGCCGGCGCTGGCGTGATGGGTTGCGTGGGCGCGGCGCCAGCAATCGTAGGGCGTCAGCGTCAGCACGCCAAGCACGCGGCCGATCCAGTCGTCGGCATAGCGGTTGGCAAAGAAGGACCCGTGGCCGCAATCGTGCTGGATCATGAAGATCCGCACCAGAAAGCCGGCTGCCGGAAGGATGAGGACCAGACCCCACCAATGGCCATAGGCATAGGCGGCCGAGGACAGTGCCCACAGCGTGGCGAAGGGGATGAGGGTGATGGCGAGTTCGACGGCGCTGCGACGCCTGTCGGGCTTTTTATAGCGCGACAGGATTTTCAACCAGGCGCGCTTGCTGTTTGCCACAGCTTCGGGGGAAATCATGTTCATCATGAAACATAGGCGGAGCGGCGCGCTGCCGCAAGGCGGAGATCACGCAAAGTTACTGCGCGTAAATGTCGCGCGATAGCAAGGAATGCCGGCCACAATCGCCGGGCGCGGCGCCGGCAACGGCGCCTACCGACGGCGCCCGCCTGCGACCACCTTGGCTTCCACGCCGTCCAGGCGGTCGAGCAATTCCTTCAGACGGTCGGGAATATCGGACTCCGTGCGGAAGGCCGGCAAGGTGCGCAGAAAGCGCTTGGTCGCCTCGGTGCCGAGCTGGCGCCGGATATCGGCGGCGAGCCCGTCGCGTTTTTCGCCGTTCCTGCGGGGCATCATCTCAAAATCCTGTGTCGGCTTCGAAACTCTTCCAAGGGAGGAATGGTTCCCGCATTGTAGTAGCCTGGCAAGCAAAGCCGGCGGTCACGGTAAAGTTTGAATTAAAATCGAAAGGTTTGCGCGGCCCGCCATCAGGCCGCGGCAGCGGCTGCAGTAGCGCTTGCCCCTTGATTTTTGGCCGCTAAACCTCGATATCGGGCGCAAATCCACACCATTCGAAAATGACGGGAAACGGCGATGAGCGACCAGGCAAAAGACGAACGCGCGCCCGACGAAGCCGAGAAGACCGAGGCTGCCGCGGAGCCAAGGGAAGGCGGCGTCGACGGCGACTATGAAGCGCTTGTGCGGCTTCTGAAGGAAAACGAAGAGCTGAAGGATCGCGCGCTGCGCGTCGCGGCTGACATGGAGAATTTGCGCCGCCGCACCGCCCGAGACGTCCACGATGCGCGCGCCTACGCGGTCGCCAACTTTGCACGCGACATGCTGTCGGTGTCAGACAATCTGCGCCGTGCGCTGGATGCCATCCCGGAGGAGGCCAAGGGGTCCGGCGATGCCGGTTTCAAGGCGTTGATCGACGGCGTCGAGCTCACCGAGCGCGCCATGCTGTCGGCGCTGGAACGTCACGGCGTGAAGAAGCTCGAACCCGAGGGCGAGAAATTCGATCCGAATTTCCACCAGGCGATGTTCGAGGTGCCCAATCCCGACGTACCGGCCAACACGGTCGTGCAGGTCGTGCAGCCCGGCTATTCGATCGGCGAGCGCGTGTTGCGGCCGGCCATGGTCGGCGTGGCCAAGGGCGGCCCCAAGCATGTGGCAAGCGAAGCGCCGGTCGAGCCGGGGCCGGTCAACGAACAGGCTGAGAAGGATGCGTAAGTTAGGGGAGTAGGGGAATAGGGCAGTGCGGGAGTAGGGAATAACGCTACGCGGGTAAAGTAGAGCAATTGCCTACTCCGGCCGTTGCCTTCTCTCCGCCTACTCCCCTACTGCCTTATTCCCCTACTGCCCTACTGCCCTACTCAGGCAGCGAAGCGCTGCGCTTCCCCGCCATAATAATTGACGTAGCGGGCGCCGATCTCCTTGACCGGCATCACCACGAACACGTCGACGGTCGAGAATTCACGGTCGATGACGCAGCCGTCGCCAATGCGCGCGCCGACGCGCAGATAGCCCTTGACGAGCGGCGGCATCGCGGCGATCGCCGCCTTGGCATTAACGGCCTCGATCGGCATCAGGTCCATGGAACAATAGCGCCCGGCGACGGCACGCACGTCCCACGATGAATTCGTCCGGCAGTGGTGGGCAAGATAGGTCAGCGCCTCGGCATGTGCCGCCGGCACAGTGCCGTGGAACGACGCGCAGCCGGTCATCACGCCGATGCCGTAATGGTTGATATAGGCCCAGATGCCTTGCCACAGCGCCTCGATGGTGCGCTTCGAGCGGTATTCCGGCAGAACGCAGGAGCGGCCGAGCTCGAGGAAGCGCTGGCCGGGATGCCGCGCGATCAGCTTGGTCAGTTCGAATTCGCCTTCGGAATAGAAGCCGCCGGCGGCCGCGGCAATCTCCTGCCGCAGCAGGCGGTAGGTGCCGACGATGCGGCGATGCTCGGGGCCGGAAAGCGAAGTATCGAAGACCAGCAGATGATCGCAGAGGGGATCGAAGCGATCGGCATCGCGGCGGTCCTGCATCTGGAACAGGTCCTTCCTGGCACCAAGCTCGTCGTAGAACACCCGGTAGCGCACTTCCTGCGCGGCAGCGATCTCGGCCTCGTTGCGGGCGAGCCGCACTTCGAGATTGCCGATGCGGCCGAGCGATGCGCCTTTTATGACGGCATCGGCGTTCCGGCCGACGAGCAAAGGCCCGCTGGCGTTCGGCCGAGCATCACATTCCGGCATGACTGTATGCACGAGTGATTCTCCTTCGAGCCATCCCTCTTGGCACGGGGATACGGTGTAGGTGCAACAGGATTGTGACAGTACCGTGATACGGCTCTGCGGGCAATACTTCGTCGGCTGGGTAATCTATCAACCGTCTATGTTGTGCCTCAGGCGGCCACTTGCCCTTCGACCGCATGAACCAGGGCATCGGGGTCGAGCGGCTTGGTGACGAAGCCGCTGGCACCGTGAGCGAGCACGGCGTGGCGGGTCTTTTCCTGGCTGTCGGCCGACAGCACCATGATCGGCACCGGCGGCACCGCGGTCTCCTCCTCATGACGGCGGATGGCGGCGATGGCGTCCAGACCGTCCATGACAGGCATGTGCAAGTCCATCAGCACCACGTCGTAGCGGTGCTTGTGGCCGGAGCTGATGACCGCCTCGACGGCGGCTTTGCCGTTGCCGACCACTTTCACGCGATGCCCGGCCTTCAGCAGCGTGGCGCGAGCCAGCATGGCGTTGATGTCGTTGTCCTCGGCGATCAGCACCGACAGGCCCTGCTGGCGGGCGCCAATGGCGTGCCCAGCCTGCGCGCCGCGCTTTTGCGGTTGTGGCTCTGCGATGACCGGCGCATGGCTGGTCAAAAGCACGCGCAGCAATGTCTCGCCGCGCACCGGCCTCGCCAGGAAGGTGGCATAACCGTTGGCACGGAATTCGCCAAGCATGCCGCGGTCGGTCGGCGCGATCAGCGTCACCGCCTCGCAATCGGCAAATCCGCCCTGGCGCAGGCGCCCGAGCAGCCTGCCGTCGCTTTGCTCCATGGCAGCATCGATCAGCAGCACGTCGCAGCCCTCGGCGAAAGGGGTGGCCTGGGCGGCGGTGGTGGCCAGATCGACCGTGCCGCCATTGGCGCGAATGGTGCGGGCGATGGCTTCGGCCTCGACCAGGTTCTTCGACACGATCACCGCATGCCGGCCCGACAGCGGGTCCTGGCGGATCTGCGGCGCCTCGACGGCGGAAATAGCGGGGATATCGAAGACGAATTCGGACCCCTGGCCAAGCCGGCTAGACACAGAGATGGTGCCGCCCATGGCGGTCACCAGGCGCTTGGAAATGGCAAGACCGAGGCCGGCACCGCCATGCGCACGGGTCGAGGTGCCGTCAGCCTGTTCAAAGTCCTCGAAGATGCGCTCCATGTCCTCCTCGCGCAGACCGGGGCCGGTGTCGGTGATGGTGAAGCGGATGCGGTCGGTGGTTTCGGTGCGGACGCGGGCGATGCTTGCCAGGACGCCGCCGCTGTCGGTGAACTTGACGGCGTTGCCGATAAGGTTGAGCAGCACCTGCCTGACCCTGCCGGGGTCGGCGGTGATCAGCTGTGGCACGTCGGGTTCGACATGACAGCCTAGGCCGATATCCTTGGCAAAAGCCCGCGCCGCCAAAAGCTCGATGACATTGTCGGCGATCTCGCGCACCGACATCGGCTGCGGTTCGGGATCGAAGCGGCCGGCCTCGATCTTGGAATAGTCGAGCAGGTCCTCGATCAGCGCCAGCAGCGCGCTGGCCGAGGTCGAGATGGCGCCGACATAGGTCCGCTGCTCGGCCGAAAGGCTGGTGTCGGCGAGAAGCCGGGCCATGCCCATGATGCCGTTCATCGGCGTGCGGATCTCGTGGCTGACGGTGGCGAGGAAGCGCGATTTGGCCTGGCTCGCATGTTCGGCTCGCTCGCGGGCGGTGATCAGCGAGGATTCGGCGCGTTTGCGGGCAGTGATGTCACGGGCGATGGCGCGATGCGAAACGGCGCCGCTGTCCTTGTCGCGCACCGACAGCTCGATCCAAGAGAACCAGCGTGGGCCGTCCGGCGTGCGAATGGCGACATCGGTGGAACTCAGGCATTCATGGTCGGAAAAGGCGGCGTCGGGGACGATGCCGACATCGATGCCTAGTTCGGCCAGGGTCTTGCCGGCAAGGTCGCGCTGGTCGGTTTCGACAAGGTCGGCGAAAACCTTATTGGCGTAGACAATGTGGCCGTCGCGGTCACGATGGACGACGAGATCGCCGAGTGCATCGATCAGACCGCGAAAGCGCTCCTCGCTCTCCTGCATCTCCCACATGCGGTCGGCCAGCGTCTCGATCTCTGCGCGGCTGCGGGCGGTCGTGGCATCGAGATGGGCCACCGCGCGGCGCTCGGTGCGCCTGTTGCGCAGATGCATGGCGAGCCCGGCGATGGCTGTCGCCAAAAGGCCAATGGTGATGAAGATCGGCGCTCCGGTCAGATGCGACAGGCCTGCCAGCACGACGATGGCGACGAGAGTCAAGAAGGGCAGGCCGTGGCGGTTGGCGTCCGGCAATTCCGGCGCCAGCGGTGGCGCGGCGACAAGCTGCCGCCCTGGCGCCTCTGGGGCCGCCCCGTCGGCCCGTTCGGCTGGTTCCGCCTCTCTGATGCCGGGTTCCGCAATCATACGGAATTCCTGCCAGACAGAGCTTATTGAAGGTTGTGGTTGATCGCTCGAATTTTAGCGGTCGCGCGCTTTTTTCCCTTTGGGGGCTCACATGTCCACCACCACGCGGCCGCGGATCTTGCCCTCGACGATATCATGCGCGGCGCCGATGATGCCGTCGAAGCCGATGCTCGTCGACAGGCTGGCAAGCTTTGCGTGATCGAGATCGGTGCCGATGCGGCGCCAGGCCTCGATGCGGACCGCCTTGGGCGCCATCACCGAATCGATGCCGAGCAGGGAGACGCCGCGCAGAATGAAGGGGGCGACGCTGGCCGGCAGGTCCATGCCGCCGGCGAGGCCGCAAGCGGCGACGGCGCCGCCATAGGAGGTCATCGACAGTACGTTGGCCAGCGTATGACTGCCGACAGCATCGACGCCACCGGCCCAGCGTTCCTTGGCGAGCGGTTTTGCCGGCTGGGCAAGCTCGTCGCGTGAAATCACTTCCGCGGCGCCAAGATCTATCAGATAGGGGCTTTCGGCAGCGCGGCCGGTCGAGGCAATGACGTGATAGCCGAGGCTGGACAGGATCGAGACCGCGACCGAGCCGACGCCACCGGCAGCGCCCGTCACCACCACCGGGCCGCGATCGGGCACGATGCCGTGGCGCTCCAGCGCGATGACGCAAAGCATGGCGGTGTAGCCGGCGGTGCCGACCGCCATTGCATCATGCGGTCTCATGCCGTCCGGCAGCGGCACCAGCCAGTCGCCCTTGACGCGGGCGCGTCCGGCAAAGGCGCCGAAATGCGTCTCGCCGACGCCCCAGCCGTTCAATATGACCTTGTCACCCTTGCGCCAGTCGGGATTGGAAGACGAGATGACGGTGCCGGCGAGATCGATGCCCGGCACCAGCGGCCAGCGGCGGATCACCGGCGCCTTGCCGGTAATCGCAAGGCCGTCCTTGTAGTTCACCGTCGTCGCCTCGACCGCGACGGTGACGTCGCCCTCCATCAGGTCTGCCTCGGTAAGCTCGGTCACCGCGACCGACTGGTTTTTCTCGGCGTCGCGCGAAACGAGGATGGCTTTGAAGGTTTTGGGCATTTTTTCTCCTCGGGCTTGCAGATCAGAATGTGCGGCGCCAGGCGAGTGAGGTCAATCGCTCGACGTTCCGCGCCGCCAGCCAATGAGTTCGTCGAAGACGACCAGCACGGCACCGACCGAAATGAAGGCGTCGGCGAGGTTGAAGACGGCGAAGGACCAGACCGGCGTATGAAACAGGATATAGTCGATGACGTGGCCATAGGCAGCGCGGTCGATCAGGTTGCCGAGCGCGCCGCCGACGATCAGTGCGAAGCCGATGCGGGCAAGCAGGTGGCCGGGCGGCGTGCGGGCCGCAAGATAGAGCACGAAAGCGACCACCAGAACCGCGACGACCACCAGGCCGGTGTCGCCGAAGGACGAAAACAGCGAGAACGCGATGCCGGTGTTGTAGGTGCGGTACAGCGCCAGGAACGGCAGCAGGTCGAGCCGTTCCTGAAAGGCAAGGCCGGTTTCGACCAGATATTTCAGCCACTGGTCGAGCGCTATCGCGGCGACGACCAGAAGAGCATAGGGCCTCCAGGACTTCATGGTTTGCAGTTTCACGGTTTGGGATGTCACGATCTGGCGTCCTCCGGGCCGAGCTTCAGCGTGCCGCGCCGGATCTCGAACAGCATGACGCCGGTGGCCACCGCAAGGTTGAGCGAATCGGCGCGGCCGGCCTGCGGTATCCGCAGCAGCTTGTCGCAGCTTGCGGCAAGCTCGTCAGGCAGGCCTTGCTGCTCGTTGCCCATCATCAAAAGCACCGGGCCTTTTGAAAAATCGACCGAGCGGTAGTCGACCGCACCCTTCAGATGGGTGCCGGCGACAAGGCCGGGAAAGCTCTTTCGCCAGGCGAGAAAAGCCTCGGGCGTCGCCTTGGCGACCGGCACGGCGAAAATCGAGCCCATGGTGGCGCGCACCGTCTCGACCGAAAAGGGATCGGTGGTCTCGCCGACCAGGATGACGCCCCTGGCGCCGACAGCGTCGACCGTGCGGATGACGGTACCGAGATTGCCGGGGTCGCGCACGCGCTCGAGCGCCACCCAGACGTCGCCGTCACTGGCGCGGATATCTTTCAGCGGCAGCAATTTCTGCGAGAACACGCCGACGACCATTTGCGGATTGTCGCGGCGGGTGATGGCGACCAGCACCTTTTCCGAGACTTCAAGTACGGTGCCGCCGGCGGCGACCGTGCGCGCCGCGACCTTTTCGACCGCCGCATTGCCGCGCCCGGCCTTGGCGAAGACCAGCGTCCTGATCGACCAGCCGAGATCGAGCGCGTCAATAACCAGCTTCAGGCCTTCGGCCATGAAGGCATTCTGCTGGTCGCGGAATTTCTTCACCGCGAGCGCCTTGATGTCCTTGATCAGCGGATTGGCGAGGCTGGTGACTTCCTTCACCTGCCCTGGCGCGCCCGCGTGCCGTTCGTACGCACTCATTCAGGCCACCCAGCGTGAGAACAGCGAGGTCGAAAGTGCCCGACCGGCAGATTTCTCGCGGATGATCAATTCGCCCGATTCGACCGTGCCGCCCATGCCGGCGAAGGTGTCGCGCATCAGGGCATGGATGGCGAAAAAGGAGGCGCGGATCGAATAGGCGGTCAGTACCACGGCGAGCGGCTTCGGCGTCAGGATCGCGCGGCAGATATCGGTCAGCGCCGGCAGGTCCTCTAACAGCTGCCAGACCTCGCCTTTCGGTCCGCGGCCATAGGCGGGCGGGTCGAACAGGATGATGTCGTAGCGGCTGCCGCGGCGCTCCTCGCGTTCGGCGAATTTCACGGCATCGTCGACGATCCAGCGGATCGGCTTTTGCGACAGGCCCGCCATCTCCTGGTTTTCGCGCGCCCAGCCGATCGCCTTCTTGGAAGCATCGACATGCGTGACCTCGGCGCCGGCACGCGCCGCCACCAGGGAGGCAAGGCCGGTGTAACCGAACAGGTTCAGCACCTTCACAGGCCGTTTTGCCGCCGCGATCAGTCCGGCCATGTGATCCCAGTGCGAGGCCTGCTCGGGAAAGACGCCGACATGGCGAAACGACGTGAAGCGGCCGAGATAGTCGATGCCGTCGTGCTTCATCGGCCAGGTCTCGCCGAGCGGCGTCTTGGGGAAGCGCCAGCGGCCGATGCCTTCCTCGTCGGTATCGCCGGTGAAAATGGCGTCGGCGCGCTCCCAGTCCCTGGCCGGCAAAGCCTTTTGCCAGATCGCCTGGCCTTCCGGCCGAACGATGCAGTAGGGACCGTATTGCTCGAGTTTTTCTCCGGCGCCGCTGTCGAGCAGCGCGTAGTCCTGATTGGGGCCGACCTCGAGGATCACCGGCAGATGTTCGGCAGGCAGCGCGCCATCGCGGCGCGAGAGCAGGCGTGGCGCGGCTTTCGGCTCGGACCGGTCCTGCAGTTTAGGCTCCGAACCGGCGGTCAGGCCGGTGTCGCGCCGCCGCGGCTGCTCCGCCCCGCCCTTCGCGGACGGGCGGCTGTCGCGGCGTTTGTCGCGAAAAGGTTTCAAGAAGGCGCATCTCCGGAAGGCGGCTTGGCCGCTTCTGCCACAGCACATTGACCGGCGCAACAAAAGGGCTGCCGACGTGTGCAACCGCATCAGCCGCGCCTGATCGACAGCAGGCCGATTGCGAGCGCTATGAAACCAACGGCCTTGAAGCCGGTGACGACCATATGGCCGGTTTCCCAGCGGCTCCGAATAGTTTCGAAATTGTCCGGGATCGGTCCAGACACCCAAGTGGCCAGGACATCGTTTGCCGGTTTGACCAGGGTAAACCACGCCACGAGGGCCATCAGATAAAGCACGGTGGCCGCCAAGACCCACCAGAATACCGGGCGATCGCTGCGCAGCATCCAAGCGAGGAGGCCCGGACAGACGATCGCCGCCACGTCCAGCGGCGCGCCGACAATCGCGAAGAATTGGAACTGAGCATTGAAGACAGTGGTTTCACGCCAGAGCGAAGGCGACCATCTGGTCAGCCGCGGCACCGATTCCAGCACGTGGGCGAAGGACGGCCCAAGGCTGAGCGCAGCGACGATGGCGCTCAAAACCGACCAGAACAACAGAAAACCGCGTATATCCATAATGGCCAGACAACGGCGTCAGACCGCAGACGTTCCGGTAGGCGATCATCTCGCTTGCCGCCGAAACCGCAGGCGCACTATCGTCCATTCAAATTGGGCATCCATCCAAACCGGGTTGCGATCCATGTCCCGCGCCGAACGCCTGCTCGACCTGATCCAGATCCTGCGCCGGCATCGCCGGCCGGTGAGCGGCCGCAGCCTTGCGGGCGAAATGGGTGTGTCGATCCGCACGCTGTATCGCGATATCGCCACGCTGCAGGGGCAGGGCGCGCCGATCGAGGGCGAGGCGGGGCTGGGCTACGTGCTCAGGCCAGGCTTCATGCTGCCGCCCTTGATGTTCACCGATGAGGAGATCGAGGCGATCGTGCTCGGTTCGCGCTGGGTGGCCAAGCAGCCGGACTGGCGGCTTGCGAACGCCGCCACCGACGCGCTGGCCAAGATCGCCGCGGTGCTGCCGGACGATTTGCGCGAAGAGCTCGATGCCTCGACGCTGCTGGTCGGGTCGCGCACCGAGGTCACAGAAGGCATCGATCTCGGCGTGGTGCGGCAGGCTATCCGGGAGGAGCGCAAGCTGAGCTTTGTCTATCGCGACGCCGGCGGCGCTGCCTCCGAGCGCACCGTCTGGCCGTTCGCACTCGGCTTCTTCGACAAGGTGCGCGTCGTCGCGGCCTGGTGCGAGATGCGCCAGGATTTCAGGCACTTTCGCGCCGATCGGATATCCGGCCTCAACGCCACCGAGATGCGCTATCCGCGCCGCCGTCAGGTGCTACTCAAAGAATGGCGGGCGACGCTCGACACGCCAAGCTAAGGCTGCTGCTCAGTTAAGACTGCTGCCAGAATCTGGCAGTGGCGTACGCTATGCTCCTCCAGTCGAAACCATCTGGAGAGCAATTCATGACACCGCCCAATTTCGTCATCCTCTATGTCGACAAGCCTGAGCAAAGCGGCGCCTTCTACAGCGAGCTGCTTGGGCGGCAGCCGGTCGAGACCTCGCCGACCTTCGTGCTGTTCGTGCTCGACAACGGCTTCAAGCTCGGTCTCTGGTCGCGTCACACCGTGGAGCCGGCCGCCGCGGCAGCAGGCGGCGGCGCCGAGATCGTCTTTGCGCTGGACACGCCGGATGCCGTCGACGCCACCCATGCCGAGTGGGCCGGCCGCGGGCTGAAAATTCTGCAGACGCCGACCGACGTGGATTTCGGGCGCACGTTTGTCGCGCTCGATCCGGACAACCACCGGCTGCGGGTCTATTGGCAAAGGGAGTAAGGGAGGAGGGCAGTAGGGGAGTAGGGAGTAGGGGAGTAGGGCAGTAAGGGAGTACGTGACAGGAAATATAGCTGGCGCGGCGCCGCACGATCAGTACGGTTTCCTACTCCCCTACTACCCTTAGCCCATTCACCCCAACAACACACCTCCCCAAAAGACAGAGGCGGAATAAAAACTCGCAGCAGCCGGCC
>NZ_JAMYTU010000036.1:0-51578 GCF_040322615.1 Mesorhizobium sp. M0119
GCCGACGTCGTCGCGACGCTGATCAAGAACGCCAAGAAGATCAAGACCTCGGAAGAGGTTGCCCAGGTCGGCACCATCGCCGGCAATGGCGACGTTTCGGTCGGCTCGATGATCGCGGAAGCGATGCAGAAGGTCGGCAATGAGGGCGTCATCACGGTCGAGGAAGCCAAGACCGCCGAGACCGAGCTCGAAGTCGTCGAAGGCATGCAGTTCGATCGCGGCTATCTCTCGCCCTACTTCGTCACCAACGCCGAGAAGATGGTTGCGGATCTGGAAGACGCCTACATCCTTCTCCACGAGAAGAAGCTCTCCAACCTGCAGGCCATGCTGCCGATCCTCGAGGCCGTCGTGCAGACCTCGAAGCCGCTGGTTATCATCTCGGAAGACGTCGAAGGCGAGGCCCTGGCCACGCTGGTCGTCAACAAGCTGCGTGGCGGCCTGAAGATCGCCGCCGTCAAGGCGCCGGGCTTCGGCGATCGCCGCAAGGCCATGCTGGAAGACATCGCCATCCTCACCGGTGGCCAGGTCATTTCCGAAGACCTCGGCATCAAGCTTGAGAATGTCGGCCTGAACATGCTCGGCCGCGCCAAGAAGGTGTCGATCTCCAAGGAGAACACCACCATCGTCGACGGCGCCGGCAAGAAGGCCGAGATCCAGGGTCGCGTCGCCCAGATCAAGCAGCAGATCGAAGAGACCACCTCGGACTACGACAAGGAGAAGCTGCAGGAACGTCTCGCCAAGCTGGCGGGCGGCGTTGCCGTGATCCGCGTCGGCGGTGCGACCGAAGTGGAAGTCAAGGAAAAGAAGGATCGCGTCGATGACGCCCTCAACGCGACCCGCGCGGCCGTCGAAGAAGGCATCGTCCCCGGCGGCGGCGTCGCACTTCTGCGCGCTTCGCTGAGCATCAAGGCAACCGGCGCCAACTCCGACCAGACCGCGGGCATCAGCATCGTGCGTCGCGCGCTGCAGGCCCCGGCCCGCCAGATCGCGGCCAACGCCGGTGCGGAAGCATCGATCGTTGCCGGCAAGATCCTTGAGAACAAGGGCGCGACCTTCGGCTACAACGCCCAGACCGGCGAATATGGCGACATGATCGCCATGGGTATCGTCGATCCGGTCAAGGTTGTGCGCACGGCTCTGCAGGATGCGGCGTCGGTCGCCGGCCTGCTGGTCACGACCGAAGCCATGATCGCGGAGGCTCCGAAGAAGGAGTCGGCTGGCGGCGGCATGCCTGGCGGCATGGGCGGCGGCGGCATGGGCGGTATGGGCGGCATGGACTTCTAAGAAGTCCATAAAGCACGCCCATGAACTCAAGTTGCTCAAGCCCGCAAGCGGGCTTGAGTGGCGGCATGGACTTCTAATCCAACCCATCAGCCTTCAGATACGGAAAGGGCGGCCGAGAGGTCGCCCTTTTTTGTTGATGGGACGGAGGATGAGAGGCTGTCCGATTCCAAACCAAGCGGAAGCATACAACTCACCCCCTCTTCGGCGTCGGCGCAGAACGTGAATCGCCGAGCTGGAGTGTCGGCACTTCAGCAGGGCTCCGCGCTGGCCTCGATGCCCTGGAAGCGCGAAACGTCAATGCGCCGTGACGGCGATCTCTTTCGCCGGCAATGCCCCCTCAATCAGCGCCGCGACTTCATCGGCTACAGCCAGCACCGGGGCGCGGTCGTGGGTGGCGCGCGCGATCACCATCAGCCCTTCCAGCGATGATTCGACCAGCAGCGCCAGCGCATGCGCGCGGCGCTCGGGCACCCCTGCCCTGACGAAGGCCGCCCTGAGCAAGCCTATCCATTGATCGAAGGCCGACCGGCACAACTCAACCAACTCCGGCATGTCCGTCGGCGAGTCCAACACTACGGGCGCGATCGGGCAACCGAGCGTGAACTGGTTGTCTTCCAGCATGCGCGCGAGCGACTGGTAGATGTGGTGGACAGCCACCGCCGGGTCCTTTTCAGCGGCGAGCGCGGCGTCCAGCCTCTGCGTCACATCGGCGACGCTATTGCGCGTCACCTCGATGACCAGCTGATCCTTGCCGCCCGGAAAGTGAAAGTAGAGCGAGCCTCTCGGTGCGCCTGAGGCGCTCAAGATGTCGTTGAGCGACGTGCCGTGGTAGCCGCGCTGCCTCAGCAGCAGCGCCGTCGTCTCGAGTATGCGGGTGCGGGTGTCGTTCGCCATGTCAACCTCTGTCAGGAGTGCGCACTATAGGCCTTGCCTCGAATATGACAACCGGTCTATATAATATGTAGATCAGTCTATATATAGTGAGAGGCAAATGCGCAGTTATCGTCTTGAGGGAACCGGCGGGACCAAGTGCCTGGTGATGCGCGACGAGGCGCAGCCGACGCTGAAGCCGCACGAAATCGTCGTGCGTGTCCGCGCCACCTCGCTCAACCGCCGCGACACGATGATCCTCAACGGCACCTATCCGCTGGCGCCGCGCCGAGGCGTCGTCCCGCTGAGCGACGGCGCCGGCGAAGTCGTTGCCGTCGGCGATTCTGTCACCCGCTTTGCCGTCGGCGACCGCATCACCGGCAGTTATTTTGCGCGCTGGATCGACGGCCGCATCAATGCCGGGCTGATCGACCAGCTTGGCTGCACGCTGGACGGGATGCTGGCCGAATACGCCGTGCTTGACGAGCAATGGGCTTTACGGCTTCCCGATCATCTCGACTGGCATCAAGCAGCGACACTGACCTGCGCCGGCCTGACCGCCTGGAATGCGGTGACGGCGGCCGAAATGCCGAAGCCCGGCCAATGGGTTCTGGTCATCGGTTCAGGTGGTGTCGCGCTGTTTGCGCTGCAATTTGCCAAGCTGCTCGGCTGCCGTGTCGTGGCCGTCACCTCGCGCAGCGAGAAGCTGGACCGGCTGCGGGCGCTGGGCGCCGACCTCGTCGTCTCGACCGCCGACATGCCGGAATGGGGTGCTGCGGTGCGCGAGCAGACCGGCGGCATCGACCTCGTCGTCGAGACCGGCGGCCCGCCGACCTTCGCGCAATCGATGATCGCCTGCGCCCTTTACGGGCGCATCGTGCTTCTCACCATACAGGATGCGAAAGGCGGGACGGTGCAGATCCCCGGCCCGGTCTACCAGCGCAGCCTCGCCACCATCAACCGCCTGTTCGTCGGCAATCGCACCAATCTCGAAGCCATGCTGCGCGCCATCTCCGTGCATCGGCTTAAGCCCATCATCGACAAGGTGTTCGCCTTCGACGAGGCCAATGACGCCTACCGCTATTTCCAGCAAGGCGACGTCTTCGGGAAAGTGGTCGTCAACGGCGCCTGACTGGTTCGCCCCAGAATCTGATCGAGCCCCTCAAACTAAAAGGAGAGACACAATGACCATTCGTGAAGCAGAGGCTCAATGGCAGGGATCGTTGAAAGAAGGCTCGGGCCGGCTGAGGCTCGGCAGCGGCGTGTTCGAAGGCGCCTACTCCTTCCCGTCGCGTTTCGAGAACGGTCCCGGCACCAACCCCGAGGAATTGATTGCGGCGGCGCATGCCGGCTGCTTCTCGATGGCGCTGAGCGCCATCCTCGGCCGCGAAGGTTACACTCCCGCGCGTATCCACACGATCGCGAAAGCGCATCTCGGCGCCACCGCGGCCGGACCGACGATCACCCGTATCGAGCTGGAGACGGAGGCAAGCGTCGCCGCGCTGGCGGCGGGGGATTTCGAGCGGCTGGCGCAGACGGCCAAGGAGAACTGCCTCGTGTCGCGGGCGCTGGCCGGCGTCGCCGCGATCACGCTCAAGGCCCGCCTCGTTGAAACCGCTACCGATCACTGAAGGGAAGGAATATCCAATGAAACAGGAACTCATCATTGACATCGCCGCGGCCAAACGCTCCGCCGAAACGGCCGAGGTCATGCGGCGCTACAACGACGTCTTCCAGCGCCACGACCCGTCGGCGCTCGACGATCTGGTGGCGGAAGATTGCGTGATCGAGAACACCACGCCGGCCCCGGATGGCGCCCGCCGCATCGGCAAGGGCGCCTGCGTCGAACTGTGGTCGGCGATTGCGACCGGACCCGGCACGCGCTTCGACATCGAAGAAACCTTCGTCGCCGGCGACCGGGCGACGATCCGCTGGCGCTACTGGATGGCCGACGGCAATTCGCTGCGCGGCGTCAACCTGATGCGCGTGGCGGACGGGCAGATCGTCGAGGCCATGGGCTATGTGAAGGGATAGCGCTTGGCGCGACAAGCTGCATTCAGCCAAGCTGCATTCAGTGAGGCCGCGCTCAGGCCCAGCCCGGAATCCCAAAGTTTAGGATTCCGGGCAGGTCGTGGTTACCGCACGATTTTGTGAAGCTTCACGAAGGTCTTGGGACTGCGCTGGATCGTCTGGAAGATCACGCAGTAGCGATCGGTGAGCTCGAGCAGGTCAGTCAGCCGGTCTTGCGCAACGTCGGTCTCGATGTCGAACCGCAGGCGGATCTCTTTGAAGCCGACCGGCACACCTTCGGTGACGCCGAGCGTGCCGCGAAGATCGACGTCGCCCTCGGCGGAGATTTCGGCCGACTTGATCGGTATTTCGAGAACGGCGGCCGCCGCCCTCATCGAGACGCCGGCGCATGCGACAAGGGCTTCCAGCAGCATGTCGCCGGAACAAAGCTCCTGTCCGCTGCCCCCGGCCTTCGGATGGATGCCCGCTAGCGCGAGCCCACGTCCTGTCTCGACCTTGCAGGTGACCTTGGAGTCGTCGGCACTGCCCTTGGCCTTTAGCGTAAGAAGTGCCGCGCGCGCATCCTTGCGATACAGATCCTTGATCGGCTCCTGTGTGGCGCGAAATGTCGTGATGTCCATGCATGTTCTCCTGTCGTGAGATGTCGCTGTTCGAAATCGTGTGTCATTGCCGGGTTACTCCGGCACGCTCACACCCGAGCCCCCGAGTTCGGCGGGGAAGTCTTTCAGCTTCGGCAATCCGTCCTTCATCGGCAGGACCGTCTCGGCGTAGTTGACATGAACCCCCGGCGTGAACTTCACCGTCGGTATCGTGGCCGCATAGACGTCGACCAGTCCGAGCGGCGGATGATCGGTCATCAGATGGCCGCCGCACTTCGTGCAGAACTGACGGTCGCTCATGTTTGACTTCTCGAAGCCGGACAGGAACTCCTCGCCCTTGGTGACCTTGACGTTTTCCGGCTTCCACAGCGTGAACGCGTTCACGGGAGACGCCGACCACGAACGACAGGAACTGCAATGGCAGTAGCCCATCGCCTCGGCCGCTCCGTGCACTTCGATTTCTACGGCGCCGCAAAAACATCCGCCCTTATGTACCGTCATGACTTAGATCCTCGTTTTTCTTGAGTTCGACTGTGCTCAGCAGCTGATTTGAGACAGAGCTCAGCGCCGACGGGGTTTAAAGCTTCCGGCGATGAACGGAATGACGCCGCGTCCGCCTCACTTGACAGCGCGTCCGGAACTCGAAAGGGATGTCGCGCCGGGTTGCCGCGCAACTTACGGGACATGGATGGAATGGCCGGGGACGCTCTGTCTGACCTCTTGAAAAAGGTGCGTCTCACCGGCGCGACGTTTTTCGACATCAAGGCCCAGGATCCATGGGCCGTCTGCTCGCCTGCCCCGTCATCGATACTGCCGAAGATCCTTCCCGGCGCGGACCACCTGATTTCCTATCACGTGGTGACGGCCGGCCGTTGCTTTGCCCGCATCGTGGGCAAGGAGGCGATCACGGTGGAGGCCGGCGAAGTCGTGGTCTTCACCCACAGCGACCCGCACATCATGTCGAGCAATCCCGAGCTCGCGGCCGATCCTCCGACCGCCGATGTCCTGGAGATCGCGTCCGCCAGCCAAATGCCGTTCCACATCAACTATGTCAGCGACGGGTCGATCTCGGCCAGGCTCGTTTGCGGCTATCTTGCCTGCGACGCACAGCCGTTCAATCCGCTGCTCGATGCATTGCCCCCGGTGATCAAGGCCGGGGACGTGAAAGGTGATGCCGGCTGGCTTGGCCAGTTCATCAGTTTGGCAGTCTCGGAAGTGGCGGAAAAGCGGGCTGGCAGCGAGACCGTGCTCACCAAGCTCAGCGAGCTCATGTTCGTCGACGTCCTGCGCCGCTATGTGGAGGCGCTTCCACCGCAACACACCGGCTGGCTGGCTGGCCTGCGCGACCCGCACCTGTGCAAGGCGCTGGCGCTGATCCACGATCGGCCAGAGCACAATTGGACCGTGGAGGCGCTGGCGAAGGAGGCCGCGCTGTCGCGCACCGTGCTCGCCGAGCGTTTCACCAGGCTCGTCGGGATGCCGCCGGTGCATTATCTCGCCAAATGGCGGATGCAGATTGCCTCGGAACTGCTCAGCACCGGCAACAGCAACGTCGCAAACATAGCGGCGGAAATCGGCTACGAGTCCGAGGCGGCGTTCAGCCGTGCCTTCAAGAAGATGATCGGCGTCCCCCCGTCGGCCTGGCGGCTGGGTGTTCGCGCTGCGCCCGGTTTCGGAGGCGGCGAGGCTTCCGAAACCGAAGGCGGGCCGGCCGATCCGCAGCGGTAAGCAATTCCAGGAAAGGTGTGAAACGGTTTTCCGTCCGGAATTTGCGTCAAAACAGAGAGAGCTACCGGTCCGCTAGCGCCAGTTTGGCGCCGAGCATGACAAAGGCTCCGGCGAAGGTGCGGCGCATCCAGGTCAGCACCTTTGGCCGCGACACGACATGGCTGCGGATCGACGCCGCGAAAACGCCGTAGCCGACAAAGACGACGAAGGTGAGCAGCATGAAGATGCTGCTGAGCTCCAGCATCTTCGACAGCGCGTGCGATTCGGTGGTGCTGACGAATTGCGGCAGGAACGCAAAGAAGAAGATCGACAGCTTCGGATTGAGGATGTTGATGAGTATGCCCGAAGTGATCACTTTGCCGGCGGAGCGCGGCGCGACATCTTCGTCGACGCTCAGGCCGCCCTTCTCCTTCAGCGTGTTCCAGGCCATGTAGAGAAGATAGGCGACGCCGAGATATTTCAGCGTCTCGAAGGCGACGGCGCTGGTGTGCAGCAGAGCCGCGAGGCCGGTGATGGCGGCCGCCATGTGCGGAATGATGCCGAGCGTGCAGCCGAAAGCGGCAATGATGCTGGCGCGCGCACCACGCGAAAGCCCGGCGCTCAGCGTATAGAGAACGCCAGTGCCGGGCGAAGCCACGACTATCAGCGACGTCAACAAAAATTCAATGCTCACGGATGGTCTCCCGGTGCTGGCCCTGCCGCCGGCAGCGTAATCAGCGAAACGTGCGGGCACAAGCCAGCTTGAGCCGGCAGTGTCTCATTTCGAATGTCCGCTCACGACGCTTCTTTGCCTTCCCATTGAGATGATCTTCGGCAAGTCTGTGACCCGAATGAGACGTTCTCGATAGGCCCTGATGACGCAAAGATGGATATTGATGTACAAAGATTCGAGCTAATTGAGAATCCGCCAACAAGGTACCCCTGAACTTCTGTGACCACGTCCATTTGACGCTCAATCCGCTATGTCCAAGTGAACCATTAGTCGCTCCATCCGAAAGCACCCTGCATGGCGTGTATTTGCCTAATTACCACCGGCGGTACAATCGCTTCGCGGCGCATCGAAGCCGAGGATCACGTCGTAGCAACCGTCGCTGGCGAGAAACTTCGAGGTGCGATCCAAGACATTCCTCCTAACGTCGACATCAAAGTTGACGACTTCATGAATATTGTCAGCTGCGCGATGACGTTGCCAATGGCGTTTGCTCTGGTTCAGCGGATCAACATTCATCTTGCTGAAGACGATTGCATCGGCGTCGTGGTCACCCACGGCACCGATACGATGGAGGAAAGCGCCTATCTCGCGGATTTGCTCCTGGTGAATGAAAAGCCCGTGGTGTTTACCGGCGCACAGCGCAGCGCTGATGATCCCGCCGGCGATGGACCGCGGAACGTCACTGATGCCGTCAAGCTTGCGGCGTCGCCACTGGCGGCAGGTCTCGGCGCGGTGGTGCTCCTGGAACAACACTTCCACGCCGCGCGTGACGTCACGAAGGCCCACACCTCCCGCGTCGATGCGTTTGTTTCGCGAAACCACGGTAAGCTAGGGGAAATCGATGGGACGGTCGTAAGCGTATCACGCCGGCCTATCCTTCGGAAAACGTATGCAGCGAACACCATCGAACCACGAGTCGACCTCATAAGCATGGCGCTTGGCTCCGATGACCGCTTGATCCGCCTTGCGGCGGCAAGCGGCTCACGAGCGATTGTGCTCGAAGGCTTCGGCAGAGGAAACGCGACCCCTGCCGTCGCAGCGGCTGTTGCAGACATTATCGCCGATGGCGTTCCGGTGTTCGTGGCGTCACGATGTGGCGAAGGCCGCGTCTCGCCGATTTATGGCAATGGCGGAGGCAAGGATCTCGAGAAGGCGGGGGCGGTCTTTGCCGGCGATCTCACTGGACCCAAGCTGCGGATTCTAGTGTCGGTACTGTTGGGGATGGGAATGACGCTAGAGGAAATGCGCCCTGAGCTTGTCGCTTTAGGTGGGTGACCTTCCGGCAGAGGCTCCTCCCTTATCATCGGACCTTAGGGGAAACGCGCAGTGCAGCTCATAGACAGTCCGTTGGCAGTTGTCAGATCGGTGCGACCGTCGATCGCGGGACTTAGAATTCTTGATATCGGCTGCGGTGCTGGCAGCTTCGCAAGGCAGCTTGTTGCCGAGGGGGCTGACGTGAGCGGCATCGATCCGGCGGCGGGTGCGATTCGCGAAGCGGTGGCGGCGGTTCCGCAGGCGAGCTTCGTGAAAGGTGTGGCGGAGTCGCTGCCTTTCGGCGACGCGGCTTTCGACATTGCTGTTATGATCAATGCACTCCATCATGTTCCCGAAGTGGCGATGCAGGCAGCGCTAGGCGAAGCGGCCCGCGTGATTAACCCAAATGGCGTCCTGATCGTTGTCGAGCCCTTGGCGACCGGCAATTTCTTCGCCGCCCTGCGGCCGATTGAAGACGAAACCATTGTCCGGCAAGCGGCCCAACTCGCGATCGAAACCGCCGTATCATCGGGCATGCTGGCGCGGATGGCCACATTGCAATACGTTCGTCGGGAGGTCTTTCGAACCGTGAAAGGCTTTTTGGATCGCGTCGTAGCTGTTGATCCGTCGCGGCGAAAAGTCGTTGAGCATGACGAATCTGGCATCACCGCTGCTGTGCTTGCAGCGGCACAACGCGATAGCGAAGGCGCGCTTACCTTCGATCAACCGATCAAGGCGGATATTCTCGGACCCAGCTAAATTGTATTGTTGTGATCTTGCCGACGGTAACGCCGAGGCCGCGGCAGCGAAACATGCGGGCACAAGCCGGCCTGAGAGCCTATGCGCATTCAGATCATGCTGTTGGCGTGCAGCTTGCTATCGGCAATAGGCTGCCGAACTTCCCAGTGTTCGACGAGCTTGCTGTCCTTCAGCCTGAAAATGTCGACAATGGCCAAGCCTTCCTCCTCCGGTTCGCGTTTTGCGTGCATGTGCACGATGACGAAATCCCCTTCGGCAAAAATCCGCTTCACCTCTCCCCTCACGAGGGGAAATGACTGCTTGAGCTGCTGCAGATAGGCTTTGAAGCCCTCCGCACCATCCGCAATGTTCGGATTGTGTTGGATGTAGCGTTCGCCAAAATGCATCGAAGCAGCTTCGATGTTGCCTTGGTTTACTGCTTTGTCGATGAAGTCCAGGACGATCGCCTTGTTGGTGTCGAGCAAATTATGGGTCTTGGCTGGAACTGGATTTGATGGTTCGTCACGCATGTTTTTGCTCCTTCCCGTGCCTGCTTCTGCCTGTTGTGGACAGGAGCGTCCGCAGGCCGATCTTGCCAACATAATCAGCCACGCTTGTGAGATGGTCGATACGCTATTCGCCTGGATTCTTATCCAATCGTCTAATATCGTCGTCCTATTCATCGTTGGAGGATGGTTCTCATGGACGCCTTGTCCGAAGTTCTTGCTTCGCTGAGATTTGGCAGCGCCATGATCGGCAGCGCGACCCTGCATCGGCCATGGGGTATTTCGGTGGATCCGACAAGGAATGCCGCCATCCACGTCATACAGAACGGCGAATGCTGGCTGCGGTTAGCCGGTGAAAGGGAGCCGATCCGCTTAGGCGAGGGAGATGTCATCCTTGTCGCGAGCGGTATCGGGCATGCCCTTTGCAATCCGGCGGATGCACCGACGGCATCGATATCCGCCGTCCTTTCCGCAAATCGGAGCGGACTGGAACCGAAAAGCGAGAGCGGCGCGACAACTCTTCTTTGTGCGAGATATTCACTCGACGGCGTCGGGCCATATCCGATGGTTTCGCTGCTTCCTCCGCTGATTCATTTGACCCGGAATCAGATCGACACCAGCGAGCCGCTGCGGCTTGCCCTGGAACTTCTGCAGGTCGAAGCGAAAGCCGATCTCGGCGGCCACGACATTGTCGCCCCACGCCTTCTCGACAGCACGTTGATCTTCTTGTTGCGCGCCTGGATCGAACATCAGCCACTCGGAACAGGGGGATGGTTTGGCGCCTTGCGCGACAAAGGCATTGCGCAGGCTTTGCGCCTGATCCACGAGCGGCCGGGCAATCCCTGGACCATCGCTTCCCTTGCCAGCGGCGCAGCACAGTCCCGGGCCACCTTCGCGCGTCGCTTCGCTCAACTGGTAGGACAGCCGCCGCTGTCCTATGTGACCCGGTGGCGGATGAACCTTGCCGCCAAGGCTCTGCGGGAAACGAACCAGAACATTGGCGAGATCGGGCACGCCGTCGGATATGAATCGGTGCCGTCGTTCTCGCAGGCATTCAAACGATTGACCGGACGATCGCCCGGCCTCTACCGCAGCGACTTTCGCGCATCTGATTGACGAAATTCAAACTGAGACGCCAGCCCGAGGGCCGTCATTACAGCGTCGGCAGACCTTGAGCCCGACGCGCGATCAGGCAGTCGTCATCGCCCGGCATGCAGGCGCGGCAGACGTCGGGGCGGATGTCGTAGATGCCGCAGGCCGTTGACTTGCCGACCTCGCCGCACAGTGCCGAACAGCGCGCGCCGTCGCAGCGCATACCGGCTTCGTCGGCAGCCACGTATTTTTGCGGGATAAGGTCGAGCTGCGCGTCATCCTCGGTGGAGAAGCGCGGCCATCTGGACGAGTAGGCGCAGCAGGCGCCACAGGTCTGGCAATCGAAGGCAATCGGACCGGCGCCCTCTTGTGGCGACGAAAACTCCTCTGCGACCGCCAGGGCAAGCAGCCTTGGCGCAGATTTCCGGTCGGCATTTTGCTGCAAGGGCGCTATTTCTTCTTGGGCTTGCGCGGCGGTGCTTCCGCCGGCGACCTGAACAGATCGGTGCCCGCTTCGGCGGCTTCGCCGGTTTTTGGCGCGGCCGCCGGCTTGGCCGGCTTCACGGCGGCAGCAGGCGCTGCCGGCTGGCCCTTGGCGGAAAACTTGATTGCCATATCAATCCTCGTCAGAGAAACGCGATGATGGCGCATTCGGATTGCGAAGGCGGCCGATGAGCGCCGAAACGGCCGTGATGTTCATTTCTTCGGGCGACCAGTTCCTGGCTTCCTCGATGTGCCGGGGCGCCAGCTCGCGATGCGTACTGCCGCTGTAGGCGGCATCCTGAAAGGTCACGCGCTCGCGGGTCTTGGCGTTTTCCCGGACGTATTCGATCAGATAATTGGGGCATTCGGCACGACCGCGCACGCCGAGCCGAACCTGGGCATCGCCGTGGACACGCCTGCAGCGCTCGAGCTTTTCGAGCACGCGCCGGACATATTCGACCGGCTTGTCTAGTTCGCCCACGACATCGGCGATGGTCGAATCTGCGGCGATCGCCTTTTGAGGCACGCGTTTGGTGGCCATCAGCGTTTGCCTGCGCGTTTCGGCGAGGCCGCGACCGCAACCGCCGCCGCCATGTCGTCGGCTTCCTTCTCCAGGCGCAATTCGCGCAGCCGCGCGGTCTTGGCTTCGCGGGCTTGGCTGACGGCATCCCGTTCGGAATTGATGCGGTCGAGCGACATCGACTGGGTCCGCGTCTTGCTGAAAATGGATTCGGCCTGGTCGCGGGGTTTCTTTGAAGTTGCGGTCAAGGTCTTTCTCCCGGTTCGGAGCACGCCGCGGAAAAGTGGCGAGACTGGTCTTTCGGCCAGGATCCCGCACAAAGCAATACGGCAGCCGGTTTCAAATTGCTGGAACGTCCTTAGCACGTCCGGGCCGTCGAGCGGCGCTCTTTCGGCGATCGAAGCGCAAAAATGAAAAAGGCCAGGCACCGCCTGACCTTCCATGAGAGCGCCCGCGCATCCCGAGAGACGCGCAAGGAAACGTTCTTCTCATGCGCATGAGCGGGGACTTAACATCCCCGCGATCATGCGCTGGAATTTGCCATTCACCGGTGCCAGTACATCCGTGGTCACCGGTGAGGCTTAATTCCGTTTTAGGCCGCCTTCAACTGGTCGGCGGACATCTTGCCCGACTTGTTGTCGCGGACCATCTCGTAGCCAAGCTTCTGGCCCTCGACGATGTCGCGCATTCCGGCACGCTCGACGGCTGAGATGTGGACAAAAACGTCGGCAGAACCGTCGTCAGGCTGAATAAAACCAAAACCTTTGGTGGCGTTGAACCATTTAACTGTGCCTGTGCTCATAACGAACCCTTTCCATGGCAAATATTCGTTCGCCGTCATGCGGATGCACAACAACGTTTGTCTCGATTTTGATGGGGGAAGTTCGCCAAAGGCGCGCCTAAGCACGCGGATAACAAAAGTCGGTCAAACAAATATCGACAAAATTCTTATAGACTTCTTTGCGCGTTGTGTCAATTTTTTTGATTTTCCACACTCGCGGAGACGCGCGGCGGCGGCCCGCGCCAGCACATCGGACGGCGAAAGCCGGGCTATTGCCCGCCGAAAAAACCAATCAGCCGGGAACCATTTTGGCACCGCGGGCATTCTTTCGGTGTCGAAAGCCGTTCTTGAAAGAGCGATCTTGAGAGAGGCGGACGACAAACAGGACGCCCCCCGCGCAGATAAAAGGCACGAGGGGCGTTCCTGTGATGCGACCATTCGCGCCGCTGCACCCTGCCCCTCACAGCATGGCCCGGCTGAACCCGCCATCCACCGGCAAAGCCACGCCGGTGATATAGGCGGCGTCGTCGCTGGCCAGGAATGCGGCAACCGCGCCGAATTCGGCGGGGGTCCCGTAGCGCTTTGCCGGGATTTCGGCCTGACTCTCGGCGGCGATCACAGCAGCGTCCACACCCCTGTCGGCGGCGTCCATCGCGTCGAACTGTTTCGTCCGGTCCGTCGCAAAACGGCCAGGCAGCAACAGGTTGACGGTGACGCCGTCCGCCGCCACTTCGCCAGCCAGCGTCTTGGCCCAGCCGGCAAGCGACGCGCGCAACGCATTCGAAGCGGTGAGGCCGGGGATCGGCTCGCGGACGGACGTGGAGGAAACGGCGATGATGCGCCCCCAGCGCCGCGACCGCATGCCTGGCAGGAGAGAAATGGCGATGCGCATCTGGCTCAGCACCATGCTGGTGAACTGCTTCTCCCAGACGCTCGCATCGAAGACGCTGGCCGCGAAGGGCGGCGGGCCGCCGCCATTGAGCAGGACGATGTCGATCCGCTGATGCTCGTCCTCGATGGCACGGATCAGCCGGGAGACGCTGTCGTTATCGGAAAGATCGGCGCTGAAGGTCGAGCAGACGGGGCCGGCGGACTCGATCGCGCGCCGCGCCGCATCCAGGGTCTCCTTCCCTCGTCCGGCCAGGATGATCTCGGCGCCTTTCGCCGCGAGCGATTCGGCGACGCCGAAACCCAGGCCCTTGCCTCCGCCGAGAACCAGCGCCTTCCGCCCCTCAAAATTTGTACTTATCAAGCCAAGCCTCCCCTGGTTTCGCTGCGCACTCCCGGATAAGCCCTGAGTGCATGCTTTGGGCGTGCATCAGCGGACATGCACAATGGCGTCGGCTTCGACCGGAAAATTGGCCGGCAAGCCGGCCATGCCGAGCGAGCAGCGGGCATGCTCGCCACGCTCGCCGAAAACATGGAGCAGAAATTCGGATGCTCCGTTGCCGACCTCCGAATAGGCCGCAAAGCCGGCCGCCGCGTTCACATAGACGGTCAGCTTGGCGAATTTCACGACGCGGTCGAGATTGCCGTCCAGTTCCTTGTCGAGCCAATAGACGATGTTGGCCGCGCAGAGCCGGGCGGCGTTCCGCGCCGCGGCCAGATCGATCTCTGCGCCAACCTGGCCGATCGCAGCGATCTCCTGCCCGATCTCGGGGATCTGACCGGAGACATAGACGATGTCGGCGACCCGAGCCGTCGGCGAGAACGGCAAAGCAGGCCGATCGAGCGACGGCCAGGCGACACCGAGCCCCTCAAATCTTCTTCTGTAGGACAAGGTGGCTGCTCCTGTTTTCGTTGGCGCGAGCGGACCTTGAATTCAGATCGGGCTTTCGGATAGCCTGATAGTGCTGACACAGCTATCAGGAATTCTTATGACTGGAGATATCGACGTCCGGCTGCTGCGCGCCTTCGTCACCGTGGCCGATACGGGAACGGTGAGCCGGGCCGCCGATCGGCTTGCCCGCACGCAGGCGGCGGTGAGCATGCAGCTTCAGCGCCTCGAGGGCGAAGTCGGAGCCGAGCTGCTGCGCCGTTCGCCGCGCGGCGTGACGCTGACCGAGGCCGGCGAGATCCTGCTCGCCTTCGCCCGCAAGGCCATCGCGATCGGCGACGATGCCAGGCGCGAGATAGAAGGCCGCAGGCTGGTCGGCCGTGTCCGGCTGGGCATCGTCGAAGATTTGGCGGTGACACGGCTGCCGTTGATCATCGCCGACTTCCGCCGCCGGCATCCTTCCGTGGAGATCGAGCTGACGTCGGCCAGCAGCAGCGATCTCAGCAAGTCGCTGGGCGAAGGAAAATGCGACATCGTCATGGCCGATCCGGCGCGCTTCACAAAGGCGCCGCGAGGCCATCTGTCACGACAGTTGGTCTGGGCGGCAAGCCGCATGATCGAGATCGATGACGAGGTCGAGCTTCCGCTGATCATCTTCGAAGGCGCCTGCTCCTGGCAGGACAGGATGCTGGCCTCGCTCGCCGAGGCCGGGATCGGCTGGAAGATCGGCTGCCGCGTGTCGACCTTCGCGACACTGATCTCGGCGCTGAGGGCCGGGCTTGGCATCGGGCTTCTGCTGCAGGAAGGACTACCGCCCGACTGCCAAAGCCTCAACGGACGCTTCAACCTGCCGCCGGCGCCGATGGCGGATTTCGGCGTCTATCTCGCGAGGGACCCGTCGCGGCTGGTCGAGGAGTGTGGCGATTTCCTGCGAGCGGGATTCGAAGCGTAGCGAAATATCTGACGCCGTTCACCGTTCCTGGTCGGTCGGGCGGATGACGATCTCGTTGACGTTGACATGTGCCGGCTGGCTCACGGCGTAGAAAATGGCCGCGGCGATGTCCTCGGCGGTCAGCGCCTCCATGGCGGCAAGCCGCTTATCCAGATCAGCCTTGAACGCCGGATTGGTGATGTGGTCGCCGAGCTCTGTGCGCACCAGGCCGGGCTCGATGACGGTGACGCGAACCTTGTCGGCGTAGACTTCGCGGCGCAGCGATTCGGAAAAGCCGACGACACCGAACTTGGTTGCCGCGTAGCCGCTGGCGCCCGGATTGGCGACACGGCCGGCGACCGACGAGACATTGACGATGTGACCCTTGGCGGCCCTCAGATGCGGCAGCGCCGCTTTGGTGACGCCCATCAGCGCCAGCAGGTTGAGCTCGACCATGCGGCGCCAGTCGTCGAGCCTCGCCTCGGCGGCCGGCGACAGAAGCATCACTCCGGCATTGTTGACGAGGATGTCGAGACGGCTCCATTCGGCGACAACCTTGTCGACCATGGCCGTGACATCGTCATTGCTGGTGACGTCGGCCTCGATGCGGAGCGCCGTGCCGCCGGCCTTTTCGATACGCGCGGCCAGCGCTTCGAGACGATCGGCGCGGCGTGCGGCAATCGCAACCTTGGCCCCGGCGGCGGCCAGCGCCACAGCCGTTGCCTCGCCGATGCCCGAGGAGGCGCCGGTGACAAGCGCGACCTTGCCGGCCAGTGCGGAAGAAACAGCTGTCATTGTGAAATCTCCAAGGCCCCTGCCCGATCTTCAGATAGGCCGCGGGCCGCGAAGTGGAAGACCGGCTTTGCTTGGTTCTACTCGTCTGGGCCGGGCTCCGGCCAAGGCTCTTTCGCCGCCTCGGCATACCAGTGGCGCATCGCCGGCATCGAAAGCACGGCGTCGACATAGGCGCGGGTATCGGTTGCCAGCGTGCCACCATAGGTGTCGAAGCGGGTGACGACCGGCGCGTACATGGCGTCGGCCGCGGTGAAATGGCCAAACAGGAACGGGCCGCCTTTGCCGTGCTTTTCGCGGCATTGCCGCCACAAATCCTCGATGCGCGCCCGTTGCGCCTCACCTTCGGCGTCGAGCGGCCTGTGGCCTTTCGGCCGGCGCAAATTCATCGGCCAGCCATAGCGGACCTCGCGAAAGCCCGAATGCATCTCTGTCGCCGCCGAGCGGGCCAGCGCACGAGCGCCGATGTCGGCCGGCCAGAGCTTTTTCTCGGGAAACAGCTCAGCAAGATATTCAAGGATGGCAAGGGTTTCCCAGACGATCCGGACCTCGCCAGTCGGCAGCCGATGGTTCAGCACCGGCACCTGGCCGGTCGGCGATATCCTGGCCAGATTGGCCGCGGTCTCGGGCGTGCGCAGGCGCACAAGACCTTCCTCGAACGGGATCTCCAGATGCTTCATCGCCAGCCATGGCCTCAGCGACCAGGACGAGAAGCATTTGTTGCCGATGAAGAGCGTGAATTCAGCCATTGTCCCTCCGGCCCTGTCTGTTCGGGCTTCTCGCGCACCCTATCCTGTCGGCTTCGCGGCCGGAAGCTATCCCAATCGACGGGCAGAACCCGGAACCTAAGCGATCCGCGACCGTTTCTCCAGGCGAACGGTTCAGGAGATGCGCGATGGTGAACAAGGATCAGGTTGCCGGCGTTGCCAAGCAAGCCAAGGGCTCGGTCAAGCAGACCGCCGGCAAGGCCACCGGCAACAGGCGCACCGAGGCCGAAGGCGACGTCGACAAGGCGACCGGCAAGATGCAGAAGGCTTACGGCGACGTGAAGGACAAGGTGAAGAAGGCGCTTTGAGGGTGGCCCTTCGCAAACCAGGAAAAGGCGGCTCGGCCGCCTTTTTTGCGTCCTCTCCTGCCCGTCAGAAAGTCAGGCTTTTGCTGTATGCATTGGTGAAGGTGACCTCGCCATGATCTCCTGCGGCTTCGCCCAGCACCACATCCATGCTGTTTCCGGTCACCCGCGCCAAGGCAAAGCCGCCCATGAAGGCGGCCTTCGGCTTGAACAAATCGAGCCCGTCACGGTGGTAGATCATCGGCGTCGCGTGCTGGTGACCATGGAAGATGCCGACGACGTTGTAACCCTTCAGCACAGCCAGCAGCGCCTGCCTGTCAGCTTCGCTCCACCAGTGCGGCGGACCCTTGCCGCCTTCGTCGAAGGTCTTCTCGGCTGCGTCCCATCTTTCGATCGAAAAAGTATCCCAGCCATAATGCTGGAACAGGATGACCGGGCGGCCGTCGCCGGCATAAGTCGCCAGGTCCTGCTTCAGCCATGGCAGGCTGCTGGCGGCGCCATGGCCGGTATCGCCGGCAAAACGGTGCGTCTGGACAAGATGCAGACCGCCCCAATCCCATGAATAGCAGTCGGTCCCGACGTCGTAGTCGGTCGCCGGCGCGGGCGGCTTGAAGAACACGCCGGGGCGGTGGTTGACCTCGACGTAGTCGCGCATTTCGCGGCGGTACCAGTCGACATGCGAGCGCGGGCCGTTCTGGTCGAGGTCGTGGTTGCCGAGGCCGACATAGACCGGCATGTGCACATGGTCGGGGCCGACACCTTGCTGATAGCGCTGGCTGAACTGAAGCAGCTGCGTGCCCTCGCTGGGCTGGGTGATCTGGCCGCCGCCATCATCGGTGATGTCGCCGCCAACGACGAGGCCGAGCGGCGTGCCGATGTTGCCCGTCGAGCGCAGGGCGGTGGCAACGCCATCGATTTCAGCCGGCCATTGCCTGTCGCCGACGCCGTTGAGTGCGGCGACATTGCGCAGCAAGGCAGCGTCTGTCTTGCCCTCCTGCTCGCAATGCGGGCTCAATCCGTTTGCCATGCGGCAGGCATGGACATCGGCGATGAACAGAAAAGTGGCGTCGATCGGCGGGATGCGCTGCCCGGTCTGGCCGAAGGCCGGGCGCGAAACGGCGCCGGCCGCGGCAACGGCCGCTGCCTTCATCAGGAACCTGCGCCGGGAAACCGGCCGGGCGGAAATACGATGCATCATGCGCTAAAATTCAGCACGACGCGGACCGGCAGTCCAGTTGCTCGCAAAGTGTGTCGACACGTTCTCCCAGGTCTGGCATTGCTTTCGGCATTCAACTTGCGCGGGCAGAGGAGGACGCCATGAAAGCTACATCCATCGGCATGACAATGGCGATTCTGGCGGTGACGAGCGCAGCGCATGGCGCCGGGTGCATCGACGCCAAATCGGCCAAGGCCGGCTTCATTCTCGAAAGGCCCGCATCCACAGCGAATTTCGTCCGGCGGCGGGCGGAATGGTGGCGGTTGCCAACAAATACCAGTCGCAATCGCCGCAGTCGCAGTACCTGTTCGGCGGGCTGATCGAAGTGTTTCGCGACAGCAGCACGGGGCAGCTGGCGATGATCCCGTTTTCCGATCTCAGGAAGGTGTTCCCGCTGAAGGCGGGTGCCAAGAGCAAGATCGTATTTGCCCGTCTCGCACCGAACAAGCCGCCGAAGGGCACCGAGACGCTGGAGATCAACGTCAAGGGCAAGGAGACGTTCAGCCTGGGTGATTGCAAATACTCCGTGCTCGCGGTCAAGCAGACGATCAGGAGCGAGGCCGGCGAGACGCGGGACGAATTCATCGCGCTTTACGCACCCGACCTGCAGGCAGTTGTGGCCAGGCGCTATGACGAGGGCACCAGTGCCGAAAGCGTGGTCGGCTACGAGCTGATCAAGCCGCTGCCGAATTAGGAGAGCTCGGCCTCCCCGCCTCGGTCGCGATATCAGCGACTGCGGCCTCTGTCCTGCCAGCGTTAAAGCGCTCTGTGCAGTATCCTGCGACGTCGCCTCGTGACTCCCTGTTCCAATGCCATCAGGCAATCGCGCAGCACGCTTGCGTCCTGCGCGGTCTTGGCCATCGACATGGCGCCGGAATAGCTGGCGACAGCCAACGCTGCGAAGCGCTGCGGATCGATGCCCTGCTCCCGGCCCGCCTGCTGGTCGGCCCTGATCTTGTCGGCGATCGCCTGACGCCAGGTAGAAAAAATGCTGGCAAGGGCAATGCGGAAATCCGGATCGGCAAGCGACAGTTCATGCGCCAGGTTGTTGAGCGGGCAGCCGCGCACGAAACCCTGCCGCTCCAGCTCCGCCGCGACGGCCGCGAACACGGAGCGCACGCCCTCGCGCGCTGAGGGAGCCATCCGCACCGGCGCGATCCATGTCTCTTCAACCGCGGCGGCGACCCGCTCCTCGATCACTGCGAGCGCCAGCGCCTTCTTGGTTGGGAAATGGTGGTGCAGCGCGCCGCCGGTGACGCCCGCCGTCGCCATCAGGTCGCCCATGCTGGATGCATGATAGCCGCGTGCCTGAAACGCCTCCTCGGCGACATCGAGCACCTTTTTGCGCATGCCTTCGGGATCGTTGGTGCGTTTTTGAGCCCGCGACCTTGGGCGAGCGGATATCTCTGCTGACATCTTCACACGATAGCACATTGACAAAACAGGACAATCGGTCTGTTTTGTAAAACAGGATGACTGTCCTGTTTTGGAGCTCGCGCGATGAACCTGCCTTTGAACGCCATACCTAATCCCGATCTGCTCGCCTCGCCCGTCGTCGAACTCAGGCAATACACGCTGAAACCCGGCCGGCGCGAGACACTGATCGGCATCTTCGACAATCAGCTGATCGAGGGCCAGGAAACGGCGGGGATGACCATCATCGGCCAGTTCCGCGATCTCGACCGGCCGGACATGTTCGTCTGGCTGCGCGGCTTCGATGGCATGGAAGCGCGGAAAAACGCTCTGACCGCCTTCTATGACGGGCCGGTCTGGGCTGCCTGGCGCGACGCCGCCAACGCCACGATGATCTCATCCGACGACGTGCTGCTGCTGAAGCCGGCCTGGCCAGGCGCCGGCCTAGACCTCTCGGGATCGCAGCGGGCAGTTACACCGGATTTCGAAAAACCAACCGTAAGCAATGATTTGCAGGCAATTGTTGTCATCAGGATTCATCATTTGCGACCGGGCCTGGAAGCCGGCTTCGCCAGGGATTTCCAGACCGGGGCTCTTCCGGTGCTTGCCGCACTTGGCGCACGGCCGCTGGCCGCCTTCATCACCGAACATGCCGAAAACAGCTTTCCGCGGTTGCCGGTGCGGGCCGGCGAAAACGTCTTCATCAGCATCGCGGGTTTCGACAGCACCGAAGCCTATGCCCGCCATGAGGCAGCCTTGGCTGCCTCCCCGAGATGGCAGGCATTCGAGCAGACCGCGCAGTGGGAATTTGCCAGGCCCATGGAGGTTCTGCGCCTGGCGCCGACGGCGCGATCGCTGTTCGGGCAGCCAACGCCGGCATGACCAACGCCGTCGAAGCCAGCTATGTGCGCTGGACTCCCGGTCTGGTTCACGCCGGAAAATGCCTGGCATGGATCGCTTGGTAGCGCGTGGTCCATGCGGTTGCCTGCTCCAGGTCAAGGGAAATGCGAAGCAGCTGGTGATCCTCGTTCTTGCGGCCAATGAGCTGGATGCCGATCGGCAGGCCGCCTTTCGACTGGAACAACGGCAGGCTGGCGGCCGGTTGCCCGGTGACGTTGAAGATTTCTGTGAAAGGCGCAAAGCCGTAAGCTCGGCTCGCCCAAGCCTCGTAATCGAAGAGAGCACCATCGCCATGGATGGCGCCAAGCCGGGGCGGCAGGTCGGCCGTGGTCGGCGTCATGATCAGGTCGAACGCATCGAACGCCATCGCCATCGCCAGCGAAGCGCTGTGCACGTGGTCCTGCGCCCTGAGATAGTCGGCGGCCGAAGACCGCCGGAAACAGTCGAGCGCGTGACGAGTCAGGCTTTCGATTTCGCCAGCCGCCGGCATCCGCCCGATCTCATCGGCGCGCTCGTCAACCAGCCGCGCAACCTCCGACATCCAGAAAATGCTCCAGTCCGCTCCGGCGCTGGCTTCCCGCGGGAAACGCGCCTCTGTGACCTCGTGCCCCATTTCCTCGAGGAGGATCACGGCTTCCTGGAATTTTCCCCCGATCTCGGACGCGACCGGCGTGCCATCCGGCCGGTGCGCCAGGCACGCGACGCGCAGTCGCTCGCCGGGGGAAGACAGCCAGTCCAGGTAGGACGGCACCGATTTCGACACGGAGTAAGGCGCTCCTTGTTCTGGACCGGCAGTCATGTCCAGCATGGCGGCGCTGTCCCGAACGGTGCGGGACACGACGTTCTCGGCGTAGAGCCCGGCGCCGACCTGACCTTGACCAGGCCCGACAGGCGTGAGCCCGCGCGACGGCTTCATGCCGAACACGCCGCAACAGGCAGCCGGCACCCGGATCGAGCCGCCGATATCGGAACCGTGGGCGACCGGCACCATACCGCTTGCCACCGCCGCAGCAGCTCCGCCGCTTGAGCCGCCCGCCGTCAGCGAAGGATCCCAGGGGTTCAAGGTGGGGCCGCGAAAGCTGGGTTCGGTCACGAAGTCGTTGGCGAATTCAGGCGTGTTTGTCTTGCCCAGCAAGATCAGACCGGCGGCCCGCCAGCGCCGGACGATCTCGTTGTCGGGCTTCGGCGCGGCATCCTTGAAGTAGAGCGACGAGTGCGTCGTCGGCCACTCCCGCACATTGACGCCGGTGTCCTTGACCAGGAAAGGAATGCCGGCGAGTGCGGCCTGCCGGTTGCAGCTTGCCGCGCCGGAAAGCGCCCGGTCCGCATCGATCAGTGTCACGGCGTTGATGGCGGGATTGATGCTTTCGATCGCTTCGATAGCCGCTTCGACGACCTCGACGGCCGATAATTCGCCCGAGCGAACATGCCCGGCCAGGGCGACGGCATCCAGCGCCACGTATTCGGAAAGGTTCATGACCGGTCTCAGCCCGGATTGCCTGTCGCTTCGGCTGTCGGCTGGGGTCCAGCTTTGGTCCGGACCTTGAAATAGCGGGCGATGGCTGCCGCGACCAATGCCGGGTCCTCCCAATGCGGATTGTGGCCACAGCGCACCGCGCTCACGAACGCGGCGCTAGGGATTTCTTCGAGGAGCCGCCGTTGGTGCGTTTCGTCGAAGAGCAGGTCGCGCCCGCCAGCAATGACAAGCGCCGGCAGGCGCAGCGTGCGCGCCTTGTCGGTCAAATCGACGCGCCGAACCTTCTCGAGGATTGCGCGCCAAAGTGCCGCCGGCATGGCTGACGCCTCCTTTGCAGCCATGGTCAGGAAGTCCGCTGGAACCTCGGCCTCGCAGGCATGCCAATAGTCATAGAACGGATCGGCCGGCGATATCGGATCTCGAAGCGCCCGCACACCAATGGTCATCGGGTGGTCCTCACCGATCTGCGGCCGCAGCGTTCCGGCCATCAGCAAAAGGCCGCCGATCATCTCGGGGTAGCGCGCGGCTGCCTCGATCGCCACCATGCTGCCCAGGGAATGCCCGACCAGAACCGGCCGCTGGAGCCGCAATCGCTCGATCAAACTCGCCACATCTTCCGCGAAATCCGCCGGGGCGAAGCCGCGTGTCCCGGCCGGCGAGGCGCCATGCCCGCGCAGGTCCGGAATGACAAGCCGGCGCCCGGCGAGATGCGGCGCCAGCAAGGAGAAGCTGCGGCTCGTGTCGGAGAAGCCGTGCACCAGCACCAGCGCGGGCTCCTGCCCGGCGATTTCGACGCAGGCCGTTTCAGTGCAGCCGGCACCGACCCTGCGCTTGCGGCCGTTCCAACCCGCCTGATAGGCCGATATCACAGGCCGAGCTGCTGCTTGACTGCGTCGAGTGCGGGCTTGCCATCGAATGTGGTGACACCGGCCAGCCAGGCGCCGAGCCTATCCGGATTCTCCTTGACCGCCTTCAGGCCGGCTTCCTCCGGCTTCATACCGTCATTGATGAGATAGCCCATGCCGAGGTTTTCGAAATCGATGTCGAAGGCGAGGTTCTTCAGCAACTGCCCGACATTGGGGCATTGCTGCAGATAGCCCTTGCGCACCTGCGTCGTCACCGTCGCGGCGCCGAAGTTCGGGCCGTAGAACTTGTCGCCGCCGCTCAGATATTTGAAGTCGTACATCGTGTTCATTGGATGCGGCGCCCAGCCCTGGAAGACGATGAAGCGCTTTTCCTTGATCTCGTAGCCGACCTCGGAAAGCATGCCGGCTTCACTCGATTCGACGACCTGCCAACCATCGAGGCCGAGCGACTTATCGGCGATGGCGTCCATCATCAGCTGGTTGGAGCCCGGCTCGATGCCGTACATCTTCCTGCCGAATTTGTCGGCGAACTTTTGCAGGTCGGCAAAATCCTTGACACCGGCCTCCCAGACGTAAGTCGGCACGGCAAAGGTGTATTTGGCGCCGACGAGATTGACGCGCACATCGTCTACCGAGCCGTCCTTCTTATAGGGCTCGTAGTAGGTGATCATCGCCGGATCCCAATAGCCAAGGAACACGTCCAAATCATTGTTCTTCAAGGATTCATAGATGACGTTGATGCCCAGAAGCGAGCTTGCCGGCTTGTAGCCGAGCGCATCGAGCAAGACGCTGGTAACGCCGGTGGTGAAGGCAAGGTCGTTCCATCCAGGCTCGGCCATGCGCACGACCTTGCATTGCTCGGGTTCAGCCGCAAAGACCGGCTGGGTCGCCAGCAGGACGCCGAGCGAGGCGCCTATTCCAAGGCTACGAAGCATTTCGGTTCTCCTCATTTCACCAACGGGCGTCGACCATTCGGTTTTTATATTGTCCCAACGGTCAATTCTTGATCTCGGCGGACGAAAATGTCAACGTCGGTTTTCGATGCATGGATCCGGCCCCGTGAAACTCAAGCGTCTCAGCGACATACGCCGCAAAGAGCTGCGGCAAGCCGCCTTTGCCGTGCTTCAGCGCGAAGGCATAGCTGGCGCCACCATAGAAAAGGTGGCGGCGCAGGCCGGCGCGTCGAAGGGCATCGTGCTGCATTATTTCAACAGCAAGCAGGAACTGTTCGAGCACGCCATGCGCGAATCGAACCTGGTGCTGCGGCATGCGGTGGTCGAGCGGCTGAGACAGGCGCGCACGCCAATGCAACGGATAGATGCCATCATCGAAGGCAATTTCGAGCCGCATCTCTTCCAGCCGTCCCTCTGCCATGCCTGGCTTTCGCTTTGCGCGGAGGTGCCGCGCGACGAAAAGCTGGCCCGCATCCAGAAGGTGATTCATGCGCGCATGCGCTCCAACCTGCTGTCCGGCCTGCGCGGTCTGGCGCCGGCGCGCGATGCTGACGAGATCGCTTTCGGCGTCACCGCCCTGATCGATGGGCTGTGGTTGCGGCTTGGCCTGCAGCCCGGCAGCGTTACGCGTGAACAGGCCATTCATCAGGTCAAGGAGTTTGTCGCTACCCGCCTGGCTGTTCGGCGCGATGCAGCCGCTGCCGAATAGACAGGCGCATCAGCCGAAAGTTCATATTGTAGGATGGGCCGGCGGCTTGACCACAATTGGCAACGGCGCTGTTCTCCTTGCCAAAGAAGACGGCAATGCGCGGGAGTGTTGGATGAGACTAGGCGGCAAACGGGCACTGGTCACCGGCGGCTCGGACGGGATCGGGCTGGCAATCGCCGAGGCGTTTTTGCGCGAAGGCGCGGATGTGCTGATCGTCGGCCGCGACGGCAAAAAGCTCGACGCCGCCCGCAAGCAGCTCGGGGATAATGTCGAAACGCTGTCGGCCGATTTGTCGGCCAGCGCCGGCATCGACGCCGTGGTCGAGCATGCCAGGCGCGGCCCAGCTGTCGATATCCTCGTCAACAATGCCGGCGTGGCGTTCCTGGTGCCGTTCGAAACCGTCAGCGAGGATCAGTTCCAGCAGTCGTTCGCGCTCAACGTCACGGCCGTATTCTTCCTCACCCAACGGCTGTTGCCGCATCTCGCGCCGGGCGGGGCTTCCGTGATCAACATCTCGTCCTATTTCGCACACAAGATGATCCCGAAGCGGCCGTCCAGCCTCTATTCGCTGTCGAAGGGCGCGCTCAATTCGCTGACCAAGTCGCTCGCCTTCGAGCTCGGGCCGCGCGGCATAAGGGTCAACGCCATCGCGCCCGGCACGGTCGACACAGCGATGCGGCGCAGGTCGATCGAAAACCTGCCTGAGGCCGCGCAAGCCGAGCTCAAGGCCTATGTCGAGCGCAGCTACCCGCTCGGCCGCATCGGCCGAACCGGCGACCTTGCCGGCATCGCGGTCTATCTTGCCAGCGACGAAGCGGCATGGACCAGCGGCGGTGTATTTGCTGTCGACGGCGGCTATACGGCGGGGTGAGGAGCGGTCGGCGAAGCTGCCAATCTCCCCCCTTGTGGGGGAGATGTCCGGCAGGACAGAGGGGGGCGCTGTCCCGCCGACTTCTCATCGATCGCAATTCCGCCCTTAGGCTTGTTGTCCTTCTCCGCTGGTTGCAGGGTGAACAACGTTGGCGATCCTTCGCGCCCCCCTCTGCCCTGCCGGGCATCTCCCCCACGAGGGGGGAGATTGCCAGTCCCTTCAACCGATTTGCATCCCCATCGTCCGCAATCTCCGCTTGAAGGCGTTTGTGCAACGCGATACGCCGTTTGCAAATTGCAAACCGGAGAGACTTCGTGAGCGCGCCAGAGACCAGAACCGAAACCGACACGTTCGGTCCCATCGAGGTCGCCGCCGACCGCTATTGGGGCGCGCAGGCGCAGCGTTCGCTGGCCAATTTCAAGATCGGCTGGGAGAAACAGCCGGCGTCGATCGTGCGGGCGCTAGGCATCGTCAAACGGGCGGCCGCCGAAGCCAATATGGAGCTGAAGCGGCTCGATCCGGCGATCGGCAAGGCCATCGTCGAGGCCTCCCAGGAGGTCATCGACGGCAAGCTGAACGAACATTTCCCGCTGGTCGTCTGGCAGACCGGCTCGGGCACGCAGTCCAACATGAACGCCAATGAGGTGATTTCCAACCGGGCGATCGAGCTTCTGGGCGGCGTCATGGGGTCGAAGAAGCCGGTGCATCCCAATGACCACGTCAACATGAGCCAGTCGTCGAACGACACCTATCCGACGGCCATGCACATAGCCTGCGCCGAGCGCATCATCCACGATCTGCTGCCGGCGCTGAGACATTTGCATGCGGCACTCGAGGCCAAGACCAAGGCATTCGCCCACATCGTCAAGATCGGCCGCACCCACACGCAGGACGCCACGCCGCTGACGCTTGGCCAGGAATTCTCGGGCTATGCGGCTCAGGTCGCCTCGTCGATCAAGCGCATCGAGATGACCCTGCCCGGCCTGCAGGAATTGGCACAGGGCGGCACCGCGGTCGGCACCGGCCTCAACGCGCCGGTCGGTTTTGCCGAAAAAGTGGCGTCGCGCATCGCCGCAATCACCGGGATCGATTTCGTCACCGCGCCGAACAAGTTCGAGGCGCTGGCCGCGCATGATTCCATGGTCTTCTCGCACGGCGCCATCAATGCCTGCGCGGCGGCGCTGTTCAAGATCGCCAACGACATCCGCCTGCTCGGCTCGGGCCCGCGTTCGGGCCTCGGCGAATTGTCGCTGCCGGAAAACGAACCGGGCTCCTCGATCATGCCGGGCAAGGTCAATCCGACACAATGCGAGGCCATGACGCAGGTTTGCGTGCAGGTGTTCGGCAACAACGCGGCGATCAGCTTCGCCGGCAGCCAGGGCCATTTCGAGCTCAACGTCTACAATCCTCTGATGGCCTATTGTTTCCTGCAGTCGGTGCAGTTGCTGGCCGACGCTTCCCTGTCGTTCACTGACAATTGCGTCGTCGGCATCGAGGCCCGCGAAGACAACATCAAGGCAGCGCTCGACCGTTCGCTGATGCTGGTGACGGCGCTGGCGCCGACGATCGGCTATGACAACGCCGCCAACATCGCCAAGGCGGCGCACAAGAACGGCACAACGCTGCGCGAGGAAGCGCTGGCCACCGGGCTGGTCAGCGAAGCCGACTATGAGCGGCTGGTGCGGCCGGAGGACATGACGCACCCAGGGTAAGTTGATCGCGAAAACGTTACCTCGGTGAACAATCCGTAACCAATCTGACGTCTTTGGTGAACAGTCGGCATGCGCTAACTGGACGGCTATCCCAAGTCGTTTGGCCAAACCCTTCTGGAGAGTTACGCATGTCCACCAACACGTCCACCAACACTTCGTTTGCCGGTTCCGGCACCGCCTCCGGCGCCTCGGGCACGATCCTGCTCGGCCGCATCCTGCTTTCGGTCATCTTCCTGCTTTCCGGCTTCGGCAAGCTGACGGCGATTGCCGGCACGGCCGGCTATTTCGGCAGCCTCGGCCTGCCGCTGCCGATGGTGACCGCCATTGTCGTCGGCCTGATCGAACTGCTTGGCGGGCTCGCCATCCTGGTCGGCTTCCAGACCCGGATCGTCGGCTGGGTGATGGCGATCTTCACCGTTGCCACCGCACTGGTCGCCCACACCGGCTGGGCCGATCAGATGCAGATGATCAATTTCATGAAAAACCTCGGCATCGCCGGCGGCTTCCTCGTGCTCGCCTCGTCGGGTCCAGGCGCGTATTCGATCGACGCCAAGCGCGGCTGAAGCGGCCCAGCATTTCCTGAACAAAGGGGCGCGGAATTTTCCGCGCCCCTTTTTCGTTGTCGGTTTATATCTGCTGGCTGGAACTCTGCTAGCATCGGCCGCCGATATCGGAGGAGACCATGCCTCGCAATGCGCTGCTCTTGCTTTCCCGGCTGCTGCTCGCCGCGCTGTTCGTGCCGTCCGGCTTCCATGCGCTTGCCGACATCGCCGGCACATCGGGCTATTTCGCCGGCCTCGGCCTGCCGCTGCCGACGCTCGCTGCCTGGGGCACCGGGCTGTTCGAGCTGATCGCCGGGCTGCTCATCCTCGTCGGCTTCAAGACGCCGATCGTGGCGCTGCTGCTCGCCGCCTTCTGCATCGCGGCGGGCTTCATCGGCCACTATGGCCAAGGTGGCGACGATCCGACGCTGACCTTCCTGCATTCGCAGATGCTGATGAAGGACATCGCCATATCAGGCGGTTTCCTGGCGCTGGCAATGGCTGGTGCGGGCGCCTGGTCGGCCGACGGACGGATGCCCAGGGCAATCGCTTCACGCAAAAGCTAGCGCTCGACTCGTCCACCTGCAGAAGTCGGCGCCGCCCCTCATCTGCCTGCCGGCATCTTCTCCCCGTATAGTGACGGGGAGAAGGAAGCTGGCCGCGACCCCGGCACTCTTTCTGCAACGCTGGAAGTAAGCGAAATCCGTTCCGAAGGCATCTTTCTCCCCGTCGCTATACGGGGAGAAATGCCCGGCAGGGCAATGAGGGGCGGCGCAAAACCTGAAACGATTGCCTTGAGGCGGAGCAGAGATTAGTTGGCTGAGACAGCCTACTTCACCGAAACGCTAGGCCCGCCCTCGACCGCCAGCACCAGCCGGCGGTTGGTGACCCTTGCCAGTTGCGCCAGCCTGCCGGCCGGCCGCTCGCCGTAAAGATCGGCCAGCGCTGCCGGCAGCACCAGCGCCAGCACGCCATTGCCGCGGTTTTCCCATTTCAGCCGCGGCATGACACCCGGCATCGCCGCGCTCAGCAAATAGACGACGCGCAGCAGCGCGGCCAGCACCCGTGCCCGTTCGAGATAGCGCGGCGTCGCCAGTCCGCGGATTTCCGGAGCGGCTTCATTGAACACGCCCTCGTGGCGAAACAGGCTGACAAGCGCCAGGAAAGCGCGGCCGGGATGGTCGACGCCGATGAACGAGGCGTGGGCGATGATGTTGAGCGATTGCTTGCCGCGATATTCGGGATGGGCGCGCCAGCCGATATCAGCGAGCAGGCAGGCGGCGTGGCGGTAGCGCGCTTCATCCCTGGTCTCGTCGATGCCGAAGGCGGCGAACGCCTTGCCGGTCCACTCGACAAGTTCATGCGCGTGGTCGACCGAGCGCGAGCGCAGGCGGGCAAGCTCTTCCGCCGCCGAGATCAGCGGATCGGCTTTCTGCTCGGCATTGTCGAGCAGCGAATAGAGAAAGCCCTCGCGCACGCCCAGCGCCGACACGATGATCTTCGACGGCTGCATCGCCGCCATGATCTCCTGCAGCACGATGGCGCCATAGGGCAGCAGCGAGCGGCGGTTCTTGGAGACGCCCTCGATGCCTTTGATCTTATCGATCTCGGCCTTGGCGACCTGCCGGAGGAAATTCGCGGCGCTTTCGATGCCGATCTCGTAATGATGCATGACGCCGAGCGGGTAGTTGGTCATTTCCATGTGCAGCCGGGCGAGGTTTCGCCAAGTGCCGCCGACCGTGTAGAAGGCCCTGCCCTGCCCGCCCTTCAGCAATTTCGCCCGTGCCAGTTGCTCGCGCGCGATCCTTGCCGCCTGGGCCAGCGAGTTCTTCGCCATGTCCTGCAGGCGCAAGCCGCCCAACGGCAGCGTGATGCCGTCACCGATCGTCTCACCGTCGATGTCGATCAGTTCGAGGCTGCCGCCGCCAAGATCGCCGGCAATGCCGTTGGCCGGGTGGAAACCGGAGATCACGCCGAGTGCCGAATAATGGGCTTCCTCGCGGCCGCTCAGCACCTGGATCTCGGTCTTGAGCACATCCTCGGCGCGGTGGATGAAGTCGGGGCCGTTGACGGCCTCGCGAGCGGCGGCGGTCGCCAGCACATATATGCGCTCGGCGCCGGCCTGGTCGGAGAGCGCGCGGAAGCGGCGGAACTCTTCCATCGAGCGCGTCACCGCCTCGGGATCGAGCTTTCCGGTCGAAACGATGCCGCGGCCGAGGCCGGCCAGCATCTTTTCGTTGAACAGCAAGGTCGGCGAGCGCGCCAGCCCCTCATAGATGACAAGACGGATCGAGTTCGACCCGATATCGATGATGGACAGCGGTCGGCGGTCCTGAAGCCGGCCCTGGGACGCTGAAATCATCAGCCCGTCGCTGCGTTCTGTTTCTTGCGGCGCTTGAACTGCGCGATGCGCTTGGGCGCATGCGACTTCAACGCATCGCCCCGTCCGGACAGGCTCGGATTGGTCATGAAATATTCCTGCGCGTTGAACGGTTCCTCGCCCTCTTCCAGCACGACGCGCCGGGAGGTTCCGTCAGCCAATACGTCGAAACTTTGCTGGTTGTCCATGATGTTGCCGAGCATGATCTGGCCGAGCACCTGCTCATGCACAGTTGGATTGGTGATCGGCACCATGGTCTCGACGCGGCGGTCGAGATTGCGCGGCATTAGATCGGCCGAGGAGATGTAGACGATCGCCCCGTCCGATGGCAGGCCGTGGCCGTTGCCGAAGCAGTAGATGCGGCTGTGCTCGAGGAAACGGCCGACGATCGACTTCACCCTAATGTTCTCCGACAGGCCGGGCACCTGCGGCCTCAGGCAGCAGATGCCGCGCACGACGAGATCGATCTCGACGCCGGCGCGGCTGGCATCGTAGAGCGCATCGATGATGATCGGATCGACCAGCGCATTCATCTTCATCCAGATGCGAGCCGGCCTGCCGTCCAGCGCGTGGCCGATCTCGTCCGAAATGTGCTTGAGGATGCGGTTGCGCAGCGTGAACGGCGATATGGCCAGCCGCATCTGCTCGGCCGGCTCGGCATAGCCGGTGATGAAGTTGAACAATTGCGCGACATCGCGCGCGATCGTCGGGTCGGTGGTGAAGAAGGACAGGTCGGTGTAGATGCGCGCGGTGACCGGGTGGTAGTTGCCGGTGCCGAGATGCACGTAATTGCGCAGCCTGCCGTCCTCGCGCCGCACCACCAGCGACATTTTCGCGTGAGTCTTGAGCTCGAGGAAACCGAAGACGACCTGGACGCCGGCGCGCTCGAGGTCGCGGGCCCAGCGGATGTTGGCCTCCTCGTCGAAACGCGCCTTGAGCTCGACCAGCGCCGTCACCGACTTGCCGGCTTCCGCCGCATCGACCAAAGCCCGCACGATCGGGCTGTCGTTGGAGGTGCGATAGAGCGTCTGCTTGATCGCCACCACTTCCGGATCGGCCATCGCCTGGCGCAGGAACTGCACCACGACGTCGAAGGATTCGTAAGGGTGGTGGACGATGATGTCCTTCTCGCGGATGGCGGCAAAGCAATCGCCGCCGTGCTCGCGGATGCGCTCGGGGAAGCGCGGATTGTAGGGCGTGAACTTCAGATCGTCGCGGGCGACGGCGACGATCTCCGAGATCTGGCTAAGCGCCAGCGGACCTGTAAGCACGCTGATGCGGCTGGCCGAGACACCGAGCTCGCCGGCGACGAAGTCGCGCAATTCGGACGGCATCAGCCTGTCGAACTCGATGCGGATGACGGAGCCGCGGCGGCGACGCTTCAGCGCCGTCTCGAACAGCCGCACCAGATCTTCGGATTCTTCCTCGACCTCGATATCGCTGTCACGGATGATGCGGAACGTGCCGGAGCCCTTGACCTCGTAGCCGGGGAACAGCTTGCCGATGTAGAGACTGACCGCCTCTTCGAGCGGAACGAAGCGGACGTGATGCTTGCGATCCGGCAAGCGGATGAAGCGCCTCAGCGCCACCGGCAGGCGCAAAAGCGCGCTCATTTCCTCGCCGTTCTTGCGGTGGCGCAATTGCAGCGCCATCGAGAAACCGAGATTGGGAATGAACGGAAACGGATGCGCCGGGTCGATCGACAGCGGCGTCAGGACCGGAAACACCTGCTCCTGGAAATGGTCCTCGAGCCAGGTCTTCTCGTCCTTGGTCAGCGCATCGCGGGTGATGCTCTCGATGCCTTCCTTGTTGAGCTGCAGCATCAGCGCCGAAAGGCTGTTCTGCTGGTCCTCCTGCAGGCGCTCTACCTCGCGCAGCAACTGTTCGAGCTGCTGCTCGGGGGTGCGCCCGTCCGGGCTCTTCAGCACGATGCCTTCGCGCACCTGGCCGGCAAGACCGGCGACGCGGACCATGAAGAACTCGTCGAGATTGGCTGCCGATATCGACAGGAAGCGAACGCGCTCGAGCAGCGGATGATTGGCGTTCAGCGATTCCTCGAGCACGCGGCGGTTGAATTGCAGCCAGGAAAACTCGCGGTTGACGAAGCGGTCAGGATTGCCGCCTTCGCGGCTCGCAGCCTCGATGGTGATGAATTCGTTCTGCACCGGCTTCAGTTCGTTCATAGTTCCTGCTCTTCTCACACCCGTCCGCGGATTACGGTGTTAACCGGCTTAACTTATCCTCTGACAGGCTTTTGCGACAGTTTCATTTCATCGATCTTGCAAAGAGACCGGTTATGATCCAGATGCAATCGACAAGATCAGGAGACGACGATGGCAGGCGGTTCCATTCCCCATTTCCAGAACGATGCGGGCTATCCGGCAATCGACATCGGCGTCAAGGAATTCATGTGCACCGGCGCCAATCCGCCTTTCGACCACCCGCATGTATTTCTCGATATGGGCGACGACAATGAAAAGGTCTGCCCCTATTGCTCGACGCTCTATCGATATTCGCCGAAGCTGAAGGCATTGGAAACGCAGCCGCCGGGCTGCCTCTATATCGACCAGGCCGCCTGATTCTTCCGCGACAAGCCTGATGCAGGGAACGCAGTCCCGGCAGGTGGTCATCGCCGGGGCGGGCGTCGCCGGGCTGACCGCGGCACTGGCCTTCGCCGAGCGCGGCTATCGGATAAAACTGTTCGAACAGGCGCAGCACCTCGAGGCTGCCGGCGCCGGCATCCAGCTTTCACCCAACGCGACGCGCATCCTACGGCAGCTCGGCGTACTCGAACGGCTGCTGGCGACGGCGGTGCGGCCGGAGGCGGTCGTGCTCAAGGATGCCGCCACGCTGCGCAAGCTGGCGTGCGTACCGCTTGGCCAGGCCGCAGAAACGCGCTGGGGAGCGCCCTATCTCGTTGCACACCGCGCCGATCTGCAGTCAGCGCTGATGCAGCGAGTTTCGGAGCAGCCCGGTATCGATCTGATCGCTGGCTCGCGGGTGACCGACATCGCAGCCGGACCGAAAGGTGTTGCCGTCATTGCATCGGTTGATGGCAAAACGGTCGAGGCTGGCTGTCTGCTGATCGGCGCCGATGGCGTCTGGTCGTCAGTGCGAGAAACGCTTGCCCGCAAGGCGGCCGAATTCGGTAGGAGCCGGTTTTCGGGCGAGCTTGCCTGGCGCGCCACGGTGGCCGCCGACAGCCCCGCCGGACAAACCTTTGCAGCGATCGGTGCGGCCGATTGCGTTACCGCCTTCCTCTATCCCGGCTTCCATATGGTCGCCTATCCGGTCAGCCGTGGCACTGCCTTCAATCTCGCTGCCTTCACCAGGGGCAAGCGCATCGCCGAGGGCTGGTCGGGGCATGCCGATCCCACCAGCCTCTCAAGCGCCATGCGCGGTGCCGCGCCGGCGCTGGTCCGTCTGGCGAGCGAGGCCGCGCCGTGGACGGCATGGCCGATCCACACCGTCGAGCAGCGGCGGTGGACGACGCCGGAAGGCATCGCGCTGATCGGCGATGCGGCGCATGCGATGACGCCCTTTGCCGCACAGGGCGCGGCGATGGCGATCGAGGACGCGGCGACGCTTGCCGGTTTCGTTGCCGCTTCGCCGGCCGATCTTAAGGGGGCGCTCGCCGGCTGGGAACAGGCGCGGCGGCCGCGCGTCGCCCAGGTCGCCCGCCGCAGCGCCGTCAACCGCCTCGCCTGGCACGCGGCCGGGCCGGTGGCGATGGCCCGCAACCTGTTCCTGGCAATGCGCTCACCCGAAAAGCTCGCCGCCGATCTCGACTGGCTCTATGGCTGGCGGGCGTTGGACGATGGCGCGCGATGATACGCACGACAGGCTGGCGGGACAGCGCCCCTCTCTGTCCCGCCGGACATCTCCCCTACTTGGGGGGAGATTAGCCATCACATTGGCTTTCGCCAATCTTCAAGGTTGCACGACCTAGCAAGGCGCCGAAGCCGCTAATCTCCCCCCTCGTGGGGAGATGTCCGGCAGGACAGAGGGGGGCGCGAAGGGTCGCGGCGTTGATCAGCCGGAACCCTCTTCAATTGTAAAGCCGCATCGACAGGCCGAGCGAGGCCGGCATCGGGTTCCACCAGCCGGTGCGCAGGCCCGCCGTGCGCAGTGCCGCCGCCGTCCAGGTGTTGCAGCCGACCAGCGCATTGAAATGGCCATTGGCTTCGAAAAACCGGTCGAAGCGGGAATAGGCCGCATTCTCGATCGGAATGGCCCCGTTCGGCCCCTGCTGGAAACTTGCCGCAATGTAATCGAGCAGCGCGGTAAAGCGTTCGTCGCCGATGTCGAAGCCGGCGACGTCGGGATGCGGCTCGGCGATTTCGCCGGAAATGTCGACATGCATCACCGAGGCATCGACGGTCAGCGCCTTCATCACCGGCACTGCCTTCAGCTCCGACCAGGTCGGCGTCTCCAGATAGAAGGCGCGGCCGCCCCAGCCGAAGACGATGTAGCGGACCTCCGCCATGTCGGCCGGAATGCCGGCATCGACCACAAAATGGAAGCGCCGGCGCACATCGTCGTCGACCGGGATGGCGATGTCGGTGTGGATCGGATTTTGCAGCACCAAAATGCGGTGGCTTGCGCCGATCGGATCGGCAACGGCCGCCGGCCAGAGCGGGCGCGGCAGCAGCGTGCCCAGCGCTACCGCTAGCGCTATTGCAACGGCCAGCAGGCCAAGAAAACGGGCAAGCTTCTTCATGCGGAAGGCATAGAACAAGCAATGCTCAAGGTGAAGCCTCTCCGGAAGTTGCACAGCTGACTTAGAGCTTGACGCGTATCCTCCCCGGGAGGATATGCTGGGGCATGTCAGATCATCTCCACGCCTCGCATCCTTCGATCATAAAGCGCCTGAAGCGCGCGCAAGGCCACCTCACGGCGGTGCTGGCCATGATCGAGGCGCATCGCCCTTGCGTTGATCTGGCGCAGCAGCTTCACGCCGTCGAACGGGCCATCAGCAGCGCCAAGCGCGAGCTGATCAACGATCACATCGAGCATTGCCTGACGGACAGCGTGGAAACCGGCGGCAACTCGCTGGCGGAACTCAAGCAGCTGGCGAAATATCTATGAATGCCATCGTAGCCCGCATTCTGGACAGGCTCGGGTTCGGCTCGCACGCCGCACATCATCACGGCGGTCACGGTCCGCACGGTCACACCCATGGCGTCATCGATGCGACAATTGCCACCACCGATCGGGGCATCTGGGCAATCAAATGGTCGTTCGTAATCCTGGCCATCACCGCGGCATTGCAGATGGTCGTGGTTGCGTTGTCGGGAAGTGTGGCGCTGCTGGCCGACACAATCCACAACATCGGCGACGCGACCACGGCGATCCCGCTATGGATTGCGTTCGTGCTGGCGCGGCGCAAGCCGTCGCGGATCTTCACCTATGGCTTGGGCCGGGTCGAGGATCTGGCCGGCATCATCATCGTGCTCATCATCCTGTTCAGCGCTGTTGTCGCCGCCTACCAGGCCATCGACAGGCTGATCAATCCACAAGTTGTGACCCATCTCGGCTGGCTGACGGCGGCGGGCATTGTCGGCTTCCTCGGCAACGAGGCGGTTGCCGTGTTCCGTATCCGCGTCGGCCGCGAAATCAACAGCGCGGCGCTCATTGCCGACGGCTACCACGCCCGCACCGACGGACTTACCAGCCTTGCCGTGGTCATCGGAGCCATCGGCGTCTGGCTCGGCTTTTCCTTGGCCGACCCGATCGTCGGCCTGCTGATCACGATTGCGATCTTCGGTATCGTCTGGCAATCGGCCCGCTCGGTGCTGACCCGCATGCTGGATGGAATCGAACCCGGTGTGATGGATGAAATCCGACATGCCGCCGAGCATGTTGCGGGCGCACGCATTGTCGATGCCAAGGCGCGCTGGATCGGTCATAGATTGCACGCCGACATCGCAATTGCCGCAGACGAAACCCTGCCGCTGTCGGAAGCGAACAAGATCGCGGCAGCGCTGAAGGACGAACTGTCCCAGCATATGCCGGCCCTGGCTGAGGCGAATGTGCGGTTTTCAACCGTATATGGAGAGCACGACCGTCCTCACGAGCACACGCACGACCATGGCCACATGCACTGACGCTCGCCGATTTTCTGCTAGTCTCGTCCGATGTTCCAGACGCTCGTAGAATTTCAGCGCACGATCTATCTGACTCTCGGCGAACAGATCAAGCTGCTTGCGGCCGGAGGCAATTGGCTGGCGTTCATGGCCTTCCTGCCGATGGGCGTCGTGTTCGGGGCTGCCCATGCGCTGACGCCGGGTCATAGCAAGGCGGTCCTGGCGACCTATCTTGCCGGTTCGGATGCGAAGGTCTCGCGCGGCCTGCTCGTATCTATGACGCTATCGTTCACGCATGTGACGATTGCCGTTCTGATTGCGGCTCTCTCGCTGCCACTGGTCTCCATAGCATTGGGCAGCGTTGGCCGCGCTCCGCTTCTGGAGCATATCAGTCGTGGGCTGCTCGGCCTCATTGGCGTCTGGATGCTCTGGCGCGCTTTGAGCCATAGCCATCACCACAGGCACGAAGGCGAGGCTGTCGGCGTGATGGCAGGCCTGATCCCCTGCCCGCTGACGCTTTTCGCGATGACTTTCGCGATCTCCAGGGGTGTTCCGGCAGCGGGCGTCCTGTTTGCCATCACCATGATGGTCGGCGTGGCGCTGACGCTGTCCTGCGTCGCCGTGTTGTCGATCGTGTTTCGGGAACGGCTTGTACAGTTTTTCGCGCGCCAGCCACGGCTGTTCGAAACCATCTCCCGGGCCATCGAGGCCGCTGCCGGTCTCGCCCTTGCCGGCGTCGCTGTCTGGCAGATAACCTCAGCTTGAGAGAAAATTGGCCCCAGCCACCGCATATCGTCCGGGCCGAAGCAGCGGTTGGAACGAGCCTAGGCGACGCCGGTCATGTCACATCGATGACGACCATCAGCCCGCCGCCGCCCTTCTCCTCGACATTGTTGTTCGTGGTGTGATGCGGGATGTGGCAATGGATCAGCCATTTGCCCGGACGCTGCGCCTTCCAGATCACGTCATAGCGCTGACCCGGCCCGACGTTGACCGTATCGGCAAGGAAACGACCCGAGGCAGGGATCGTCTCGCCGTCGCGGGCAACGACCTCGAACGGTCCGCCATGGATATGCATCGGATGGATGAAGCCGTTGTTGGTGCCGATGAACCGCACCTTGAGCGTCTCGCCGACCTTCATCGGGATCGTCTCGGTCGAGGGATAGGCCTTGCCGTTGATGGTGAAGAAATTCGGCATGCCGCCGTCCATCGGCATCGACGGGTAGGTCAGCCCTTCCCGCACCAGCCATTCCTGAAGCTCGATGACGTAATCATGGTCGGCCGCGACCTCATCGGCGGGATTGGCGGGATCGATGATCAGCGCACCGTAGAGGCCGAGCGCCTGGGTCCGGTCCGGCTTGGCATGGGGATGATAGAAATAGGTTCCGTGCTGGGTTGCGGTGAATTCGTATGAATAGGATTGCCCGGGCTCGATCGGCGACTGCGTGATCTCGGCCGGCCCATCCATCTGGTTCGGCAGGATCAAGCCATGCCAATGCACCGTCGTTTCGTCAGGCAGGCCGTTGGTGACGTTGATCCTGACCCGGTCGCCCTGGCGAATGTGAATTCGCGGGCCGGGAATCTGGCCATTATAGGCATAGGCGTCGACCGCGACGTCCGGCAGGATCTGCCAGCGGACCACCGAAGGCCTGAGCTCGAACACCTTGACGCCGTTCTCCATCCGAAACGGCAGGTCCTGGTCACCCTTTGCCGTCAGACCATAAGAGGCGGCCACGAGGCGCGGATCGGTGGCAGCCATATCGCGCATCGTATCGGCCGGCGTGTCGCGATCCATGATCATGCCTTGCGGCATGATCACCCCGCCGACGTCGCGTGCCGACAGCGTCAGGTTCAGCCAGTTCGCCGGCGCGATCATGCCGATGGCGAGCGCCAGCAGGGAGACGGCACCTAGGGCAGCGACCTGCGGCGTCGTGGCATCCGTCTCCATGTGATGGCCGCCGCCTTTGCCTTTGTGGGAAGCCATATCGTGGCGCTGCCCGCGACGGCCACTGGCGTCGGCCTGCTGCATTTGCATTTGCGCATGTTGCCTCGTTGCAGGCTGCTGCCGACCATCGATGCCGGCTGCCTGCGCGCGCTGCGTCATCAGCCCATGCTTCAGCCCCCGGGCGACCAGCCAGACATTGGCCGGATAGGCAAGCGCAAAACCGGCGAGGACGCCAATCGACATCACACCCCAGAACAACAGCTCCGTCGGTTCCATCGCGCGCATGTCGCGGCCCATCATCAGAAAACTCATGACCGGCGCCATGCCGGCCATCATGAAGTTCATCGAGATGAATTCGGGCAGGAAGCTCTTGCGCACGTTCTCCCGATAGGTGCCGCCCATCATCGATTTCATGAAAAGCGACTGGAAGATGAACAGGCCGAAGGCAAAGCCGGCGAGATATTCGACAATCAGGTCGATCCACATCGGCAGGCCGAGCGCCGCCGTGATGGCGGCGGCAAGAATGATGCCGGTGGCATCGCCAGCGACGCAGTGGATGGTGGAGCCGACGCCCTGCTTCCAGAGCGGCCGGGTGAACACCTCATGCTCGCCCGGCCGGGGTTCCTTGTCGGCGAGCACGTAGAGCAACAAGCCGAGCGGACCCATATAGAGGGTGACCAGGATGAAGCCCCATTTCATCACCACCGGCTCGGGATTGTTGCGATATTGGTCGAAGCCGACATAAAGCGTCGAAGCCAGCGCCAGCGCGAACCAGACGACGAGGAAATAATCGATCGGTTGGATGAGCATCAGGATGAACCCTTGACCTGTCGCCGCACTCGCCCACGCGGCTTGTTATACAACTCCTAATGGCAACAAACGCGGCCGGCGCGCTTATGATCCGCGCCGGCAAGTGGGGTCGTTATGAGGCTTCCCATCACGGGAAGGTCAAGGGCTTTTGAGCCAGCTCAAATCATCGCCGCCGTGCCGAGGCAGCACATCGAAAATTTGCCCCTTGACCTTCCCGTGATGGGAACCTTTATCGTGTGGCAGCTACCCAGTTGGAGCTGCAAACCCATGAACGCCGTCGCTCATAACCCAGCCGAGCCTGTTTCCGCTCCCGCGATTGAGATTGGGATCGAGGGCATGACCTCCGCCTCCTGTGTCGCCCGCTTGAAAAGGCGCTGAAGACGGTGGCATGACGTGACCGAGGCTAATGTGAATCTGGCTACGGAGCGTGCCACCTGAGTTATACCGCGTGCCGACGCGCGTGACCTTAATCTCGGAGACAACACATGGATCGACGCAGTTTTCTGGCGGCAGGCGTTGCCACGGTTCTCGCCAGCCCGCGCGCCATCGCCCAGATGAAGATGGACGAGATGCCCGGCATGGATATGGGCGGTCACACGGGCCACGACATGGACGGGGCACCAAAAAGCGCGGCCATGCTGCCTGAGGGCCAGGCGTTGCGCGAGTTGCCGCTGCTAGCCAATGAAGCCAATTCGCCCCGCCTGTTCAGAGCAAACCTCACGGCTGAACCCGCCATGGTTCGCTTTGCAGATGGGCTCGACACGCCAATCCTTGGGTACAATGGCATGAGCCCGGGGCCATTGATCGAGGTGACTGAAGGCGACCGTGTCGAGATTGTATTCACGAACCAAATTCCTGAAGAGACGAGCACCATCCATTGGCATGGCATGCCGGTTCCAGCTGACCAGGATGGCAATCCGATGGACCCCGTTGCGACGGGCACGGAGCGCACCTACAGCTTCGAACTGCCCGAAGGAACCGCGGGGTCGTACTGGTATCATCCGCATCCGCACGGCAAGACGGCCGAGCAGGTCTATCGCGGACTTGCCGGCGCGTTCGTGGTCAAGCCGAAGGCGGACCCGATCCCGGCCGAGTATGGCGACACTGTTCTGGTGTTCACAGACCTTCGCCTTGCCGCCGACGGCACCATGCCGGACAACACCATGGTCGATTTGATGAACGGGCGCGTCGGCGATCACGTGCTGGTCAACGGACAGAAAAATCCCGCGCTATCGGTCCCGTTTGGAACAAAGCGGCGATTTCGGTTCTACAACGCGACCAACGCGCGCTTTTTGCGGCTCTCCTTCGACGGCGCACCCATGACGATCATCGGCACCGATGGCGGTCTGCTGGAGGCGCCGGTGGCAGCCAAGGATGTCCTGCTCAGCCCGGCGGAACGCCTTGAACTGATCGTTTCGTTTGAGAAGCCCGGAACCGTCACCCTGAACACGCTCGACTACGATCGCGGCTGGATGGGCGCAGGCCGCCCCGCCGATGCAGGCCTGGCATTGCTTACGGTCAATGTTTCGGACACGCCTGCAGAGGCGTTTCCTCCGCTGCCGGAAAAGCTTCGACCAATTGCGCAACTTGGCACCCCGGCCGTCAGCCGGCGTTTCGTGTTCACCGAAACGATGACGATGAGCACGACGGATATGCAGATGGGCTTCCTGATCAACGGCGCGGCGTTCGACATGGGCCGCATCGACGTGGTGTCGAAAACAGGACAGGTCGAGCTCTGGGAAATCGTCAACAAGGCCGACATGGACCATCCGTTCCATGTTCACGGGACGCAGTTCCAGGTGGTCGAGCACGAACGTGGTGGGCAGGTCTCGAAACCGGCCTATCTCGGCTGGAAGGACACGGTCAACGTGGCGCGCGGCGAAACGGTGCGGCTTTTGCTGCGCCAGGATCGCCCCGGGCGGAGGATGTATCATTGCCACATCCTGGAGCACGAGCAGCTTGGCATGATGGGCGTCATCGACGTGCAGGCATAGCCGGTCGCTCGACGTGGCTGCACTGGCAATCTATGGCGCCCTGTTCACCAGCGCATTCCTCGCCGCAACCATCTTGCCGGTCTCGTCGGAAGTTGTGCTCGCCGGCTTGATCGCCGGCGGCCGTGGCGATCCGGTGCTACTGCTTGCGGTCGCCACAATCGGCAACACGCTCGGCTCGGTGGTGAACTGGATGCTGGGGCGTGGCATCGATACGCTGCAATCTAGGCGATGGTTTCCCATTACCCGTGAACGATACCAGCGGGCGAGCCGGAGCTTTCGCCGCTTTGGCGCGTGGCTGCTCCTATTCGCCTGGCTGCCGGTCGTCGGGGACGCCTTCACTGTCGCGGCAGGCGCGGCCCGCATGCATCTCGGCGTATTCGTGATGCTTGTCGCATTGGGCAAGGCTGCACGATATGCGGTGATCGTCGCAGGAGGATTGTGGGTGCTAAGATAGTTCCCGATGCTCGCCATCGACCAAAGGGCAGATCCTCCCGAGCACCACCGCTCGTCGAATACGCGCAAGGCCCGAGCAAGACAGAGAGCCTGGTCCGCCGGTCTTGTCCCGACCGGCGTACAGGATCAGTGCAAGATCTGCGACAGGAACAGTTTCGTGCGTTCGTGGCGCGGGTGGTCGAAGAACTCGGCCGGCGTGTTCTGCTCGACGATCTGGCCTTGGTCCATGAAGATCACCCGGTTGGCGACTTTGCGCGCAAAGCCCATCTCGTGGGTGACGCAGAGCATGGTCATGCCCTCCTCGGCCAGCCCGACCATCGTCTCCAGCACTTCCTTGATCATTTCCGGGTCGAGCGCCGAGGTCGGCTCGTCGAACAGCATGATGCGCGGGTTCATGCACAGCGAGCGGGCGATCGCCACGCGCTGTTGCTGGCCGCCGGAAAGCTGACCGGGATATTTGTTGGCCTGTTCCGGGATCTTGACGCGCGTGAGGAAATGCATGGCGATTTCCTCGGCCTGCTTCCGCGGCATCTTACGCACCCAGATCGGCGCCAGTGTGCAATTTTCCAGAATGGTCAGATGCGGGAACAGGTTGAAGTGCTGGAACACCATGCCGACCTCGCGGCGCACCTCGTCGATCTTCTTCAGATCGTTGGTCAGTTCCTTGCCGTCGACTATGATCTTGCCCTTCTGGTGTTCCTCCAGCCGGTTGATGCAGCGGATCATCGTCGATTTGCCGGAGCCAGACGGGCCGCAGATGACGATGCGCTCGCCGCGCATCACCTTTAGATTGATGTCCTTCAGCACATGGAATTCGCCGTACCATTTGTGCATGGCAATGATGTCGATGGCGACATCGGTGGTGGAAATGTGCATCTTGGCGGCATTGACCTTGATCTCTTCCGCGCTGACGGCGTTTTCTATGACCATGACAAGGTCCCCTTTTTAGCGTTTGTGGCCGGTGTCGAGACGGCGTTCCGTGTACATTGAATAGCGCGACATGCCGAAGCAGAACAGCCAGAAGATGAAGGCGGCGAAGACGAGGCCGGATCTGGCCGTCTGCGGCGTCGCCCAATTGGCGTCGGAGAAGTTCTGCTTGACGATGCCGAGGAGGTCGAACATCGAGATGACGATGACCAGGCTGGTGTCCTTGAACATGCCGATGAAGGTGTTGACGATGCCGGGAATGACCAGCTTCAGCGCCTGCGGCATGACGACCAGACCCATTTTCTGCCAGTAGCTGAGGCCGAGCGAATCGGCGCCCTCATACTGGCCTTTGGGGATCGCCTGCAGGCCGCCGCGCACCACTTCGGCCATGTAGGCGGCGGCAAACAGCGACACGCCGATCAGCGCGCGCAGGAACTTGTCGAAGCTGACGCCGGCCGGCAGGAACAGCGGCAGCATCACGCTGGCAAAGAACAGCACCGTAATCAGCGGGATGCCGCGTACCGTCTCGATGAAGATCACGCACAGCAGCTTGACGATCGGCATGTTCGAGCGCCGGCCGAGCGCCAGCACGATACCGATCGGCAGCGACACGGCAATGCCGACGAAGGACAGGCTGAGCGTCACCAGCAGCCCACCCCAACGCGACGTCTCGACATGCGGCAGGCCGAACATGCCGCCGACCAGCAGAACGAAGGCGACGACCGGCAGCGCCAGGAAGAGAAGAATGGCGTTCAGTCCTTTGCGCGGTACGCGCGGGATGAGCAGAGGCACCAGCAGTGCCACGAACAGGATGGCCACCAGGATCGGCCGCCAACGCTCCTCGATAGGATAGGTGCCGAACATGAACTGGCCGAACTTGGCGTTGACGAATGCCCAGCAAGCACCGGCCCAGCCATCCGGCTGGATGCCGCCTTGCGCCACGGTGGCGCAGACCGAGCGATCCGGTCCGGTCCACTGGGCGTTGATGAAGGCCCAATTGATGATTTGCGGCAGGATCATAGCGACCAGCGCGATGCCGACGATGGTCAAGATGGTGTCGCCCGTGGTGGCAATCAGGTTCTTGCGGATCCAGGCGGTGAGGCCACGCTCGCTCGACGGCGCCGGCTGCGCCAGCGTCATCTCCGTCCGCACCCAGGACATGTCGTGTTCCTGCATGGCCCTACCTCTCCACCAGCGCCATCCTGGCATTGACGACGTTCATGATCGCCGACGTGATCAGGCTGAGCGCGAGATAGACAGCCATCATGATCACCACGCCTTCGACCGCCTGCCCGGTCTGGTTCAAGACAGTGCCGGCAGTCGCCGTCAGGTCGGGGTAGCCGATGGCGATGGCGAGCGAAGAGTTCTTGGTCAGGTTCAGATACTGGCTGGTCAGCGGCGGAATAACGATGCGCATCGCCTGCGGCACGACGACAAGCCTGAGGATCGATCCCGAGCGCAGCCCGAGTGCCGCGGCCGCCTCGGTCTGGCCCGTGCTGACGCCCCTGATGCCGGCGCGCACGATCTCGGCGATGAAGGCGGCCGTATAGCAGGACAACGCCAGATAGAGCGACAGGAACTCCGGCCTGACCTGAAAGCCACCGACCAGGTTGAAGGTCGATTGTTTCGGGAATTCGAAGCTCAGCGGAAAGCCGCTCAGCGCGTAGGCCAGCAGCGGCAGGCCGACCATCAACGCTATGGATGTCCAGAGCACCGGGAACGGCTGACCCGTCGCCATCTGCCGCTGCCGCGCCTTGCGGGCAACGAACCAGGCCATGGCAATGCCGAGGAGCAGGGCGACCAGGATCAGCCAGGAGCCTTCGCCCCAGACAGCGCGCGGAAAATAGAAGCCGCGCTGGTTGAGAAAGGAGCCGAACGGCAAATTGATGCTCTCGCGCGGCGGCGGCAGCACAGCAAGCACGCCGGAATACCAGAAGAAGATGACCAGCAGCGGCGGGATGTTGCGGAAGACCTCGACGTAGACAGTGCAGATCTTCCTGATCAGCCAGTTGCGCGACAGTCGGCCGATGCCGACGATGAAACCGATAATGGTGGCGGTGATGATGCCGACGACGGCAACGATCACGGTGTTGATAAAGCCAACCAGGATGGCTCGGAAATAAGTCGAATCCGACGAATAAGCGATGGCGCTTTCGCTGATGTCGAAACCGGCGCGGCCCTTGAGAAAGCCGAAGCCGGAGGCGATGTGCAAGCGCGTCAGATTGACGATGACGTTGTGGGTAACCCACCAGACCCCCGCCACCAGCAGGACGAGGACCAGTGCTTGAAAGAATATACCGCGGACGCGAGGATCATTGATGAAGGAACCGCGGCTTGGCTCCTCGCGAAGAACTTCCTGCGATGCCATTCGACAGTCCCCTGGAAAGAGAGACCGGAAGGCAGACGATCTGCCTTCCGGATCCATTTTCGATCAGCGGATCGGCGGAGCGTATTGCAGACCACCCTTGGTCCACAGCGCGTTGATGCCGCGCGCGATCTTCAGCGGGCTGCCCGAGCCGACATTGCGCTCGAACATCTCGCCGTAATTGCCGACGGCCTTGACGATATTGACGACCCAGTCGTTGGAGACGCCGAGATCGGTGCCGATCTTGGTGTCGGCTTCCTGGCCGAGCACGCGCTTGATCTCAGGACTGTCCGAGTTCTTCATCTCGTCGACATTGGCCTTGGTGATGCCGAGTTCCTCGGCGTCGAGCAATGCGAAATAGGTCCACTTGACGATGTGGTACCACTGGTCGTCGCCTTGGCGCACGGCCGGCCCAAGCGGTTCCTTGGAGATGATCTCGGGCAACACGACGTGGTCGGCCGGCGCACCGAGCGTCAGGCGGATGCCATAGAGGCCCGACTGGTCGGTGGTGTAGACGTCGCAGCGGCCGGCGTCATAGGCGGCGTTGACCTCTTCCAGCTTTTCGAAGACGACCGGGTTGTACTCCATCTTGTTCGACTTGAAATAGTCGGCAAGGTTGAGCTCGGTCGTGGTGCCGCTCTGCACGCAGACCGCCGCACCCGAAAGCTGCAGCGCCGAGTTCACGCCCGGAAGCTTCTTGGCGTTGATCATGAAGCCCTGGCCGTCATAATAAGTCGTGCCGACGAAGTTCAGGCCGAGTGCGGTGTCGCGATTGATGGTCCAGGTGGTGTTGCGCGACAGGATGTCGATCTCACCCGACTGCAGAGCGGTAAACCGCTCCTTGGCGCTGAGCGGCGTAAACTTCACCTTGGTGCCATCGCCGAACACGGCGGCTGCCACAGCGCGGCAGAAATCCGCGTCGATGCCTTGCCACTCACCCTTGTCGTCCGGCGCCGAGAAGCCGGCCAGACCGGTCGAGACGCCGCATTGGATGAAGCCCTTCGCCTTGACATCGTCGAGCGTGGCCGCCGAAGCCGCCGAAGCCGCGAATCCAAACGCGGCGGCGCCCAAAATGCCGATTGCAATGTGTTTCATGACCCACAGACCCTTTTCTGTTTTTTCCAGGCGAACCTGACTTTTTCCTGTGTGAACGCAGCTATGTATTCCGGCCCGTTACCGGAATCCCGCATCGTAACCGACGCGCTGCCTCCCATTCACGAACAACATCGAAGGCGATTATTCCTGTGAGGTCAAGGGAAATGACCGAATCCGAAAGACTTTGAAAACCCATCGCCTGAAATGCCTGAAATTGCAGACAAACGCGCTCGCAAATTGGTCAGCGCGCCAATAAAGCCGGCAAAGTCCGACCGTGACTTGCCAAGCACACCTGGCAACCGTCCAGAGGATCTACGGCGCACTGCTGAATTGGCATATTCAAGACCTTGGCCTGGCGAGTGCGGTGCGGTTGCGCGACCAATGCCGCCGCACTATGGCTAACGACCTACCCATGGGACGAAAAGCAATGGCAAAAGACGGCAGCGAGATGGGCATCAACACGCGGCTCGCCCATTCCGGCAACAACCCGCATGACTATTTCGGCTTCGTCAATCCGCCGGTGGTGCATGCCTCGACCGTGCTTTATCCCAATGCGGCGGCGATGGCTTCACGCAGCCAGAAATACACCTACGGAACGCGCGGCACGCCGACCACCGATGCGCTGAACAGCGCGATCGATGCGCTCGAAGGTTCGGCAGGCACGGTCGCGGTGCCGTCCGGCCTGGCGGCGGTGACGCTGCCGCTGCTCGCCTTCCTGTCGGCCGGCGATCATCTGTTGATCGTCGATTCCGTCTATCATCCGACCCGCAACTTCGCCGACACGATGCTGAAGCGGCTGGGCATCGAGGTCGAGTATTACGAACCGCGCATCGGGGCCGGCATCGCGGCGCTGATCAAGCCCAACACCAGGGTGGTGTTCACCGAATCGCCGGCTTCCAACACTTTCGAGATGCAGGACATACCGGCCATCGCCACGGCAGCACATGCCGCCGGCGCCATCGTCATGATGGACAACACCTGGGCGACGCCGCTCTACTTCCGCCCCCTCGATCATGGCGTCGACATCTCGATCCATGCGGCGACCAAATACCCGGCCGGCCATTCCGACGTGCTGCTCGGCACGGTCTCGGCCAACGCAGCCTGCTGGAATCAGCTTTGCGAGACGTTCAACACGATGGGCTGCTGCGCCGGGCCGGATGACGTCTACCAGGTGCTGCGCGGCCTGCGCACAATGGGCGTGCGGCTGGAGCGCCATCAAAAGAGCGCGCTTGCTCTCGCCGGCTGGCTGGAGGGTCAGCCGGGCGTAGCGCAAGTGCTGCATCCGGGGCTGCCCAGCCATCCCGACCACGCTTTGTGGAAGCGCGATTTTTGCGGATCGAGCGGCATCTTCTCTATCGTTCTTGCAGGCGGCGGACAGAAGCAGCAGCACGCCTTCCTCGACGCGTTGAAGTTTTTCGGCCTCGGCTATTCGTGGGGCGGCTATGAGAGCCTTGCCGTGCCGGTATTCCTGGGCGACCGTACCGTCGCCAAGGGCCCGTATGACGGGCCGCTGGTGCGCCTGCAGATCGGGCTCGAGGATGTCGAGGATTTGAAGGCCGACTTGGCGCGCGGGCTGGCGGCTGCCGCAGAGGCCTGAGCCAGCACCTTTCCAGGCTGAGCCAGGAAATCGGCGTAACAGCCTGGAAAAATTGCGATCCTGAGCGATGTCATGGCGACCGACCAGCCGATGAACCGGGCGTCTACAAAATAGAGACGCCGCTGTGGTGGAAGCAGTAGAATAGCCTCTGCCGGCGCTTGATACGGATCGAGGCTGGCCGGCGGATTCGTCGGGAACCTTTTGTCGGCCGAAGCATCCAATGTCGCGATGAGAAGCCTATCAGGAGATCGGCCATGCCTGCTGCGTTGACGGCAACGCCCGCCGCTTCCGGCGACATGCAGCTTGTCGGCCGCGCGCTGGCACGTGATGGCGATGCATTCCGCACCATCATCAAGACGCACAACCAAAGGCTCTACCGCATCGCCCGCGGCGTCGTGCGTAACGACAGCGAGGCCGAGGACATCGTCCAGGAGGCCTATGTCAGCGCCTTTGCCCATCTCGAGGCCTTTCGCGGCGATGCCTCGCTCGCCACGTGGCTGTCGCGTATCGTGATCAACGAAGCGCTCGGCCGCTTGCGCAAAAGGCGGCGAATGGTAGCGATGCCTGAAAACCCGCAAGCCGAAATCATCCGGTTTCCCCTCAACCCGAGCGACGATCCGGAGCGGACGATGGCGCAACGGCAGATCCTTGAGCTTGTCGAACGGGCAACCGACAGTCTTCCCGATGTCTACCGGATGGTGTTCGTGGCGCGCGTCATCGAAGGATTGAGCATCGAGGAGACCGCCGAACTGCTTGGCGTGCGACCAGAAACCATCAAGACCCGGCTGCACCGCGCCCGTGCGCTGGTGCGCAAGGCGCTGGACGACCAGATCGGCCCGGTGCTGCTCGATGCCTTTCCCTTCGCGGGCCGGCGCTGCGAACGGCTCACCAATGCCGTGATGCAGCGGCTTGGTCTTTCCGGATAGGTCGCGCCGATTTTCGCGGGAACGTTTGCCGGCGACCTGCATCCAATTAGCGTCACTGAAAACGAAGCCCGATGCAGTTCCGCGTCCGGGCGAAGGAGAGCATCATGTTTATTCGACCGACCGCGGCACTGGCCGCATTTTTCCTGCTTAGCGCAGCGCCCTTGTCGCAAGCTGCCGACAAGCCGACCGATCCGCAGATCGCACATATCGCCTACACGGCGGGCGTGCTTGATGTCGAAGCGGCCAAGCAGGCGCTGAAGAAATCGAAGAACAAGGAGGTCGTGGATTTCGCCAAGGACATGGTGCGAGATCACGAGGCGGTCAACAAACAGGCTCTCGACCTGGTCAAGAAGCTCAAGGTCACGCCTGAGGACAATCCGACCAGCAAAGCGCTGACCAAGGCGGCGGCCGAGGAACGTGCCAAGCTTGCCAAGCTCAAGGGCGCGGCGTTCGACAAGGCCTATGTCGCCAGCGAAGTGGCCTACCACAAGCAGGTCAATGGCGCGCTCGAAACACTGCTGATTCCGTCGGCCAGCAATGCCGAGCTGAAAAGCCTGCTGGAAACCGGCCTGAAAATATTCCAGGGCCACGAACAGCACGCCGAACACGTCGCCGGCATGCTGAAGTGAGGATTGGGCCAATGGTGTCGAGGCGGCATCTGTGGGTTGCGCTGGCGCTGACCATGGGCGCCGCACCGGCCAAGGCCGAAACCATCGAGGTGACGATCGACAAGCTTGTGTTTTCGCCGGCAAAGGTCGAGGCGAAGGTCGGCGACACGATCAAGTGGGTGAACAAGGACGTGTTCGCCCACACGGCAACCGTCGACGGCGGCTGGGAAGTGATGATCCCGCCGAAGAAGGCGGCGAGCCTGACGGTGAAGAAGGCGGTGTCGGTCGATTATTTCTGCCGCTTCCATCCGAACATGAAAGGCCATCTCACGGTGACATCGCCCTGACTGGCTAATGCATGTCGCGCAAAAGTGTGCAGCGGTTTTGCGATAACGACATGCATAAAAAAGAACCTAAAGCGCCTCGCATGAGGCGGGTCGAATGCGACGCGCTTTTAGGCCGCCAGCCATGCCGTCCCTACAAGAAGCGTGACCAGCGTCAACGGCAGGCCGACCTTGAAGAAGGCGATGAAGCCCAGCGGTTTGCCGGAGACCCGCGCGTGCTCGGCAACGATCAGATTGGCGACCGAGCCGAGCAGCGTGAAATTCCCGGCCAGCGTCGAACTCATGGCGACGACCAACCAGGCCCGCTCGGGGTTTTCCAGTCCGGGCACGAACGGCTTCAGCGCCAGCACGGCCGGGACATTGCTCATGATGTTGGACAGCACTGCGGTGAAGCCGGACAGCCGCCAGACATCATTCAGCCCGAGGTCTTTTGCCGAAGCGACGATGTCGGGCGTAAGCAGCGTCTTCTCCGCCCCGGCGACGACGATGAAAAGCCCGGCGAACATGAACAGCAGCGGCCCATCGATCTCGCGATAGATGCGCTCAGGCTTGATGGCGCGGGTCAGCAACAGAATGGCGCCGCCGATCAGCGCGGCCTTCGCAACGGGAACGCCGGCAAAGAAGGCGACCGCCAAACCGATACAGACGACCACCGCCTTGAGCACCTGTCCCGGCAGCATGCGGCCGCGATAGACTTCGGGGCTGAGCTCGGCCTTGCGCGAGAATTCGGCGCGGTAGACGATGCGGATGATGACGATGACGGCAACGAGGCCGAACGCCGCGACCGGCGCAAGCGCCGCCGAGAAGGCCGGATAGGAAATCCCCGACAAGGCGCCGATGACCATGTTCTGCGGATTGCCGGTGATGGTGGCGACACTGCCGCAATTGGATGCGGTCGCCGTGGCGATCAGGTAGGGCACCGGGTTGCGGTTGATGACGCGGGTGACGTGGACGACGATCGGCGCCATGACCAGGCAGATGGCGTCGTTGACGAGGAATGCCGACAGGACGCCGGTCAACAGCGTCACCATCACCAGCAGCATGAACGGCGCATGCGCATGCTCGATGGCGAACCCGCCGAGCGCGCGAAAGGCGCCCGACACTTTCAGATGCGCCACGACGATCATCATGCCGAGCAGAAGCGTGATGGTGTCGAAGCTGATGGCGCGGTAGGCGTCTTCCATGTCGAGCGCGCCGATGGCGATCATCGCCGCACCGCCGAGCAGCGCGATGCCTGCCCGGTCGAGGCGCAGCCCAGGTATCCTGCCGACGGCGACGCCGGCATAGGTCAGGACAAGGATCAGCAGTGCCGCCGCGCCCATCGCTGTCATGCTTCGGAAATCCTGTTCGCGACTGGCGAGTGAACCTGTCCGGAATGGACCTGAAAATATTGGCGATCCCGACAGGATTCGAACCTGTGACCATCGGCTTAGAAGGCCGGTGCTCTATCCAGCTGAGCTACGGGACCGCTGGCCGGCCGCATGACCGACGGATTGTGCCGGCAGGGCCGGTATGGGATCAATGCGTCCAGGGCATCCTGCGGTCATAGCGGAAATTCTCCGCATAGGAAATCTGGCGGCGCTTGATTTCCTTCGGCTCCTCGACGCGGAAAGCCAGCCCTTCCTTCTCGGCATAGGCGACCGCCTCTTCTCTTGTGTCGAAGGTCAGCCTGATCTGGCTTCGCATGTCGCCGGACGTGGTGTAGCCCATCAGCGGATCGATCTTCTTGCGCTGCTCCGGATCGAATTCCAGCACCCAATAGCCGGTCTTGGCCTTGCCGGACTGCATCGCGGTTTTGGCTGGGCTGAAAATGCGGGCTGACATGACCACCTCATTGCTGGTTGCAAGCACACGACCCCGAGACCACATTATTGCTCTCTGGCCATGCACCAGCCCGTCATTACTGCGCAATGCCGCCGGCAGCAAGGCCGATGGCTTTTTACGCTTGCTTTGGTGGGCTGAAATCACTAGGCAACAGACCGTTCGGAGTGTAGCGCAGCCTGGTAGCGCATCTGGTTTGGGACCAGAGGGTCGGGAGTTCGAATCTCTCCACTCCGACCATTCATCAACCGAATCTTGTCTCAAGCAAATCTTGTCGGCAGCGCAGGCGGGTCACACCCCTGGGGGACCCTCACATATAAAAAAAAAAGCCCCCACCCGCACAAGAAGGAGATGGAGATTCGGCGGGTGGGGGGGAAAAAAAAAATAGGGGGGGGGGG
>NZ_JAMYTU010000037.1:0-51437 GCF_040322615.1 Mesorhizobium sp. M0119
ACGCCACCGCCCCGACCCCCCCTGCCCTCTCCGCTGGGGGGCGGCCCGTTTGTAATAAACCAACCGCCACCCCCAACCCCGATAAAACCCCCCCAGCTCCCAAAAAAAAACGCCCCGGGTTTTGGGCGGGCCGCTCCGAGTTGCCTGAGATTCTGAATTGTCTGGACGTGTTTTTAAGCGCCGCGCATCAGGCAGCCGGCGGCCAGCACGATGTAGGCGATGACGACAATCCACGCGGCATTCAAAGGGATGAACGCAAGGACGCCAAGCGCGGCGAGAACGCCGATGATGGCGATGACAAGGGATATGATGAAAATAAGCTGGGTAGGCGCACTGAGATTCATGTTCGGTCCCTCCTCAACATGATTCGTACAGCGGCATAGTATCAGTCGCGCGGTGACACACCAATGAGCGCTGGCAGCGGGTTCGCCTGGCCGGCCAGCAGTTCTCCGGCGAGAGGATATGGCTGGTTCCACCATGCGCACCCCCCTTTTGCGCCAAGCCGATTCCGCGCTACCTTCCGAACGAATCGGAAGGGGCTGATGGCGATGGGATTGCTGGACCAGATACGCTCGATCTTCGACGGCGACCCCGGCGTGCGCAAGGTCGCGGACGATCCGGTGCTGTCGGCGGAATTGCTGATGCTGTTCCGCATGATTCTGGCCGATGGGTCGGTCAGCGAAAGCGAAATGACCGCCTTCAGGCGCATCTGCCGGGAAGCCTTCGGCATTCCCGAAACCAGCATCGACAGCGTTATCGAATATCTCAACGAGTTCGGCTACGAGACCAACGGCTCGCAGGCCGTCGCCCAGTTTCGCGACCTCGACGTCGAGCGGCGCAAGCTGCTCGCCCGCCATATGGCCGAGATCGCCAAGGCCGATTCGCAACTTGCCGGGAGTGAGATGCAGCTGTTGCGCCGCACCCTCGACCTGCTCGACATCAGCCCTGCCGATGTGGTCAAGTCGCAAGACTGAGGCATCGGCTGACTACAATTGCCGACGTTCTGAACGTCATTTTGTCTGTGCCGATGGTTGCATCCTGCTGCCCACTCGCAGCATCGACGCCTATCTCCGTTTCAAGATTACCGGAAGGGACTGTCAGGAGTTCTGTGCGCGGGGCCGGTTTCATCATTGGTTGACGAACCCTTCGCCGAAGAGGACGGTGAACAGGATAAAAGTGCACTGTCACCGCTATTCCGTCATAGACATAGGACGAGGTGCCGAGGTCAGGATCGGAGGCCGACAGCCGGTATCCAGCCGGCAATGTTTGGCTTAAGTTAAATTATCCACAAGGTTGACGCCGTCGGCGCCAATTAGTTAATCCCCTTCTTCTATAGCATTGTCTACTATAATTATGTTGTCCGCGCCATCAAACCCACTGGGAGTCGGTGACAACGTCAATAATATTGATAGACTCCATGTATGCTCGGATAGAGCGTGAAATTTTGGTGTTTACTGCAATTGAACCTCTCTCAAATGCGATAATGATACTGCCGTTCTCGTACTTAATTGATCGAAATTCTTTTCCAATGAGATTTTCCTTTAGGTAGTCCATATGACGTTTACCCTCTCGCGTTCAGTTTGGAATATGTGCGAATTGATGTTCCCTTGAACTCGCCCCCGGGAGGTACCGAAAGTGGGCCCCGGTGTAAGGGTTCAGAGATTGTCTGGCAGGACTTGAATTGCCCCATTCGGGTTTGTCGCGTTCATCATTCTCAGATTCGTCGTTTCCTTGATCCGGCAGCTTTGCTCCGCGTTGCGTCAAGCGCTTCACTTCGTGCGGCATTCATGCAAGCCCGAATGCCAAGACCAGGAAGCCCATCGCTCCGAACCCGGCGTGGATAACGATCCCGGCCCATGTGCTGCGACGCCGCTGGACGACATAGGGCAGGAGCAAGGTGATCGGCACGAGCGTCAACAGGACTTGCCAGGGGAAGGCAGCGTGGAACAGCAACCACATTATCCCGTTGACCAGCCAAGCCCACCCCCCGAAGGCGACCTCTTGCCGCGGCAGTGCGACACCCCGCCAGACAAACTCTTCCCCAACGATGTTCAGTACAAAAAACGGAAGCCACGCGCCGAGAATCCAGTACCGGCCTGGACCGAGCGGCTCGAAAGCCATGAACGAGGGATGAAGAGTCTTCCCGTCTTGCAGCATCCGGAGCGCGGCGCCGATGCCGCCGGTCAGCACGCTGACAGCCGCCAGTCCTCCAACAGCCCAGAGCCAGTCGCCGCCATTCATCGGGCGAAGCCATAGCCGCGCGCCCAACGGCACCAGCCTTCCTTGACGCCGCTCTCGATGCAATAGCAGGGCAGCCGTGAGAAGCAGGGGGCCAAAAAGGATGATGCTTGCGGCCAAGAACCACACCACCACAGTCTCAGCCCCGCTAGCGGAGACAAACGCTGGGACGGCTACCCGCGTGACCAGGAACAGCAGCAGAGCACCCGCCCCGAACAGCGCAGCGGAGCCGCCCAGGCCCAGTGGAGGAGGCTCAGGCCCTTCGCGCGTTTCAGAACTGTTGGCTGTCAATAGCCGTTCTCCCGCCCGTGCGCCCAACGAATTAGCCGTGCCACGAAGCTGCTCACCCCTGTTCCTGCAGTCTTTTAGCAATTGCCCGGTGCAGGTCTGGAGCGGCGGCGACCAACGCCTTGGCCGCTTCGGATTGCGGGTGGTCGAGCACTTCGCTCGTCCTGCCGCGCTCGACGATCTTGCCGTCATGCATGACCATCACTTCGTCGGTGATGGCGCGGGCGACGGTCAGATCATGGGTGATGAACAGATAGGCGATGCCGAGTTTCTGGTTGAGCTCGGCGAACAGGTCGAGAATCTGTGCGCGGATCGAGACGTCGAGCGCCGAGACCGGCTCGTCGGCGACGACCAGCTTCGGCCGGGTGATGATGGCGCGGGCGATCGACAGGCGCTGGCGCTGGCCGCCCGAAAACTCGTGCGGGTATTTGTCCATGTCGCGCGGCGAGAGGCCGACCTCGTGCAACGCATGCGCCACCATTTCGCGCCGCTCGGCGGGCGCCGGCTTCTTCTCCAGCACATGCAGCGGCTCGGCCACCAGTTTTTCGACCTTCTGACGCGGGTCGAAGGAACCGTACGGATCCTGGAATACCACCTGCATGTCGCGCCGCGCCGGCTTCAGCTCCGGCTCGCTCATGCCGGTGATGGTCTCACCGCGGAAGCGGATCGTCCCGGCGGTCGGCCCGTCCAGTGCCAGAACCATGCGGGCAAGCGTCGACTTGCCACAGCCGGAACGGCCGACGAGCGCCACCGACTGACGCGGCGCCATCGAAAACGAGACATCGTCGACGGCGCGGATGGGAGCCGCGCGTTTCAACAGCGATAGGCGCCGCCCCGGATAATCGCGCGTCACGTTTTCTACCTGAAGCAGCGGTTTGGCTCGGCCGCCCTCGTGTGTCTTCGCCCGCGCGGGCACATGCATCGAGGCCTGCGCCAGCTGTCGCGTGTAGGGGTGAAGCTGTTTGGATAGCGTGCGGGCCGTGTCGCCGGCCTCCATCACCTCGCCATGGCGCAGGATGGTGATGCGGTCCGCCATCTCGGTCACCACTGCGAGGTCGTGCGAGATCAGCAGCAGGCCCATACGGTTTTCCGCTACGAGATCGCGCAGCAGGTCGAGGATCTGCGCCTGCAGCACCACGTCGAGCGCGGTCGTCGGCTCGTCGGCAATCAGCAGCTTGGGTTTCAGTGCACAGGCAATGGCGATGACGACGCGTTGGCGCTGACCGCCGGAGAGTTCGTGCGGATAACGCGACAGCGGGAATTGTGCTGCCGGCAGGCCGACCCGGTCGAGCATCTTTCGCGCCCGTTCCTCGGCGTCGGCGCGGCTCGCCCTGGTGTGCCAGCGAATACCCTCGGCGACCTGCTCGCCGATGGTCTTGACCGGATTGAGCGCCGTCATCGGCTCCTGGAACACCATGCCGATGTCGTCGCCACGCAGTGCGCACATCTGGTCCTCGCTGGCGGCAAGGATGTCGATGCCGTCGAAGGTGATGCGTCCGCTGGCGTGCGCCGCCCAGGGCAGAAGCTGCATGACGGTGAGCGCCGTCATCGACTTCCCGGAGCCGGATTCGCCAACCAGCCCCATCACTTCGCCCGGCGCCACGGAAAGCTCGATGTCTCTGAGGATACGGGTGCTGCCGATGGTTAGTGACAGCTTGTCGATCTTGAGCAGGCTCATCGCTGCCGCCGCGACTTCGGATCGAGGATGTCGGCAATGCCGTCGCCAAGCAGGTTCAGGCCAAGCACGGTGACGACGATCGCCATGCCCGGAAAGATCGCCATCCACGGCGCCACCACCATGCGCGTCTGGGCGTCGAACAGCATGCGGCCCCAGCTTGGCATCGGCGGCTGGGTGCCCAGCCCGACATAGGAAAGCCCGGCTTCGGCCAGTATGCCCAGCGCGAACTGGATGGTGCCTTGCACCAGCAGCAGCGTGGCGATGTTGGGCAGCACATGTTCGATGCTGATCAGCGTCCTGCTCTTGCCGGCGGCGCGGGCTGCGAGGATGAATTCGCGCGGCCAGATCGCCAAGGCGCCGGCCCGGGCGACGCGCGCGAACACCGGGATGTTGAAGATGCCGATGGCAATGATGGCGTTGAACGCGCCCGGCCCGAAGATGGCGGTGATCATGATTGCCGAAAGCAGCGCCGGAAAGGCAAAGACCAGGTCGTTCAGCCGCATCAGCACCTCGTCGGCGAAGCCGCCGCGCGCGGCGGCAAAGGCGCCGAGCGGCACGCCGACGCCCATGCCGATGCCGACCGCCACCAGCGCTACGGCAATCGAGTTGCGGGCGCCGACCATGATCATCGACAGGATGTCGCGACCGAAATGGTCGGTGCCGAACCAGTGCGCCAGCGACGGCGCCTGGGTCTTGTCGGAAATGACCAGCCTGGTGACGTCGTAAGGTGTCCACAAGAAGGAGATGATCGCGACCGCGGCCACCAGTGCGGTGATGACGAAGCCGGCAAGGAACGAGCGGTTTTTGAACGCCTTGGCCAGGATGCTGGCAAGGTTCTCGTCGGGGATGTCTATGTGCAGCGTCATTGCCTGCCTCTCAGGCGCGGATCGACCACCGCATAGGAGAGATCGACAATGAAATTGACGACGATGACGGCGGCAACCAGCAGCATGACGACACTCTCGACCACGATCAGGTCACGCTGATTGATCGCCTGGAACACCAGCCGGCCGAGGCCGGGCAAATAGAAGACGTTCTCGATGATGATGGTGCCGGCAAGCAGGAAGGCGAATTGCAGGCCTAAAATGGTGACCACCGGGATCATGGCGTTGCGCAGCGCATGCCGCCACAAGACAAGGCGATAGGGCAGGCCCTTGGCGCGGGCGGTTCGGATGTAGTCCTCGTTCAGCACTTCGATCAGCGCCGAGCGGGTGACCCGGGCGAGGATCGCCGCCTGTGGCAGAGCGAGGGCGACCGCCGGCAGGAGCAGCGATTTCAGTGCCAGCCAGACGCCGGCGCCCCAGCCGGGAAACCCGCCGCCCGGCACCAGCCGCAGCCAGACGGCGAACAGATAGATCAGCATCAGCGCAAACCAGAAATTGGGCACGGCGACGCCAAGCTGGGCGGCACCCATCGCGATCGTGTCGCCGGCGCGACCGCGCCGGCTGGCGGAAAACAGCCCGACCGGAATGGCAATGACGGTGGACAGCGCCAGCGCCATCAGCGCCAACGGCAGCGAGACGACGAGGCGCTCACGGACCAGATCGATGACCGGCACCGAATAGGTGTAGGAACGGCCGAAATCGAGGCTCAGCAAGCCGCCGGCCCAATGCAGATAGCGCAGCACGACGGGAGCGTTGAGACCCATCTGGTTGCGCAGCAATTCGATCTGGTCGGCACTGGCGTTCAGGCCAAGCATCAGCCGCGCCGGGTCGCCGGGAATGATCTCCAGCACGGCAAAGACCACCATCGATGCCACAACCAGCGTGACGGCGGCGATGGCGAGGCGCTTGAGGAGGTAGGCGGTCATGGACGTTGAGGAACCGCTGTGTTGCCGGACGCAAAAACCGGGCGAAGCTTGCGTTCCCGCCCACCCCCCTCTGTCCTGCCGGACATCTCCCCCTCAAGGGGGGAGATCGAGCCCTCACCGCTGCTTTCGCTAACCACAAGCGTTGCAAGGACGGTGCCAGCGTGGAAACTGCCAATCTCCCCCCTTGCGGGGGAGATGTCCGGCAGGACAGAGGGGGGTGGGCGGGAACGCAAGCTTCGCCTCTTTGCCCAGCGATCCCTCAATCCGTCCACTTCACCTTGGTCAGGTCGTTGGCCTGGATCGGCGCGTTTTCCCACAGGCCCTGCAGTTTGGCGTCCCAGACGCCGACCTTCGGCAATTCGTAGAGGAAGCCGACCACGGCGTCATCGGCCAGGACCTTCTGCGCCTCGCCGAGCAGCGTCACGCGCTTGGCCTCGTCGGAGGTAAGGTTCAGCTCGTCGATGATCTTGTCGAAGGCCGGATTGTCGTAGTTGAAGTAATAGTCCTTACGCGAATAGATATCGATGTCATTAGGCTCGGTATGGGAAACGATGGTCAGGTCGTAATCTTTTTTGGTGAAGACCTGGTCCAGCCATTGCGCCCATTCGACCGGGATGATCTCGAGATCGATGCCGATTTCGCGAAGCTCGGAGGCGATGATCTCGCCACCAAGCCGCGCATAGGAAGGCGGCGGCAGCTTGAGCGTCGCCTTGAAGCCATTCTCCAGGCCGGCTTCCTTCAGCAATTCCTTGGCCTTCTCCACATTGTGCGGATAGAGGCCGGTGAGGTCGACATAGGCCTTGCTGGCGGGCGACATGTGCGAGCCGATCGGCACGCCGAGGCCGGCCGAGGCGCCGTCGATGATCGCCTTGCGATCGAGCGCAAAGGAAATCGCCTGCCTGACCTGCAGCTTGTCGAAGGGCGGCTTCTTGTTGTTGATCGACAGGATGGTTTCACCCTCGGTGGAGCCGATCACCACCTTGAAGCGTGGGTCGTCCTTGATCTGGGCGAAGCTGTCGGGGTCGAAGAACGGAAAGGCCTGGACGTCGCCGGAAAGCAGCGCCGGAACGGCGGCGGCAGCATCCGGAATGATGCGGAACTCGGCCTTGTCGAGAAATACCGGGGCGCCCCAGTAATTGTCCGACTTGACCAGCGTGATCGATGAGCCCTTGGCCCAGCTCTGGAACTTGAACGGGCCGGTGCCGATCGGCTTTTCCTTGTTGGTGTCGGCTGTCTCAGGCGCAACGATAACCGCGTCGCCCCAGCCCATATTGTAGAGGAAGGAGCCCTGCGGGTTCTTCAGCGTGACCGTCACCGTCGTGGGACCGACGACCTCGACCTTGTCGATGGCGGCAAACAGGCCCTTTTGCGCGTTGACGGAATTGTCGGCGCGGGCGCGGTCGAGCGAGAATTTCACGTCGTCGGCGTTGAAGTCGGTGCCGTCATGGAATTTCACGCCGGTATGCAGCTTGAAAGTGTAGACCTTGCCGTCGTCGGAAATGCTCCAGCTTTCGGCGAGATCGGGCAGCACTTCGCCGTTCGGGCCGATGCGGGTCAGGCCCTCGAAGACATTGGCGTAGAGCACCTCGTCGATCGCCGCCGCTGCACCCGCGGTGGGATCGAGATGCGGGGGTTCGAGCGGAATGCCGATGACCAGGTCGGTTCGCGCGGCCATCGCCGAGGTTCCGGCCGCCAACGCCAGCGCCGCAGCGGCCAGAATGGTTTTCCACAATTTCATCGTGCAACTCCCCATATCTAAAACACGTGCTCAAACCCGGGCGGATAGAAGCGTGAATTCGCCGCCGAGTAAATTGCGTTTCGTACCGTCCGCGACGCCGGGAGGAATGTTTTTCCGCCCATCGCCGGATCATCGCGGGCCGGCGCCCCTCAGCAGCACGTCGAGGCCGATGGCCATCACCTTTGCCGAGTCCAGCATGTCGGCAATGCCGACCCATTCGTCGGGCCGGTGGGCGAGGTCGAGAATGCCCGGGCCATAGGCGATGCAGTCATAGATGTGGCCGATACGGGCGATGTGCTTCTGGTCGTAGGTGCCGGGCGAAATCACGTAATCCGGCTCGCGGTCGAATATCTCCATGATGCCTTGCGCGACCGCCTTAACCACCGGCGCATCGCGCTCGGTCATCAGCGGCAACACCTCCATCAGATCGCGGATCTCGTAATCGAACTTTTTGCGCTCGCGCTTCAGCCGTTCCAGGATATCGGTCACCTCGCTCTTGACCGTAGCGAGATCCTCTTCGAGCAGGAAGCGGCGGTCGATGGTCAACCGGCAGGAATCGGGCACGTTGGGCGAGGGCAGGCCGGGCCGGAAATCCTCCGTCTGGCCGCCATGGATCGAGTTGATGTTCATGGTCGAGCGTTTTGCGCCTTCGGGCACGACCGGCATGCGCGTCATCTTGCGGTCGAGCGCCGGAAACAGCTCATCCTCGAAGGCCCGCAGCACGGCGCCCATATGGCGCACCGCATTGTCGCCGAGGAACGGCATCGAGCCGTGCGCGATCTCCCCCTTGGTCTCGATCTCCGCCCACCAGACGCCGCGATGGCCGAGGCAGATGCGGTCCTTGTTGAGCGGCTCGGGAATGATGACGTGGTCGACCTTCGGCCTGGAGAAATAGCCGAGCTTCGCCAGATGTGCGACGCCGCCAAAGCCGCCGGACTCCTCGTCGACCGTCCCCGAAATCTCGATAGCGCCGGGAAAATCGGGAAAGACCTCCATGAAGGCTTCAGCGGCGATGATCGAGGCGGCAAGGCCGCCTTTCATGTCGCAAGCGCCGCGGCCATAGACCTTGCCATCCCTGACGATGCCGGCGAACGGATCGAGGCTCCAGCCGTCGCCGGGCTCGACCACGTCGATATGCGAATTGAAGTGCACGCAAGCACCCGGCGCCCGGCCATCGAAGCGGGCGACGACGTTGACGCGCGGGTAACGGTCAGTGTCGCCAGGGGTGCCTTCGGCACGGATGAATTCGATCTCAAAACCACGCTTCTTCAGCCGCGCGCCGATATATTCGGCACATGGCCGATAGGCTTCGCCCGGCGGATTGATGGTCGGAAAGCGGATCAGATCCGCGGTCAGCGCAACCAGATCATCGGCTCGGTCATCGATTGCCTTGAGGAGCCGTTCGTTCGGTTCGTTCATTCGGTGAATTGAGCAGCGGATGAGGCGGTTTTGCAAGCCCGATGGCGAATTGCCAGGCGATTGCGTGTCGTTACGGCAACTATTGCGGGAAATCGTTCAAATTCGCTGCTTTGGATTGGTGAAATCGTCAGGGAGTAGGTGTTAGCTCGCTGGCTTGCCATCAAAACGCTGGAGAACAGCGTGACGGCAGGCAGGCAAGGGGCATCAAAGGGGTTTGATTGCATGAAAAACACTGTTCTCATGGCAATGGCATTGATGGCGATGCTGTTCGGTTCGTCGTTCGAGAGCCGGGCGGCCAGCCTGGTCGCGAACATCGATATTTCCTCACAGACGATGACGGTAAGATACGGACTTTCGTATTACCGGTGGAGCGTTTCCACCGCCCGCAAAGGCTACATCACGCCACGCGGCAGCTATCGTCCACAGCGGACGGCCCGGATGTGGTATTCGCGCAAATACGACATGTCGCCGATGCCCTATTCGGTGTTCTTCCGCGGCGGCTATGCCATCCACGGCACCGGCGCGATCCGGCAATTGGGGCGCCCGGCATCGCATGGCTGCGTGCGCCTCCACCCCAGCAACGCCGCCGCGTTCTATTCGATGGTACGCAAAGCCGGCTTCGGCAATACGCGGATCCTCGTGACGAATTAGGGCCTGCTCCTCGGCCCGAAATAGAAAACCCGCCGGAGCGGCGGGTTCGTCGGCGCCAAGTAGCACCATACCGAAATTAGTAGCATAGCTGCCGGCACAAAGCAAGAACAAAATAAGGCCTGTGCCCAAAAAGATCGTTCCGCTCAGGCGGCTTTGTCGCGCATTGTCGGCGGCCGACGCTTTTTGCGGCCGCTGATCTCCCAGCGCTTGTGGAACCACATCCACTGGCCGGGGTCTTCGCGCACCCAGCGCTCGACCACGTCGTTGAGAAGCTGCGTGGTGGCGCGGACGTCGACACTGCCGCCGGCGGTGCGCGGCAAGGTGAGCCTGTCCTCGATCTCGAGCCGGAAACGGTTGTTCGGCAGGCGCACGCAGCGCGCCGGGTAGACATCGCAATCGTAGTGCCGCGCCAGGGTGCCAAGAACCCGGTTGCTCTCGCACGGGCGGCCGAAGAATGTCGTCTCGAGCCCGCCCGTGAATTTCTGGTCGACCAGCACGCCGATATTGCCGCCTTTCTCGAGGATGGCCGCAAGTGCGAACGAGGCACCGGTCGAAGACGGCAGCAGCGATCCCATGCTCGAGCGGCGGGTCGAGAGGATGTAGTCGGCGAGGTAAGGGTTGTTGGGCGGGCGAAACAGCGCCGTGATGTTCATACCGAACGTGGCGGCCGCGACAGGCAGCAACTCGAAATTGCCGAGATGCCCGGTGAAGACGATATGCGGTTTGTCCTCGCCGGCGATGCGCACGAAATGCTCAACGCCCTTGACCTCGACGCGGCCCGGCTTCGTCGCAGCGGGATCGTAGTCGAACAGAGCATCGAGAAAGATATATTCGGCGGCGAGGCGAGCCATGTTGCCCCACATGTCGGAAGCGATCGCCTCGATCTCGGCATCGCTCTTTTCCGGATAGGCCTTGCGTAGATTGTCGACAGCAACCTGATGGCGCGCTACCCAGGGGCCGATGCGGCGGGCAGCGCGGTCGGCGAAATTGAGCGCTCTGTCGGGCGGCAGCAGGCGTAGCGCGGAGATGATGATCATCGCGACCCGCGCGACCAGCCAGTAGTTGAACTGGCGAAGCCGCCTGCCATAGCGGAATCCCACGTCCCTGCGGATCTTCCTGAAGGCGTTGCCGATCATTCTCAGCCGACGCGCAGGATGATCTTGCCGAAGACGTCGCGGCCTTCCATGCGTTTCAGCGCCGCATCGATGCCGTCGAAGCCGACCTCGGTGTCGATCACCGGCGCGACCAGGCCCGCCGCCATCTTCTGCATGGCGTCGGCCATGTTTTCCATGCGGCAGCCGAACGAGCCGAGCAGCTTCAGTTGCTGCTGGAACAACTGCATCAAATTGATCTGTGTCGACACGCCGGAGGTCGAGCCGCAGGTGACCAGCCGGCCGCCGCGTTTCAGGCACAGCATCGAGGCGGCAAAGGTGTCGGCGCCGACATGCTCGAACACCACGTCGACGCCCTTCTTCTTCGTCAGCTTGCGCACGACGCCTTCGAAGCGGTCGTCGCGGTAATTGATGACGTGGTCGGCGCCGAGCGCCTTTGCCTTGTCGATCTTGTCGTTCGAGCCGACGGTGGTGATGACCGTGCAGCCCATCTTCTTGGCCAGCTGAATCGCGGCGGAGCCGATGCCGGAGCCGCCGGCATGGACCAGTATCGTCTCGCCGGGCTGCAGCCGGGCGTTGTCGAACAGCATATGCTCGACCGTACCGAAGGTGACCGGCGCCACCGCCGCGCCGATTTCGCTCACGCCTGGCGGAGCGGGGACCAGAAGGCGCGCCGGCAGGTTGATCTTTTCCTGCGCAAAGCCATCGAGATGGAAGCCGTGAACGCCCGAAACATGCTCGCAGAGATTGTCGCGGCCTTCGCGGCAGGCGCGGCAAAGACCGCAGGTCCGGGCGCCATAGATCGACACCAATTGCCCGGGCACAAGACTTGATACGCCGGGGCCGACCGCCTCGACCTCGCCCGAGGCCTCGGCGCCGACGACCAGCGGCAGCTTGCGCTTGGCGAAGGCCATGCCGCGCCAACCCCAGACGTCGATATGGTTCAGCGCCACGGCCTTGATGCGCAGCGTCACCTCGCCGAGCGAAGGCGGCGGCGGTGGCGGCAGGTCCACCGTCTCAAGCCGGCGATCCTCGATAAGTTGCAATGCGCGCATGCCAGATCCCAGGTTGCGCATGACCGAGAACCGTTTCGGAAAGGACCATGCGCACGACAACAGTGCTAGAGCGGAACGGTCGCTTAGACCGGTTCCCGCGCCATGACAAGGCAGGTGTTCTGGCCGCCGAAGCCGAAGGAGTTCGACAGGACGGTGCCGACCTCGGCGTTGCGCTTGGTGTTCGGCACCACGTCGAGCACGATCGCCGGGTCGGGATTGTCGTAGTTGATGGTCGGCGGAATGACGCTTTCGCGCATCGTCATCAGCGAAAATGCAGCCTCGACGGCACCGGCAGCCGATAGGGTGTGGCCGATCATCGACTTGTTCGACGAGACCGGCATTGACGAGATCCGCTCACCGAACACCGTCGACAGCGACAAATGCTCCATCTTGTCGTTTTCAGGCGTGGAGGTGCCATGGGCGTTGACATAATCGATCCCGTCCTCGCTCAAACCGGCATCAGCAAGAGCGGCGCGCACCGCCGCGATCGCCGGCGAACCGTCCGGCTTGGAGCGGGTGCGATGGAAGTCGTCGGCCTTTTCGCCGCAGCCGCGCAATATGCCGAGAATGGTGGCGCCGCGGGCAAGTGCTGCCTGCAGAGATTCCAGCACAAGGGCGCCCGAGCCTTCGGCGAGCACGAAGCCGTCGCGATCCTTGGAGAACGGCTTGGAGGCCTTTTCGGGGATGTCGTTATGAGTGGAGAGCGCCGACAGAAGCGAGAAGCGGATCAGCGCCTCGGCGGTCGCCGAGCCGTCGGCGCCAATCGACAGCGCCCTGTCGCATTCGCCGCGGCGGATCGCCTCGACGCCGAGCTGGATCGCCGTGGCGCCCGAAGCGCAGGCGGTCGACAGCGTAATCGGCAGGCCGCGCGTGCCGAAACGGTCGGCAAGCCGGTCGGCGATCGAGCCGAACTGGGTGGTCTCGAAGATGTCGAGTTCCCTGAGGCCGCGTGCCACCCGCAGCAGCCTCTCGGCGCCGGTGTCGTGCGTGTCGGAATTGTAGAGCGAAAAGCGCTCGCTCCAGTCGAGCTCGACCGGCGGCGAAGCGAGGAAAAGCGGTCCGCCGAAATCGCCGGCATCGAGGCCCGCCTCCGACATCGCTTCCTGGGCGGCGGTTTCGGCAAGCTCATAGGTGAGGAGACTGGCGCCCTTGGAGCTCGACGGCAGGAAATCGACCATGCCGGAGATTCGAGTGTTGAGATGATCGACCGGGAAGCGGGTGATCGGATGGATGCCGGATTTGCCTGACGTAAGTGCCGCCCAATTGTCGGCTTTGCCGACACCGAGCGACGTCACCACGCCGATGCCGGTGACGGCGACGATGGGCCTGCCCATGTGGTCGTTCAGATTGGCCATTTGTTGTCCAAAAACCTGTTTCTCTTGGAGCATCGGATCGCCCGAAAACCGCGTCACACTTTTCGGTCCGATGCTCTAGGCGGCTTTGATCAGCGCCATGCCCTCGAATTGGTGATAGCCGATCGCCGTTGCAAGGACGGTCTTCGGGACGCCGGCAAACGGTTTTTCGACTGTGGCGTCGAAGACAGGATAGGCGGCCTTGCGGTCGACAGCCAGGGCCGCCAGCGCCACGGCAAAGGGGAACTGCGCTTCCTTCATGTGGCCGGTTAGCGTCGAAAAGCCGCGTGCGGCGATCGCCGGATTGGCGTCGAGCGCCGATTTCTCGGCGGCGGTCGCGGCATGGGCGCCCGAAGCGCCGGAGATCGCCAGCACTTCGCCGTCCGGCAATGCGGCTTGCTTCAGCAGCGCTGCGATCTCACCGTCGAGTTCGCGCCGCCGGCGCCTGGCACGGCCGGACAGGACCGGGCCGAGTTCCGCATAGATCTTGCGGCCACGGTTTTCCGCGTGCTCGCGCTGCTCCAGGACGAGGAACGCGCCGCCGGATCCGGTCACCACGCCGCCGCCCTCGGCACCGTGCCTTTGCCAGACCGGCCGCCACGGACCGCGATGCAGGTAGCCGGCCAGTTCATAGCCGAGCAGCATGTCGGAATGTTCGGTCTGGAAAGCGCCGCCGACCAGTATATGCGTCGACTGGCCGGAGCGGATGCGCGCGGCTGCCGTCTCGACTGCGGCAACGCCCGCACCTTCCTCGCCCATGAAGGTGCGAGAGGAGCCGGTCACCTTGTGGACGATCGAGATGTTGCCGGCGAGCAGGTTGGAGAGCTGCGCCAGAAACAGCGTCGGGCGCAATTCGGTGGTCAGCTTCTCGTTGAGCAGCACGTCGCGGTCGTTGCGGCTTTCCGATGCCGCGAGAATGGCCGCGTCGACCGCCTCGTCGCGCTCGCCGCCGCCGGCGGCCACCACCATGTCCATGGTCGCGCAGAGTTCGTCGTTGCCCTTGATGCCGGCATCGTCGAGCGCAAGGCCGGCCGCATAGGTGCCGAGCCTCTGCCAGGTCTCCATCTGCCGCTGGTCGCCACGCTTGGCGATCTGCAGGTTCCAGTCGATCTCCGGCAGCGGATGGACCGTATAAGGCGAGAAGCGCGAGGCCTCCAGAACCGGCTCAAGGCGCGGCTGGACGAGCTTTTGCCAATGCGCGTCCGGACCCTCGCCCAGCGACGAGACAAGGCCGATGCCTGATATGACGACGTCGTGGGGGTTCATGGGCGGCTGTTGTGGGTCGGGCGCGTCAAGCGCTGTGCTCAGGTAGCGTTCTTGGCGGCGACGAGCGCGTCGATCTTGGCGCACAGGTTCTTCATGACGAAGTAGTCGTCGGTCGAAGCCTTGCCGTCGTTGACCTCCTGCGTCCACTTTTCCAGCGGCACCTTGATGCCGAATTCCTTGTCGATGGCAAAGACGATGTCGAGGAAGTCGAGGCTGTCGATGCCGAGATCGTCGATGGTGTGGCTTTCGGGCGTGATCGTCTCGATGTCGATCTCGCTGGTGTCGGCGATGATCTTGGCGACTTTGTCGAACGTGGTGGACAAGGGCTTTTCCTTCGATTGCGGGCGGAATCTGTCCGCATGTGTTTGGCGCTGTCTAATCGGTTTTTCCGAGCAGGAAAAGGCCTGATACGCCGCGCGCAGATGGGCTGGCTGCCCAGCCAGAGCAAGATGAGATCGGAATCCAACGACGACTTCTCGTGGCAGTGGCATTTCGGCAACAGCTATCTCGCTCGACGTGAGGAGCGACGACCCCTCAGAACGTAACGCGGCCGAGTACCCGCAGACCGTCGCCTTGCGGCTCGACGATCACGGCTTCGCCTTCACGCGGCGAGATGCCAGTCAATTCCTTGATGTTTTCGAGATGTGTGACCATGACCAGATTGTCGGATCCGGAATAGCCGCGGATTTCGGCTACGATCGCGGCGATCTGGGCGGCCTTCTCCTTTTCGTCGATCTTCAGCAGGTCAAGCGGTGCGAACGGCTCCGGCTCGCTTTCGAAAGCGATGCGGGCGGTCTCGAGGCAGCGGCAATAGCGGCTGGACAGCACGCGCTCGACCGGTGCCGCGCGGGCGCCAAACAGCGCGCCGATCTTGCGCGCCTGTTGCTTGCCGCGCTCCGAGAGATTGACCTGGGTGGCGCATTTGCCGAGGTCGAAATTGGCCGCATCGGTGGTGCCGGTGACCATGGCATGGCGCAGCAGCACCACATGTCCGCCATCGCGCAGCAGCGCCCAGCCGGCTTCCGTCGCATGGGCTGTGGCGGAAACGGCAAGCAACAGCAGCGCCAGCACAAATCGAAGCATCAGACATCCTTTTCGGGTGACCGGCAGGCAGGTCCCCGGTGACCGGCATATAGGGACGGCAAAGCCGGCTGAAAGACAAGCCGAGTGCAACCTGCGGCCGAAACGCCTATTTCTTCGCTATCTGCTTCTTCACCAGATCGATCTTGCGGTCGGTCAGCGGGATGGGGAGTGTGTAGCCGGCTTCGGTAAAGCCCTGCTTGGCGTTCTCGAAGAATTCGATCGCCTTGTGGTATTCGGCATTGCCGCCGCCATAGCTGCCGCGGTTCCAGTGGACGTCGCCGAGATTGTTCTGCTCGAAGGCCCATTGCATCGGCTGGCTTTCGCGGGTGAAGACCTTGAGTGTCGCCTCGAAGGCGGCTTCGGCCTCATCCAGATATTTGCCGGTGCGTTCGAGATTGCCGAGGTTGATCAGGCTCATGCCGATGCCGTTCTGCGCGTTCGCCCAGTCGACGGGCGAGGTCTCGAAGGTCAGCACCTCCAGCGCCGCCCGGCGCGCGGCGATCGAAGCAGCCAGTTTGCCGGGATCGGCCTCGCTCATGCTCAGCCATTGCAGCGCCGAGCCTAGACCGGCCTGCGCCAGTGCCCATTGCCGCGGCGTCGTCTCGCGCTTGTATTCGCGCAGTGCATCGCGATAGGCCTCGATCGCCTCCTCGTAGTGCACCGGCTTGTCGGTCACGCCGCCGAGCAGTTGCAGCGTGTTGCCGAGATTGTAGTGGGTCATCGCCCAGTCGAGTGGAAATTGCTTCTTGGTGTAGACGCGCCGTGCCGCCCGGTATGCAGCGGCCGATTGCTCAAGCCTGGCGCGCGTGCGCTGGCCGAGCGTCTGATAGATCGAGCCGAGATTGTTCTCCGCTGAAGCCCAATCCGTCGGAAAACGCTGGCGTGTGAATATGGTCAGCGCGTCGCCATAGGCGGCAGCCGCCTCTTCGAGCAGGCCGGTGCCGAGATCGAAACGGGCAGCGCTGCTCAGCGCGTTACCGAGATTGAGACGGCTGCTCGCCCAGGAGAGCGGGAAGGTGTCGCGGGTGCGGATTTCGAGCGCGGCGCGGAAGGCGTCGGCTGCCTCGTCGATTTTCGCCTTGTCGTTGCGTTGCGTGCCGAGCGACACCAGCGTGTTGCCAAGATTGTTCTGAACCATCGCCCACTGAACGGGGGCCTTTTTGCGCGTATATTCTTCAAGCGCCAGCCGGTAGGCGGCCTCGGCCTCGGTCAGGCGCTCGCTACCCGGTTCGCGTTCCGAAAGCGCGTAAAGCGCAAGGCCAAGGTTGCTTTGCGATGCGGCCCAGTCCAGCGGGACTTTGTCGCGCGGCCGCTTCTCCAGCGTGGCGCGCATCGCCACCACTGCCTCGTTCAGGCGTTTCGGGTCGCTCTCGCGTTCGCCGATCTTCAGCAGCACATTGGCCAGATTGTTCTGGGCGGCCGCCCAGTTGAGATCATCCTTTTCGCGCTCGAACACGGCAAGCGAATCGCGAAAGATTTTCGCGGCCTCTTCGAGCCGGTCGGTTTGGCGCTCGCGCTCGCCGATCGTCTGCAGCACCACCGCCATGTTGTTGCGGGTGATCGCCCAATCGCGGTTCTGCTCGCCACTGGCGATGAAATTCAGGATGACGCGGTAGGCGTCGATGGCGCGCTGCAGCGCTTGACTGTCGCCGGTGGCATTGCCATGCGCGTTCAGCGCTTCCGCCTCCTGGTTCTTGTAGTTCCAGCGCAGCCTGTCGTCCCATTTCTCGACCAGCGAGAAGGCCTTGCCGTAGTCGTTGGCGGCCGACAGATAGTCGAAGACCAGCGCCGAAGCGTCGGCGCGCCTGGCATAGATCGCCGCGTCGGCAAGACGCTTCCGCTTGACCAGATCCTCTGCCTGGTCGACCACGCCGCTGGCCTGTTCGACCCGGCTCACCGCCTGGTCGAGGAAGTTGCGCGCCGTGACGATGGCGCCCTGGCCGATCGCCTTGTCGGCCGAGGCGACGAGACGGCTGATCTCGGGGTCGTCGGTGCGCAGCGCGTTGCGCTCGGAGATCATCTTCTTCAGGCGCTCTGCCTGGGCATCGAGCAGCCTTTGCAGGTCGGTGGGGTCCTCCGGCATCTTTTCGGTGCCGAGCGCCTTCAACACGCCATAAAGCGCGTCGAGCGGCACGCCGTCCTGCAGCGAGGCCAGTTCGACCTGTGCCCGCTTGGGGTTCGGCAACTCGGCGATCGTCAGCAGCAATTGGCGCCGCTCGCCGGTGATCAGCCCGTCGTCGCCGGTCGGTTCCTGCGGTGCTACGCCGAAATAGAGCAGCCGGCGCAGGCTTTCATTGACCCATGGCCGCTGCTTTGTCTTGGTGTCGAGATAGACCTCCTCGGTCACCATGCGCATGACCGAGCCGAACTCGGTGCCCTTCATTGCCGCGAGGTGGCGCAGAAGTGCCGCTGCGTAGGGGCTGTTTTCACCGACGAGGCCGTCGAGTGCCGGACGGCCGGGCTCGGCGGCGAAGCCGATCACCGTTCCCAAATTTTCGCTCGCCGGCGCATCGGCGAGTGCCCTGGCGCCGCGCACCGGCTCCAGCCCGCCGGCGCCGATCGGCGAGGCCGAGGCCGTCGGCGCCCGGCGCAGCACCGCGTCCGCCGGAAACGGGTTGGTGCGGCAGGCATCGAGCAGCATGATCGTTACCGGCACGGTCTTCTTCAATTCGTCCATGACGGCGGAGATTGGCACCAGGGCCTGATCGGCGTCCTTCAATGAAGAAACGTCGGCGTCGACCGGCACCAGATAGTTTTCGCCACCGGCCTCGATGCCGTGGCCGGAATAGTAGATCAAGGCGACGTCGGCGTCCTCGGCATCCTCGGCGAAACGCTCGAGGTCGCGCTTCAGCTTTGCCGCGTCGCGGTCGGTGACGCTGCGCGCGTCGAAGCCGAGATCGGTCAGCATCTTGGCGATGTCGCGGGCGTCGTTGGTGGGATTGGGAAGAGCCGCTACGTGCTGGTATTTCGACTGGCCGACGATCAGCGCCACGCCCTTGAGGCTCGCCGGCTCCGCGCGAAGCAAGGTCGTGACCAGGCAGAGCAGGGCGGCTACGAAAGCCGTCCGCCACGCCTGCTTGAAGAAGTGCCGATTTCCGACAGCGCCCATTCGCCGCGCGTCCCCCCTACAGCCCTGTATAGCGCTGGCATCAAACAATGAGCAAATTCGGGCAAGATCCGAGCGGCCGGATTGTTGGCCGGTACATTCGCGAGGGAAGGGCGATTGCGCCGCCGCCGAGCCTCGCCTATCACGGGAAAAATGTCTCCGCTTACCGAAACCGTCCTCTTCGTCTTCAGTCTCGTCGGGCTCGGCTATCTTGCCGGGTTCACCGGCTATCTGAAGCCGGCGAGCGGCGAGGGCGTATCCGAATTCGCCATCAACGTGGCGATGCCGCTGTTGCTGTTCCAGACCATGGTAAAGGCCGATTTCCACGGCGTCGCGCCGTGGTCGCTGTGGGGCGCCTATTTCGCGGCGGTCTCGCTCACCTGGGCCGCCGGCCATCTGGTCATTACGCGCATCTTCGGGCGGGATGCCCGCGCCGGCGTCGTCGGCGGCGTATCGTCGTCCTACTCCAACGTCGTCCTGCTCGGCGCGCCCTTCATCATCGGCGTGTTCGGGCCGGCCGGGTTCGAAGTGCTGTCACTGCTCGTTTCCATTCACCTGCCGGTGATGATGATGGCCTCGATCATCCTGTTCGAGATGTTCGGCCGCGGCGGCAGCGAGCCTGTGCATCCGCTCCGCGTCGTCAGGAGCTTTCTCAGGAGGGTATTCATCAATCCGCTGATCATCGGCATACTGGCCGGGCTGGCGTGGCGCTTCACCGGTGCGCCGCTGCCGGTGCTTGCGACGCGGCTGAGCGACGCGCTGGCCGGCACGGCCGCCCCGGTGGCGCTGTTTGCCATGGGGCTCAGCCTGCGCCGCTTCGGCATCTCCGGCAATGTAAGGCCGGCGCTGGCGCTGTCGGCGCTGAAACTGTTCCTGATGCCGGCGCTGGTTCTCGGCCTGGTCTGGCTGATCGGCCTGCCGCCTTTGACGGCCAAGGTAGCGGTCATGGTTGCGGCGTTGCCGTCCGGCATCAATTCCTATCTCATCGCGGTGCAGTTCAACACCGGCCAGGCGCTGGCGTCGAACCAGATGACCATCGCCACCGCCTGTGCGGTCGTGACCACTGCGTTTTGGCTGACAGTGGTCGTCCATCTTTTTGGATAGGAGCCCGGCTGTATCGCTCTCGCTTTGGCTGGCCCAAACCCTATATGCCATCTTGTGATTGCTTGCGGGGCTTGCCCTGGGCTAAGAGCAGTGGCTCTAGCGATGCTATCGCGCACGTCCATTCACGAAATCAGCGACCGGCCCGCCAGGTGCCGAACGGAGGCGAGATCATGCTTCAGAAAACCAGCCATTTCATGCGGCAGGCCAATCTCATCAATGGCGAATGGGTGCAGGCCGATTCAGGCCAGACGGTCGACGTCAACAATCCTGCCACCGGCCTCAAGATCGGCACAGTGCCGAAGTCGGGCAAGGCCGAGACCCGCCGCGCCATCGAAGCCGCCGACACTGCCTTCCAGACATGGCGCAAGACCACCGCGCTCGAACGCTCGAAGCTGTTGCGCAAGCTGCACGACGCAATGATGGACAATCAGGATGTGCTGGCTGAACTGCTGACCATCGAGCAGGGCAAGTCGCTGTTCGAATCGAAGGGCGAGATCGGCTCGGCCGCGTCCTACATATTGTGGTTCGCCGAAGAGGGCCGCCGCACCTATGGCGACGTCGTTCCGTCGCCCTGGGCGGACCGCCGCATCCTGGTGACCAAGGAGCCGGTCGGCGTGATCGCCGCCATTACGCCATGGAATTTTCCATCCTCGATGCTGGCCCGCAAGCTCGGTCCGGCGCTCGCCGCCGGCTGTACCGCTGTGGTCAAGCCGGCGTCGCAGACACCTTATTCCGGCCTTGCCTGGGGCGCGCTTGCCGAGGAAGTCGGCTTCCCGAAGGGCGTGATCAACATCCTGACCGGTGCTGCAGGTGAGATCGGCAACGAAATCTGCGCCAACCCGCTGGTCAAGAAGATCACCTTCACCGGCTCGACCGAGGTCGGCAAGATCCTGATCCAGAAGTCGTCGGTCACCGTCAAGAAAGTGTCGATGGAGCTGGGCGGCAATGCGCCGTTCATCGTCTTCGACGACGCTGACATCGAGCGGGCAGTCGCCGGCGCCATCACCGCCAAGTACCGCAATTCCGGCCAGACCTGCGTCTGCACCAACCGCTTCCTGGTGCAGGCCGGCATCTATGACCAGTTCGTCGAAAAGCTGGCTGCTGCGAGCAACGGGCTGAAGGTCGGTTCAGGCCTCGAAGACGGTGTCCAGCAGGGACCGCTGATCGACGAGAAGGCGGTGGAAAAAGTCGAGGAGCTGATTGCCGACGCTACCGCCAAAGGCGGCAAGGTTGTCGCCGGCGGCAAGCGCCACGCGCTCGGCGGCTCGTTCTTCCAGCCGACGGTGATCGCCAATGCCACGCCGAAAATGCGTTTCATGAAGGAAGAGATCTTTGGCCCGGTGGCGCCTGTGTTCAAGTTCGAGACCGAGGAAGAGGCCGTAGGACTCGCCAACGACACCGAGTTCGGCCTGGCCTGCTATTTCTACACCGGCGATCTCGGCCGCGCCTTCCGGGTCATGGAAGGGTTGAAGTACGGAATGGTCGGCGTCAATGAAGGGCTCATCACCACGCCTGAGGCGCCGTTCGGCGGCGTCAAGGAATCGGGCCTAGGCAAGGAAGGCGGCCATCAGGGCATCGAGGATTATCTCGACACCAAATATGTCTGCATCGGCGGACTTGGTCTCTAGAAGCCTCATGCGGTAATACCGAAAAAGACCCTGAGCCGCTTTGGAAAGGCCAGGCTGGCATCGAGCAACGAACTTGCGAGCATGGCGATGAAGGACGGCGAGGTTTTCGGCACGACGCAGGCGGGCGAGGAAGTCCGCCGCTTCACCATCCGTGGCGGCGGCCTCACCGCCAACATCATCGGGCTGGGCGCGATCATCCAGGATCTGCACCTGGCCGGGCACGAGGCGCCATTGGTGCTCGGCTATGATCGTTTCGAGCACTATGAGACGGATACCGCCTTCTTCGGCACTGTCGTCGGGCGCTACGCCAACCGTATCCGCGACGGCCGCTTCACGCTTGCCGGCAAACGCTATCAGACCGAGCGCAATTTCCTCGAAAGGCATACGCTGCATGGCGGTTCGCAAGGTTTTTCGCGCCGGGCCTGGGCGGTTTCGCTGCATGGCAGGGATTTTGTCACGCTGACCCTGCACGACCCCGACGGTACGATGGGCTTTCCCGGCGCGCTCGACGTGACCTGCACCTACCGGCTGAAGATCCCCGGCACGCTCAGCGTCGAACTGACCGCCACCTGCGAGGAGCCGACGCTCTGCAATCTCACCCAGCATTCCTATTTCAACTTGGATGACGGCGGCGCCGGCGACATTCTCGACCACCGGCTGATGCTGAATGCCGGCGCCTACCTGCCGGTCGACGCGGACCTGATCCCGACAGGCACGGTCAAGCCGGTTGACGGCACACCCTTCGATTTTCGCCAGGCGCGGCCGCTGCGCATGGAGACCGAGGGCGAGCAGCTCCCCTACGACCAGAATTTCTGCCTAGCCTCGACGCGCGGGCCGCTGAAGCAGGCGTCGTGGGCGCAAGGCGCGAATTCCGGCGTCGAAATGGAGCTCTGGACCACGGAGCCCGGCGTCCAGCTCTATACCGGCCAGTATCTGGCGCCATCCTCGCCTGGATTGGGCGGGCGCCAGTACAAGGCTTTTTCAGGCTTCTGCCTGGAGCCGCAAATCTGGCCGGATGCGCCCAACCGGCCGTATTTCCCGCAAGCCACGCTGTGGCCGGGCCAGATCTACCATCATGTGACGGAATACCGGTTCAGGCTGCCTTAGGGCTGGAGTGCCGCTGCCGAAGCGTACGACTTGAGCGTCGCGAACATGCCCAGCGTAGCGCCTTCGGGATCCTCGGCCGGTGCCAGAGCTTCAGCTAGCACACCAGGGTTATCTCAGAACCGGCTGGAGCGTTCTTGCGGCTGAGGCGACTTCAAACCCTGACAGGAGCACTCCGGATCAGCGGGAAGTCGCGCTGCGGTCTCCAGCGCGACCCGCGAGGCTGTCATGGAGAGACTGGGCAGCACGTCCTCCTGCAGCAATTTCTGGCGATTGCGATCCATATAATCGTTGAAGCCCGCCGTCACGAACGCGCAAGGCACGAAACACGCGCCGATCTCGCGCGACAAGGTCGCCTCGGGGGCGATGGAATGGTTGAGTACGTCCGCCCCCATGCCCCGATACGCCAAGGCTTCTGCTGGCGTTGTCAGCCGGGGCCCATAACAATGGGCAGCCACCAACTGCTGTTCGACGCCATAAACGCGGCATTCGGCTGGCCAATGACGGCGGGCCGTTTCGACCAGAACCGCCGCACATCTTGGACACACGATTTGCTTGCCCGAACAGTCAAAGCTCTGGCGGTCAGGAAGCAGTGAAAACGGGGTCTGCGTCAGTTCGATGATATCGGCGGCCACCACCATGTCGCCCGGCTGGATCGCCTTGTTGACGGCGCCCACAGTCGAGCAGGCGAGAACTTGCCGTACACCCGCCCGCATCAATACCCAGAACGCGCGGCGATGGCAGGAATGGTCGATACGGTCGCGGGGATTGCCGTGCGAATACATGCACAACGCGCGCTTCGCTCTCCCTTCCGCTGTGATCGACGCATCGAACTCGAGCAGCTTCCAGTTGTCGGTGCGACCGAAAGGCGTTTCAAAACTCATGTCGCGCCGCAAGGTGCGCACACCATCGAATTCGACATCTTCGGGGAAGGCAAGCCCCCAGTTTGCCGACCCGGTGATGATGGCCAATCCTACCTGTGGGATGTCCGTCGAATGGTCCGTCAGATCGTCGGCTGCGTGGCGATTGGTGGGCATGTTTCCAGTCTCGGTCAGGATTTTTGGCGAAGGGTCACAATCAAGACCACGGCCACGACGATGACGGTCCACAATGTCGAGATCGCCGCAATGGTCGGATCGATCTGATCGCGCAGCGACAGGAACATAAGCTTCGGCATCGTGCTGTTGCGACCACTTGCGACGAAGATCGAAATCACAGACTCGTCGAGCGAAGTCAGGAACGCCATCAATGTCGCCGACAGCAAGCTGATCCGAAGTTGCGGAACGATTATTCCGCCAATGGCCCTGGCCCAGTTTGCACCGAGGCTGCGCGCCGCCTGAACCTGGTTCCAGTCAAAGCGGGCGAGCGCGGGCAGCAACACAATGCAGGCGACCGGAACGGCCAGCACCACATGTCCGACCAGCACACCGAATAGCGTTCCGATCAGATGTTGTGCGGCCAACACAAAGAAGAGACCGATCGCAAGCAGGATACCTGGGGTGATCGAGGGGGTCAGCAGGACGCTCTGGATGGCCGCAGCGGTCTTTCCGCCCAGCCGATTCATTGAAATGCAGGCGAGCAGCGCGAAAGGCACCGCGATCAACGCCGTCAATGTCCCAAGGATCAAACTCGTTCTGAGCGCGGCCATCCACGTTGCCGAGCCGAAGAAGTTCTCGTACCAGCGCAACGAGTAGGCGTGCGGCGGAAACTCGAGGAGATTCGACGCCGAAAAGGACAGCGGCACCACCACGAGCGTCGGCAGCATCAGAAACGCCATGACAAGAGCGGCAAAGCTCCAGAGCAAAATGCGGGCGAGCCTGTTTTGCGGATAGGCTTCAAGCATGGGAGGCTTCCACGGTGTTCTGGGCCACCAGACGGCGTGCCGCCAGCAACATCACACCGATCAGCGCCATAAGAACGAGGAGCAGAATGCCCAGGACGCTCGCCGACCCCCAGTCCTGAAAGGTCGATAGTGTACGCTCGATCCGGGTAGAGAGCGGATTTACCTTGCCGCCGCCAAGCACCGCCGGCGTGATGAAAAAACCTATGGCGTAGATGAGGACGATGATCGAACCCGAGAAGATGCCGCCCGCCGAAAGCGGCATAATGACTGTGCGGATGACCTGCCTGAGAGTGGCTCCCATGCTCGCTGCCGCGCGAATGAGGTTTGGGTCGATATCGCGCATCGCAGCATAAACAGGCAGCAGAAAAAGTGGCAGCATGTAGTGCACCATGCCGATGAGCGTTCCCGTGAAGTTGTAGACCAGCGGCAATGGCTCCGCCGTCAGGCCTGAACCGGTCAAAGCCGCGTTGATCAGGCCATCACGCCGCAAGAGCACGAGCCAACCATAGGTACGCACCAGAATAGAGGTCCACAGCGGCAGCATGACGAACGCCATGAGCACGTTGGCCAGCCTTGGTCTGATGCTGGCCAGCGCCAGCGCCAGAGGGGTGCCGAGAAGAATGCAGGCCGCCAGCGTACCCAAGGATAGTTCGAGGGTCGTGACGAGCGCCGACCACGTCAGTCCGCTCGAAAGGACCTTCTGGTAATTGCCGACGGTGTACTCACCCGCGGTGGTCAGGAAGGATTGCCGGATGATCCAAAGGATGGGCAGTATCGCCGCCAGCCCAACGATGAACAGCGCCGGGAGCGAAAGTGAAAGGAAAAACCGCCGCTCGCGCTGCGCATCCGCCGCGAGCGCCGGATCCTGGACGACGGTCACGCCATCGCTCCCGGTATCGCGTGAACCTTCGCTGCTGGTGCGTATGCGGTCACCCGCTGACCGGCCGCAAGCTCGGCGCAGCCGCCGGCCAGCGCTGCCGGAATGCAGACAAGAACCTCTTGCCCACCGTCAAGCCCCAGCGTCAAAAGCCAGTTCTCGCCGCGGAACGCTTTGGCGCGCAGTATTCCTTCGAGAGCCACTCCGTCTCCCCCGACGAGCTTCGCATCAAGATGGAAGCTTTCGGCGCGGATCATCAGAGTTTCGCGGGACGCTTCGGCGCCATCGATTCTGCGCGCCGAGCCCGGGGCCACAATGTTAGCCTCGCCCATGAACTCCGCGACGAAGCGGGTCGATGGACGATCATAAATCCGCTGCGGCGTATCTATCTGCTGGATGCGGCCAGAATTCATCACCGCAATCCGGTCAGACATAATCAGCGCTTCGCGCTGGTCGTGCGTCACATAGATTGTGGTGATCCTTAGATGATCATGCAGACGCCGGATCTCATACTGCATGGTCTCGCGCAGATTCTTGTCGAGCGCCGACAGCGGCTCGTCCATCAACATTACGCGCGGTTCGAAGACGATAGCCCGCGCCAATGCCACCCGTTGACGTTGGCCGCCGGATAGTGCGGCAACATTGCGCTCCGCCAGACCATCCAGCTTCACGCGGGCCAAGGTATCAAGCGCCCGCTGACGCGCCTCCGCTCTCGGTACCTTGCGCAGCACCAGCGGATACGCGACGTTCGCCAGGACATTCATGTGGGGAAACAAGGCGTAATTCTGGAATACTATGCCGATGTCTCGTTTGTTGGGCGGCAGGCGGGTGATGTCTCGATCGCCCAAGAAAAGTTTACCGGAATCCGGCCGGACAAACCCGGCCAGAGCCATGAGTAACGTGGTCTTGCCCGATCCCGATGGCCCTAGCAGCGTGAGGAATTCGCCAGCCTGAATGTCGAGCGAAACATTATCCAGTGCGACGTAGGACCCATAAGCCTTGTGCACGCTTTCGATGGTGATCGCGAGCGACTTCATCATGTGCTCCAGCCTTGAAGCGCGTCGCGTTCGACCGGCCTCACGCGACGCGCTTTAGGTTCTTGTTTTCATGCATGTCGTTGTCGCGCGCTGCACATTTTTGCGCGACATGCGTCAGAGCTGAAAGTCAGCGGGCCATCATTTCATCGAAGGCTCTTTGGGCAGCCTCGCCATTTTTGACCCACCATTCTGAATTGGAAAACACCGAAGTGCCAGCATTTTCAGGCGCGGTCGCAAGGGTCTTCAGACGGTCCTCGGGAATAAGGCCACCCTCATATGCCGCAGGATTGACTGGGCCGTAGGCAATGAAATCGGTCAGCTTGGCAACGCGCGCGGGCTGCGTCATCGCTGCGATGAGCTTCATCGCGGCTTCCTTGTTCGGCGCTCCCTTCGGCACCCCAAGACAGTCCGTGCCGATGACCGAACCCTTGAACGTGTAGTCAGCCGCGCCGCCATCTGCCTTCACGGTTTGGGCCCGTCCGTTCCAGGTAATGACCAAATCCGCTTCACCGTCTTTCAGCAGCTGCGCGGATTGAGCGCCCGAGGTCCACCACACGGCGACATCTGGTTTGATCGCTTCAAGCCGCTTGATGGCGCGTTCTAGCCCTTCCGGCGTGCTGAGCACGGAATAGACGTCGGCCGGTGCCACGCCGTCGGAGAGAAGCGCGATCTCGATCGAGTCTTGCGCATTGGCGCGCAACGCGCGACGGCCAGAAAATTTGGCAACATCCCAGAATTCCGCCCACGTCTTCGGCGGGTTCTCGCCATAGGTCTTGGTGTTCCACGACATGACGGTGCCATAGGAATCGAACGGATAGCAGTAGTCGGACTTTGCACCCTCCGGCACGGATTTCGGATCGATGATCTTGTAGTCGAGTGGCTCAAGCAGCGACTGTGCGGCAGCCTGGGCACCTTCCGGCGAACCCAGGTGGACGATGTCGGTCGTGACTGCACCCGAGGTAACCTGCATCTTCAGGGCGGCCAGGCCGTCGCTCTGCGTCTCCTCGCGGACATCATAGCCGAGCTCTTTTGCAGCCGGGCCCCACATGGCTTCCTTTATGGCGTTGCCATAATCGCCGCCTGCGGTCGTGATGGTGACCGTCTGCGCATGCACGGGCAGGGCAGCCGAGATTGCGAATGCTGTTAAGGAAATGCGTAGCCAGGACATAGGTTCTCCTCCCCAACTTTTATGGAATATTGCTTGAAAGAGCCATTATTTTGTAATCGTAACGTTACGATTGCACCTGAATACGCTTGAGTCAAGCTGCTTCCTATGGGAGTTTGGATTGACCGGGATGTCGAATTCGGCAACGTTATGGCGGTCAGCAAATCAGCCGGCGCTTTCGCAAATGAAGTCGGGCGAACAATGGCCAATCTAAAGCAGATCGCGGCGGAACTTTCCCTCTCGGTGACCACGGTATCCCGCGCTCTGAAGGATGGGCCGGAAGTGCAGCCCTCGACCATAGCCCGCGTCAAGGAGGCGGCTAAGCGGGTCGGCTATTTACCAAATCATTATGGTCGCGCGCTCAAAACCGGTCGAACGCAAACGCTGACGGCCGTACTCCCGATGGAGACACGAGACCATCTGTCCGATCTGTTGAAGCTTCCTTTGATCGAAGGCATGACGCTGGCGGCGCGGCAAGCCGGTTATAGTCTGTCCATCTATTCCACCACTCCCGACGATGATCCCGTTGAGAGTGTGCAGCGGCAGCTTCAGGCGCGCAGCGCAGACGGCCTGGTCATCACGCGCCTGGTGTCGGCTGATCCGCGCGTCAAGCTGCTGCTGGATAAACGCATGCCATTCGTCGCGTTTGGAAGAACCGACCTGGATATCGCGTATCCCTATGTCGATGTCGACAATGAACAGATTGCCTATGAGGCGACCCGGCGGCTCATGGATATGGGCTGTCGACGCATTGCGCTGCAACTTCTCGTTCCGGAGGACCAGGCGAGTGCCATGCGTCTTTCCGGGTATGGAAGGGCAATGGCCGAGGCCGGTATTCCGATCGACCAATCGTTGATCGGTCATGGTATGTTCACCATGGAATCGAGCGCAGGCTGGTTCGATCGCTTGCTGGCGTCGTCAGATCCGCCGACGGGCTTGGCGTGCGCCAACGAACTCGGCCTTCTGGGAGCGTTGCACGCTCTCGGCAAGCGGGGTCTTACACCAGGCCACGACGTCCACATCGTCACCCGTGACAGCACGCGGCTGGCACGCTTCCTGCCGGCAAAGATCGGAGTTCATTCCGTGGATATGGCGGGTGTTGGACGCAAACTTATCGAAATCCTGGAGAGCCGGATCATCAATCCGCTTGGGCCGGTGGAGACAGTCTTAGTGCAAGGCAGATTCGAGCCGGCCGAATAGTCCGGGCTGCCCTCAGGATGCCACCTCGTCTTGAACCGGCCGGATCAGCGCCTTTGCGGCAACTGCTCCCGCCGCCAGGATACGATCCGACAATTCCGTCCCTTCCACGGCGCGCGCGAGTTGAAGCGTGCCGATGAGCGTTGCAAACATGCCCAACGCAGCACCCTCGGGATCATTGGTCTGCGGCAGAGCTTCGGCTATCTGGCGCACCAGGGATTGAATGCGCTCGGCGTAGAGGGCCCGCGTTTCAGGCGGCTGCCGCCCTATTTCCGGCAACAACGCGGCCGAAGCGCAGCCCTTTCCAGGATTGTCCCGGTGCTCGGCCGATAGATATGCCTCTATGGCCATTTCCGGGCCGCCGGCGGCCAACGCTTCCTGCACTTGATGCGACTGCGCGTCCAAGGCCGCCGCCACGCTTTCACGGACGAGCTCCGCCTTGGACTGGAAGTGCGGATAGAAGGCGCCGTTCGTCAGCCCGGCGTCGCTCATGATGGTTGCCAGCCCGGACGCCGCGATGCCGTCAGATCGAAAACGTTCGGCGGCGACCTCCATGATCCGGCTGCGTGACGCGTCTTTTCGGCCCTTTTCGTAGCGCATGGCTGCTATTCCTCTTTGCTATTGCATTATTAGCGTAATGTGATATTATGATCATAATTCAATTGGTGGAAAAAAGCTAGCCCTCATGATTTTGGAGCACGAAATGAAGATGAATTCGGGAAAGACCGCGCTCGTGACTGGAGCCTCCTCGGGCATTGGCCGAGCCAGCGCCCAGGCACTGGCGCGGGCAGGGTTTACGGTCTTCGGGACAAGCCGCAGGGCGACAAGCAACGGACCGACACAGGTATCCATGCTGACGTGCGACGTCACCGACGGGGACTCGGTCGGCGCCCTCGTATCAACTGTGCTCGCGCAGACCGGCCGGATCGACCTCCTGGTCAACAATGCCGGTGTCGGCCTGCTAGGCGGCGCCGAGGAATCCTCGGTCGCACAGGTACAAGCCCTGTTCGACGTCAATCTGTTCGGCGTCATGCGAATGACCAATGCGGTGTTGCCGTCGATGCGGCGGCGCGGCGAAGGGCGCATCATCAATATCGGCTCCATTCTGGGACTGGTACCCGCGCCATACTCAGCTCATTACTCGGCGGTCAAGCACGCGCTCGAAGGCTATTCGGAATCGCTCGACCACGAGGTGCGCGCCTTCAACGTCCGCGTTTCCGTCATCGAGCCGGCATTCGTCCGCACCGTCTTCGACCAGAACGGCATCGAGCCGGATTCGCTGTTGAAGGAATACGATCGGGCTCGAGCCGGGCTCAAGGCGCTGCTGGGCGATGTGATGCCCAAGGCCGATCGGCCGGAAGTGGTGGCGGATGTGGTTGTCAAGGCAGCGACCGATGCCCGTCCGCGACGGCGCTATCCCGCTGGTAAGGCAGCGCGCCAGGTCAGCCTGCTGCGCCGCTTTGCCCCCGCGGGGATTTTCGACAAGAGCCTGCGCAAGCAGTTCCGCTTGCCGGTCTGAACAACAGCGAGCCAGAGGATCACGCACATGCGACTAGCAACCACAACACATTTGGTCAGGCCCTACGAGACGGAGGCGCCAAATATGACACATACATCCAATCGGTCGCCGCGTTCACCGGCATTATTCCGGGACGCGCCAACACGCTCGGTCGATGTCGGCGGTACAGCCTTTGCTTACAGGGAACTCGGGCCCAGGACGGGCGTGCCGGTGATCCTGCTCAACCATCTTGCTGCTCAGCTGGACAATTTTGATCCGCGCATCGTCGACGGTCTCGCTGCGACCCGGCGGGTGATTGCCTTCGACAATCGCGGCATCGGCGCTTCGGGTGGCAAGACTCCGTCGACCATTTCCGACATGGCGCAGGATGCGGTCGCCTTCATCCGGGCCCTGGGATTCGAAGAAGTCGACCTTTTCGGCTTTTCTCTCGGCGGCTTCGTGGCGCAAGAGATTGTGCTGACCGAGCCCAAGCTTGTGCGCAAACTCATCCTGGCTGGCACGGGGCCGGCCGGTGGGCAAGGCATCGACAAGGTGACGCCGCTGACGATCGTGGACATGATCAAGGGCGCGCTGACTTTTCGGGATCCGAAATACTATCTCTTCTTCACAAGAACGCCGAATGGGCGCCGCGCCGCGAAAGCATTTTTGAGACGGCTGAAAGAACGCCGGACCAACCGGGACAAGGCGGTATCGCTGAGCGCCTTCGGCGCGCAACTCAAGGCGATCAAGGCCTACGGACTCCAGGCGCCACAAGACCTGAGCACCATCCGCATTCCCACTTTGGTTGCGAATGGCGACCAGGACAGGATGGTGCCGAGCAGCAATACCTACGATCTCGCCGGGCGTATCCCGGGGGCGCATCTGATTATCTATCCGGATGCCGGTCATGGCGGGGTATTTCAGAACTACGCCGATTTCGTCCCGAAAGCCCTGTCCTTCCTCGAGGCTGAGGCCTTGCCGCAGGGCGGCTATGCAGCTGAAAACGTTCGGCTTGTTTCGTCCCGAACAGCAACAGACATTCTTAGAAAGTAACTGCCATGAAGGCATTCGTTGTCGATAAGTATAATAAAAAGGGCATTCTGCGGCTGGCCGAAATGCCGGAGCCGGAGCTGCAGGACAGCGATGTTCTGGTCGAGGTCCATGCCGCAGGGGTGAACCTGCTCGATTCCAAGGTCAGAACCGGAGAATTTAAACTCATCCTGCCCTATCGCCGGCCCTTCACCCTGGGCCACGACGTGGCCGGGAAGGTTGTTCGCGTGGGATCGAAAGTCCGCAAGTTCAAAGCCGGCGACGATGTCTATGCGCGGCCGCGCGATGGCCGGATTGGGACATTCGCCGAATTCATTGCCGTGAATGAGGCCGACGTAGCCTTGAAGCCTGCGAATCTCAGCATGGAAGAGGCGGCCTCGATTCCCCTGGTCGGGCTGACCGCCTGGCAGACGCTCATAGAAAGGGCAAACCTGAAGAAGGGACAGAAGGTATTCATTCAGGCTGGTTCCGGCGGCGTGGGAACATTCGCCATTCAACTGGCCAAGCACCTCGGCGCGACCGTTGCGACAACCGCGAGCGCGGCGAGTGCCGATCTGGTCAAAAGTCTCGGCGCCGATGTCGTTGTCGACTACAGGAAAGACGACTTCGAGAAAGTTCTGTCGGGCTACGATGTCGTCTTGAACAGCCAGGACGCCAAAACACTGGAAAAATCCCTGAGCGTGCTGAAACTGGGTGGCAAGCTCATCTCCATTTCCGGTCCACCGGATCCCGAATTTGCCAGGGAAAAGGGACTGAATTTGATGCTGAGGCTGGTGCTGCACCTACTCAGCCGCGGAATTCGGGCCAAAGCCAAGCGCCGCGGGGTGCAGTTTTCATTCATTTTCATGTGGGCGCAGGGCGATCAACTAAGCAAAATCACCGCCCTCATCGAAGCCGGCGCGATCCGCCCGGTTTTGGATCGGGTCTTCCCATTCGAAGCGACGAATGACGCCCTAGCCTATGTCGAAACAGGACGCGCCAAGGGCAAGGTCGTCATCAAGGTCAGATAGCAAGTCCTTCGAACGCTGCCCGCAGCGTCTCGAACGGCGCGAGTGCGCCGCGCACCTGCACGACGGCGGCGGCGACGCGATGGGCGCGTTGCACCGCCTCAGTCGGCCCATGGCCGGCAAGGCGGGCGGCGAGATAGGCGCCGTTGAAGGAGTCGCCGGCGCCGGTGGTGTCGACCGGGTTGGCCACGTGTACCGCCGGCACCGATTGCAAGATTCCGTTTTGCGCGATCAGCGCCGGTTCCTCGCCGTTCTTGACGACGACTTCGCCGACCAGCTTTCGCAGCCGTTCGGCGCTTTCCTGCGGTGTCGTATCACCAAACAGCATCTGCTCGTCGGGAAAGGTGGGCAGCGCGATGTCGGCGACGGCGAGCGCCTCGAGGATCGCGGCCTGCGCTTCCTCGCGCCGGCGCCAAAGCCGCGGCCGGTAATTGGGATCGAAGGCAATCAGCGAGCCGGCCGCGCGCGCCTTGGCCACGGCCGTCAGCAGCACGTTGCATGCATCCTCGTCGAGGATTGCCAAAGTGATGCCGGAAAAATAGACAAGCGCCTGGTTTTCAAGGCTTTTCTGCAAAGCGGCTGGGTCCGAGGCCAGCTGCCTTGCGGCCGCATCGGCCCGCCAATAGGTGAAAGAACGTTCGGCGCCTGTCAGCGTGATCGCATAGAGGCCGGGGCGGGCGCCCGCTATCACCGGGCTGGCGCCAATACCGATGCCGTTTTCGGCCAGGAACTTGATCTGGTCGCGCGAGAACGGGTCGTCGCCGAAGGCCGAGACAAACGTCGCCGGCCGCTTGCCGCTCAAGGCATGCAGCGCCCACAAAGTATTGAACGTGTCGCCGGCAAAGCCCATGCGCCAGTTCGGCCCGGCCTGGCCTGACAGCTCGAGCATGCACTCGCCGATCGAGGCGACGCCGTTTCCTGCCATGAAGTACTCCTCCATCCGTGCAATTGCGGTGCTGTAGCTTTTTGCGGCCGGCAGCGCCATGCTTGGCGATGGCGGATTCTTGCACTGGGCGCAATTTCCCACAGGGGCGTGGGACGCGATCTGCCCAGCGAAACGTTATCCGCAGAACAGGAATAGGTTTGGCATCGTTATGGCGTTATCTTCTTGGAGGCCTCGGCTTGGCTACCTTGCTCGCCGGCGTGCTGGCCGTCGTCTATCTGGCGGCGCCGCATGCGCCGCAACCAAGCTCGGACGTAGGCCGTTCCAAGACGACAGCGAACAAGCTGTTCGTGGCGACTTTCGAGCCCGAGAAGGGCGTCATCCGGCAGGGCGAACTGGAATCCTGGCTGCTGACGCTGAAAACCGTCGAGGGTGCGCCGGTGGAAGGTGCTGCGATAACGATTTCCGGCGGCATGCCGCAGCACAAGCACGGTCTACCGACCAGCCCGCAGGCGACCGATTACCTCGGCGAGGGGCGCTATCGCATCGACGGCGTGAAATTCACGATGAGCGGGTGGTGGCAATTGCATTTTGCCATTTCCGCTGCGGCCGGTTCGGACACAGTTGTCTTCAACGTGGTGCTGTGAGCCACTGATGGCCCGGTTTTCCAGTCTTCTCGCGTTGGTGGTGGTGGCCGTGCTTGCCGGCTGCGGCAGACCGGAGTTTTCCGACGCCGAAAAGCAGACCATCGCCTCGCTGGCCCTATCCAAGCTGCCGCCGTTGAAGCCGGACACCACCAATCGCTTTGCCGACGCGCCGGCCGCCGCGGCACTCGGTTCGACGCTGTTCTTCGACACCGGGATGAGCGGCGGCGGCACGGTATCCTGCTCGACCTGTCACAAGATCGACCGGCAGTTCCAGGACGACCTGCCGCAGGCGGTCGGCGTCGGCCGCACCAACCGGCGCACCATGCCGTTGGCCGGCGTCGCGCATGATCCCTGGTTCTTCTGGGACGGGCGGCGCGACAGCCTGTGGGCGCAAGCGCTGACACCGCTCGAAAATCCGCTGGAGCAGGCCGGCAACCGCGCCGCCTTCGCGCATTACATCAAGGCACGCTTCGGCGAGCGCTACGAGCGCATCTTCGGGCCGCTGCCGAACCTTTCGGGCGTGCCGGCCAATGCCAGCCCGCTCGGCACCGATGCCGAGAAGGCGGCCTGGAACGCCATGCCCGCCAGCCAAGCCGAGGAGGTCAACCGCGTCTTTGCCAATATCGGCAAGGCGGTCGCCGCCTTCGAGCGCTCGATCGCGCCGCCGCAGACACGCTTCGACCGCTTCGCCAACGATCTGGCCGCTGGCGCCGAGCCGAAAGGCGACGCCGCCTTTTCGCCGGAGGAAATCCTCGGGCTGAAATTGTTCATCGGCAAGGCCAATTGCGTGACCTGCCACAACGGCGCGCGTTTTGCCGACGGCAGTTTTCACAACACCGGCGTGCCGCCGGTCGCGGGCCTGCCGCCGGATCGCGGCCGCGTCGACGCGGTGGCGCAGGTCGAGGCCGACCCGTTCAACTGTTTCGGCGCCTTTCGCGACGGCGATGCCAGCGCCTGCCGCGAGCTGCGCTTCATGGTCAAGACCGGGCCGGAACTCGTCCGCGCCTACAAGACGCCGTCGCTGCGCGGTGCCGCCACCCGTCCGCCCTACATGCATGCCGGGCAGTTTTCCTCGCTGGACGAGGTGGTGGCGCATTATTCGAAGGCGCCGGCAAGTGTCGAGGGTGTGTCGGAGGTCCACCCGCTGCAGCTTTCGGACCGCGAGCGCGCGGCGCTGGTGGCGTTTTTGAAGACGCTGACGGAGTGAGGTTGGGTTTGCCGGGACGTGAAGATAGATTTCGACTTTCCCGACTTGAAGCAAATTAAAAAGGTGGCAATCACAAAGCCTCGAGATTAGCTGAGACATCCCTCCACTTCGTCATCCCAGGGTCTGTGCCGCGTCGCTTCGCTCCTTGCTCCGCCCTGGGATGACGAAGGGATGGTGGGGATAGGCTAATCGCCAGCGTTGGATCGGCCGCTGACATCGGTCTGTATGCAGAGATACTCACCGGTCCTTCACCGTCTCCATCGCGACAAACGTCGAGGTCTGGGCGACGTGCGGCAGGGCGGAGATGCGCTCGCCGAGCACGCGGCGATAGGCGGCGATGTCGGTAGTGCGGACTTTCAGGAGATAGTCGAAGCTCGACGCCATCATATGGCACTGCTCGATCTCCGGCACCGCCTGCACGGCGCGGTTGAAGGCGTCGAGCGCGGCCGAGCGGGTGTCGGACAGTTTCACCTGGACGAAGGCGACATGGCCTTCGCCCATGCGCTCACGGTCGATGATCGCCTGGTAGCCCCTGATAAAGCCGTCCTTCTCCAGCCGCTTCACCCGTGCCTGCACCGGCGTCTTCGACAGGCCGACTTTCGCCGCCAGTTCCGACATGGAAAGCCGGCCATTGCTGCCCAGGGCCAACAGGATGTTCCTGTCGATCCGGTCCAATTGGTCTTCTGCCATCGGATTCCTGGTCGAATTGGAGGTTATCCGTCCTAATGATAGATCAATCGACCTGTCCTGTCGATTTCTTTGGACCGACTGGACTCCCTACTTATGTTAGCTTGCGCCATTCGGTCCGGTGACGGCCGGCCCGCTCTCTTATGCTCGCTCTACAGGACCGCCATGCCAGCGCTCGACACCATCCGCCAGCAGATCCGTGCCAATTATTTGCCCGACGAAGACCAGGCGGTGAAGCGGCTGGCCGAGGCGACGGGGCTCTCGGGGAAAGACCGAAAGGCGATCTCGGCCCGCGCCGCCGATCTGGTGCGGGCGGTGCGCGGCTCGTCCGATCCGCGGCTGATGGAGGTCTTTCTGTCCGCCTACGGCCTTTCCACCAAGGAGGGCGTCGCGCTGATGTGCCTGGCCGAAGCGCTGCTGCGGGTGCCCGACACCGAGACGATGGACGACCTCATCGCCGATAAGATCGCGCCGCATGACTGGTCGGCGCATTCAGGCGGCTCGAGCTCGATCTTCATCAATGCGTCGACCTGGGCGCTGATGCTGACAGGCCGGGTGCTCGACGAGGGCGAGGGCGGCATCGAAGGCACGCTGCGCGCCATGGTGCGCCGGCTGGGCGAGCCGGTCATCCGCAAGGCGGTCGCCGCCGCCATGCGTGAAATGGGCGAGCAGTTCGTGCTCGGCCGCACGATTGCCGAGGCCGTCAAGCGCGGCCGGCCGATGACGCAGAAGGGCTACCTCTATTCCTTCGATATGCTGGGCGAAGCGGCCCGCACCGAGGCCGACGCCCTGCGCTATCTCAAGGCCTATGCCGACGCCATCTCGTCGCTCGATGCCGGCGCCAACGGCCCCGACATCCGCCAGAATCACGGCATCTCGGTAAAACTGTCGGCGCTGCATCCGCGCTATGAAGTGACGCAGAAGGAAAAGATGCTGCCCGTCATGGCCGAGCGGCTGCTGTCGCTGGCGCTGGCGGCGCGCCATTCGCGCATGGGGCTCAACATCGACGCCGAGGAAGCCGACCGTCTCGATTTGTCGCTCGACGTCATCGAGCGCGTGCTGGCCGAACCGGAGCTTGCCGGCTGGAACGGCTTTGGCGTCGTCGTGCAGGCCTATGGCCCGCGCGCCGCCTTCGTCATCGACTGGCTCTACGAACTGGCGAGGAAATACGACCGCAGCATCATGGTGCGGCTGGTCAAGGGCGCCTATTGGGACACCGAGGTCAAGCGGGCGCAGACGCTCGGGCTCGACGGCTATCCGGTCTTTACCCGCAAGGCCAACACCGACGTCTCCTACCTGGCCTGCGCGAAGAAGCTTTTGTCGATGACCGACCGCATCTACCCGCAATTCGCCACCCACAACGCCCACACCGTCGCCGCCATCCTGTCGATGACGACGGAGCGCGATACATTCGAGTTCCAGCGGCTGCATGGCATGGGCGAAGCTCTGCACGAGACGGTGCGCAAGGCCGAAGGCACGCGCTGCCGCATCTATGCGCCGGTCGGCGCTCATTCCGACCTGCTCGCCTACCTGGTCCGCCGGCTGCTCGAAAACGGCGCCAACTCCTCCTTTGTCCACCAGCTCACCGACGAGGAGGTCGAGCCCGAGGACATCGCCCGCGACCCGCTCGAGACGGTGGAGAAACAAGGCCCCGCCGCCAATCCGGCGATCGTGCCGCCGTCGGCGATCTTTGGCCCCGGCCGGCGCAATTCCAAGGGTTTCGACATCACCGACACGCTGACGCTCGCGGCGATCGACAAGGCCAGGGCCGAGTTCGCCGGGCCGGACCGCTGGCACGCCAAGCCGGTCAGCCGCGCCGCCGGCTACGGCAAGCAGCGTCCGGTCGTCAATCCGGCAAAACCTTCAGAAGTGGTCGGCACGGTCAGCGAGGCCGGCGCCAAGCAGGTCGAGACCGCCGTGCGCATCGCCGTCGAAGCACAACCGGCATGGGCAAGACGCCCGGTCGCCGAGCGCGCTGCCATTCTCAACCGGGCGGCCGATCTCTATGAGGCGAACGCCGTCGAGTTCTTCGCGCTGGCCGCCCGCGAGGCCGGCAAGTCATTGGCCGACGGCGTCGCCGAGGTGCGTGAGGCGGTCGATTTCCTGCGCTACTATGCTGCCGAGGCCGCCAATGCCGAAGCTGGAACGGAGGCGCGCGGCGCCATTGCCTGCATCTCGCCGTGGAATTTTCCGCTGGCCATCTTCACCGGGCAGATCGCAGCAGCGCTCGTCACCGGCAATTCCGTCATCGCCAAGCCTGCCGAACAGACGCCGCTGATCGCCTTCCGCGCTGTCCAGCTGCTGCGCGAGGCCGGCGTGCCGGAAGACATCATCCAGCTTCTGCCCGGCGACGGCCCCACGGTCGGCGGCCCGCTGACCGCCGATCCGCGCATTGCCGGCGTCTGCTTCACCGGCTCGACCGAGGTCGCCAAGCTGATCGAAAAGCAGCTCGCCGACACCGCCGCGCCTGACGCCATGCTGATTGCCGAGACCGGCGGCCTCAACGCCATGATCGTCGATTCCACCGCACTTCCCGAACAGGCGGTGCGCGACATCCTCGCCTCCGCATTCCAGAGCGCCGGCCAGCGCTGCTCGGCATTGCGCATGCTCTACGTGCAGAAGGACGTCGAGAAGAAGATGCTTGAGATGCTGAAGGGCGCGATGGAAGCGCTCAGCCTCGGCGACCCTTGGCGGATCTCGACCGACGTCGGCCCGGTCATCGATGACGAGGCACAAGCGTCGATCCGCGACTATTGCACGAAAATGGGCCTGCAGGGCCGGCTGATCGCCAAGCTCGAAGCGCCGAAGGACGGCCGCTTCGTCGCGCCGCACGTCTTTCGGGTCAAGGGCATCGAGGAGTTGGAGCGCGAGGTGTTCGGGCCGGTGCTGCATGTCGCCACCTTCGATGCCGACGAGATCGATGCTGTGATCGCCGCGATCAACCGCAAAGGCTATGGCCTGACCTTCGGCCTGCACACCCGCATCGAAGGCCGCGCCCAGCATTTCGTCGACGGCATCCATGCCGGCAACATCTACGTCAACCGCAACCAGATCGGCGCCGTCGTCGGCGCGCAGCCGTTCGGCGGCGAGGGGCTTTCCGGCACCGGGCCGAAGGCCGGCGGGCCACATTATCTCCGGCGCTTCCGCAAGGGGCCGGAGGCCGGCACCCATCTTGCCGAAGGCCGCAAGGTGACGGCGACCGAGCTCGCCGACAATCTGCCGGACCCGGCGTTTGGCGGCTGGTCGACGCGGCCGGACCGCGTCGCCATCCTGAGGAAACATCTCCGCGGCAAGGGCGCGGCGGCCATCGGTGCTGCCGCCGCGATCGATTTCGGCCAGGTCGACCTGCCCGGGCCGACCGGCGAGGCCAACACGCTGTCGCTGTCGCCCCGCGGGCGCGTGCTCTGCCTCGGCCCGGACGCCGACACGCTGCTTGCGCAGACGATCCAGGCGCTGGCCGCCGGCAATGCGGTGCTCGCCGTCGCACCCGGCGCGCCGGCTGCGCTATCGGCGCTGACCGGCAAGGGCCTGCCGCTGGCGGCCATCGACGGCAGACCGGACCCAGTCGAAGCGCGCTCGCTGCGGGTCGATGTCGTCGCCTTTTCTGGCACCCTCGAGGCCGCGCGCATCGTGCGCAAGGTCATCGCCGAGCGCGCCGGCCCGATCGTGCCGCTGGTCAGCGAAATCTATTATCCGGCCGCTTATGCGCACGAGCGCGCGGTCTGCGTCGACACCACGGCGGCGGGCGGCAATGCCAGCCTGCTGGCCGCGGCGTAGGTTTCGCCAGGGCTCGCGTATCGCGGGCAGGGGCGGCGCCGACTTTGTTGCCGCATGGTGACGATCGTTACCTGATACCGAGCGGCACTTCGAACTGCCAGGCCGAGCGACCGGCTCCGTCTGGAATCGGGGGAAACGGAGAAGCCCGGCGGACCGCGTCGAGAGCGGCCTTGTCCAGCGCGGCAACGCCTGAACTGCCCGTCAGCCTGGCCGACCGGACGCTGCCGTTCGAAGCGACAGTGAAAGCAACCGTAGCTGTGCCGGTGGCGCGCGTGCGTGTCGAATTGAAGGCCTGCACCAGCTTTGACCGGATCTTGCCGGGATAGTTCGTGACGGCTGCATTGCCGATGCTGGACTTGCCGCCCCTGCTGGCGGTCAGGATCTTGCCATCCTTCTGTCCGTCGGCCATCCCGCGCGCGACATCCGTTTCGTGACGGCCGTCGGAACCGGTCTTTCTCTTCTTGGAATCGGCTTTGGCAAGTGCCTTGCCCGCCTTCCTGCGCAGGGCCGGCTTTTCAGGCTCGTTTGGTTCGGCCTTCTTGGCCGACTTGTTCTTAGCGGTTGCCTTCTTCGGCTGCTTGGGCTCCGGCCTGTCCGGCTTCGATTCTTCCGCCGCGCCGACTGTCTCGGTCGTCTGAACAGTTTCGCCCGGCGCCGGGTCGGCTGGTGCAGGTGCATCTGTCTCGGCAGGGTTGGCAGCGCTGACTGGCGGCGGCACGGCATTGTCGTCGGCAGGCACCAGCCTGTCGGTCGCAAGGATGTCGGGCGATGGGTCCTGGCCGGCAGGCTGGACGGCTTGGGCAGGTGCCGGCTCTGTGCGATCGGCAAGGGCAGCAGTTTCCGTTGCGGCCTCGCTGACCGGCTCGACCATTTCTGTTCCCGATGCTTCGGCCGCGTCAGTGACCGGCTGGAGCGTCTCCTCCGCCGCGGTCGCCTGTGCCTCGACCGTTTCGACGGGCTTGGCGTCCAGCATGGTCACCATCGTTACGTTGGCCACTTCCGGGTCGTCTGCGGCATCGCCGGCCGCCTGCTGCGGGTCGGCGCCGAGCAGCATTTCGCCTTGCTGGTCGGCACCTTCGATCCTTGGCCGGTCGTCCGGCAGCGTGAGAAAGGCCAGCGCCACGGCTACGTGGAATGCGCAAGAGCAGGCTATCGCCACCGTCCAATTGCGGCGCCGCTGCTTCTGTCGTGCCTGCCGCAATGGCTCCACAGGTACCGCAGTCAAGTCGCCGTCGGCATCGGCGATGTAACTGTCTTCCGGCCTGTCGCGCGGCGAAACACGTAGCGCCCCGCGCGGGATGGCGAAATCCGGATCGTCCGGTTCCGGCGGCAGGAAACCGGCTAGCGGCCTCGCCACGGTGTTTCGCGCGAAAGCGGGTTCCAGTCCCAATTCAGACCCCGAAGGCGATGCCGGTCCTGGTCTGCGTCTTCAGCCCGCGCATGCAGGCATTTGGCTCGGCACCGGCGCATTCCGTGGCGCTGTTGATCAACACGCGGCTGACCTTGCCGCAATCGGTGCCGGCAAGGTCGAAACGCGTCACCTTGGTCTTGCCTGCCGGCAGCTCCTTGAAATCGAGCACGGTCAGCCGATCGACGACGCCGGCCTCGTTGAACAATGCGATCTCGAACGCCGCCTTGGACAGACCGGCGCCGAGATTGTTGGTGACCACGAAGGTCAGTCGGCAGCCCTTGTCGGAAGGCTGCGCGCCGTTGAGCTCGAGGATCAGCGCCGGCGCTTGCTGTTGTGTCCACGCCGGAGCCGCCGCAAGCGACATTGCCAACACAGCGGCGAACAGACGAAGGGGTGCTGTCACGCCTTGCATCATCGTCAGCCTCCAAACCTCATGGTCGCCGCCAGCTTCAGCGTAACGCCGGGCTCGTAGACGACACTCGTGGTCGACGCGTTCAGCGGGTTGGCATATTTGACGTCGAACAGATTGTCGGCGCGGAAATCGACCTTGAAATTGTCGGTCGCCTGGTAGCTGGCGAAGGCATTGACCAGCGTATAGTCCTTGGCCACCGCGTTGCCCTGCGGCTTGCCGTTGTATTGCACCTCACCGCCGATGGTCAGCCTGTCCTCGAGGAAGCGAAAGCCGAGTTGCCCGGTGATCTGGGAGGAGGGGACGGTGACAAGGTCCGCCCGTTCGCCTTCATAGGAAATCGTGTGGCCATCGGTGAACGAGGCGGAAAGGCCAGCAAAGCCCCACGCTGCGTCATAGACGCCCTCCATCTCGAAGCCGTGGATCTTGGCCTTGGCGAAATTCTGATACTGGAAGCAGATCGGTATGCCCGGACCGAACGGGCAGCCGCTGGTCGGGTCGAACGCCGATAGAGTTACGCCGTCGATGTAATCGTCGACATTGTTGTTGAAATAGGCCGCCTTCAGCCGCAGCGCGTCGTCGGCCTGGATGACGCCGTTGGTGCTGTAGTTGACGCCGAATTCCACGGTCTTGCCGGTTTCGGGCTTGAGACTGGGATTGGGGAGGAACGGGAAGCTGACGCCTGCCGGATGATTGCCGCTGATCAGCGTCTCCGACAGCGACGGAGAACGGTAGCCTTCTGCGAAGGTGCCGTAGAATTGCAGCCCGGAAAGGCTGGCGGTTTCGAAGGGCGAAACGCCTACTGTGATGCGTGGCGACAGCCGGTTGCCAGAGGTTTCGCCGACATCGCTGTCGAGCTTGTAGCTGTCGTAGCGCAGCCCGGCGATGACCTCGAGCCAGTCCCAGGTGAGCTTGTCCTGGACGTAAGCGCCGGAGACGTTTCTATCGCCCGAGGGCGTGTAGAAACTGTCGCCGCCCGCCGTGCCGCCTGTCTCGACATCGTCGCCAACCCAGTCGCCACCATAGGTCAGCTCATGCGCAATGCCGACGGTCTCGAATCTCGACGTGTTCCAAATGTCGATGCCGGAGGTGCCGATGTCGAACGTCGATTTCGAACCCGCCGGCAGAACCACAGGCAGGCCGGTGACCGGATCAAACCGGTTTTGCGCGACAAGGGTCGTCAAATCGAGCTTGGTCTTGTTGTAGGAGGCGTTGATGTGGAGATCGAGCCAGCTCTTGTCTTCGTCGGTGATGTTGTAGCGGGCCGTGAAGGTATTCGCCTTCGGGTCGGCGTCGTTCACCGGCGTACTGCCGCTGGTCTCGGTCCATCCGTCGTTCGAGCCGATCCAGCCGAGCTTCAGCTCGCTGTTTTCGCTGGGGCGGATGGTCGTCTTGAGGAGGCCGCTCAAGACGTCGAAGCCAGTGCCCGCTACAGTGTCGCCGCCGCCATGCTTGTAGTCGTCATAGTCGCGGTAGACGATATTGCCGAGCACGTCCCAGTTCTCGTTGATCCGATAGGCGCCGGTGGCGCTGGTGCTCCAGCCTTCACCGTTGGTTTCATAACGTCCGGTCGCTGATGCCGCCCAGGTCTCGTCCGGCTTGAGGAAATCCTGAGCATCCTTGGTGTCGAAAAAGACGACGCCACCGATCGCTCCGGAGCCGTAGGTGTTGGCGACCGGGCCGCGGATCACGTCGACGGATTTGATCAATTCGGGATCAATGTAGAAGGTCGATTGCGTGCCATGATCCGAGCGCTGGAAATTCTGGCGGGCACCGTCGACGATGACGGAGACGCGGCCGAAGTCCTGCAGGCCGCGGATGTTGATGCTGGAACTGACACGCCTTGCGTCGGCCTGGACGGCGACACCCGGCACACCCAACAGCATCTCGTTGGGCGTCGTCGCCATGCGGCGCTCGAGCTGTTCCTCGTCGACGTGGCTGGCTGAAGCAAGCGACTCGATCGCCGTCTCGCCGGCACGGCTGAGGATCAGGATCTTGTCGAGCAGCGTGGTACCCGCCGGGGCCGGCTTTACCTTTTCGGGCTGTTGAGACGGGTCAGTCTGCTGCTGGTCGGCTGCCGGTTGGGCGGCCTGCTGGGCGCCGGCCGGTGTGGCGAGCAGCGGGATCGCCGCTGCGCCGGCCAGCAACGCGGCCATTTTGCTTGCCATCGACCCCATTTTGCTTGCCGTCGACCAGTGTGCCAGGCCGCTGCCCGCCGGCCGTCCCCAATTCGCCAACCCCATGCTGCAACTCCAAGAATCCATGTTCGATGCTGGCTGGCTTGGGGCTCGCTGGCATTTTTCATCGTGTCCGGCGTCTTAAATGTTGACTCATTTACTCCGGTATTGCACTGCTAGATAACATGACCATTCGAGTCAAGAATTGAATCGGCATTTCACGCAGGCGCCGAGCCAGATGCCCGGCACAAAACAGGGAGCGAACCCATGAACACGCACGATCCCAGCGACTTTCGCTATCGCGTCCGCCGTTCCGACGAAAATTCCGCCCGTTTCGACCGGGTCCAATCGGCCGTGAGAACGCTGTCCAGCAACACGCTGTTCCAGGGCGAGCACGAGATCGGCATCGAACATCACGGTGCGCTGTATCGGCTGAAGATCACCCGGCAGGGCAAGCTCATCCTCAACAAGTAGGTGGTAGAAATGGACCAGCGCGTAAAACCTGCCCCGCACGAGATCCGGCGGGCACGGGCAGACAATCCGAAGATGCGCGAGCGCGACCTCGCCGCCCAGCTCGGCATTTCGGAGGCCGAACTGGTCGCCGCGCATTGCGGCGACGGCGTCGTGCGCGTCGAGCCGCGTGTCAACGACCTTTTGACTGGCCTCGAAGCTGTCGGTGAGGTGATGGCGCTGACCCGCAACGAAAGCGCGGTGCACGAGAAGATCGGCGTCTACGACAAGGTCGTCACCGGTAATCACAATGCCATGGTGCTCGGCGAAAACATCGACCTGCGCATCTTTCCGAAAGTCTGGGCGCACGGCTTTGCCGTGGAAAAGCGCGACGGCGCCGACATCCGACGCAGCCTGCAGTTCTTCGACACCGCAGGCGAGGCGATGCACAAGGTGCATCTCAGACCCGCATCCAACCTCTACGCCTATCAGAAGCTGGTGGCCGGGCTGGAATCGCCGAACCAGGAAACGACGGTGGCAATTTCAGCGGGCGCGGCTGACGACGAGGCCGAGACTGCGGACAATTCGGCCAGCGTCGACGATCTGCGCGACCGCTGGAGCCAACTGACCGACGTGCATCAGTTCTTCGGCATGTTGAAGACACTAAAGATCAGTCGCCGTCAGGCGGTGCGCATGGTCGGCCAGGACTATGCCTGGCTGGTCGACAAGGATGCGGTGAACGCCATGTTCAACCACGCCGCTGCTGGCGCCATGCCGATCATGTGCTTTGTCGGCAATCGCGGCTGCATCCAGATCCATTCCGGCCCCGTCGCCTCGATCAAGCCGATGGGACCATGGCTCAATGTGCTCGACGAGACCTTCCATCTGCACCTGCGGACCGATCACATCGATGAGGTCTGGGCCGTGCGCAAGCCGACCAAGGACGGCCATGTCACCTCGCTCGAAGTCTATGGCGCCGACGGCAAGATGATCATCCAGTTCTTCGGTAAGCGGCATGAAGGCGAAAGCGAGCGCGAAGACTGGCGCTTTCTGGCCGAAAACCTGCCGCGTATCCCAAGCCCGACTGCAGCCTGAGGAAAACGACGATGGTTCTTTTCTCCAGGCTGGCATCGGTCTCCAGGTCGACGCTTGGTCCTGCGGCCGCTGTTTTGCTGGCGTTCGCCGCGCTGATGCCGGCTCAGGCCGCCGAAGGCATCGCGACTTTCGCCGACCGCTCGAGGATCGTGGCCATCGGCGGCTCGATCACCGAGATCGTCTACGCGCTCGGCGAACAGGATCGCCTTGTCGCGCGCGATTCGACCAGCCGCTATCCGCAAGCGGCGTCGGAACTGCCTGATGTCGGCTACATGCGCCAGCTGTCGCCGGAGGGCGTGCTGTCGGTCAATCCATCGGGTATATTGGCCCTGCACGGCAGCGGACCGAAGGAAGCCGTCGACGTGCTGAAGAAATCGAGCATCCCGTTCATCGAGGTGCCCGAGCGCTATGATAATCAAGGCATTCTGGAAAAGATCCACATCGTCGGCAAGGCGCTCGGCGTCGAGGCCAAGGCCGATGCCCTGGCAGCCCAGATCGACGCCAAGCTGAAGGCAGCTGAAAAGCAGACCGCCTCGATCAAGGAGCGCAAGCGCATCCTGTTCGTGCTGTCGATGCAGGGCGGCAAGCTGCTTGCCGCCGGCAGCGACACCGCAGCCGACGGCATTATCAAGCTTGCGGGCGGCATCAACGCCATCGACGGCTTTGCCGGCTACAAGCAATTGTCGGACGAGGCAGTCATCACCGCCAGGCCCGACGTGATCCTGATGATGAACAATGCCGGACCGGCCACCGCGGATGACGAATTGTTTTCGAACCCTGCCGTGGCTTCGACGCCGGCGGGTGCCGCCCGCAAGCTGATCCGCATGGACGGCGGCTATCTGCTCGGCTTCGGCCCGCGCACGGCCGACGCCATCCACGATCTCGCCGTCTCGCTCTATGGCGGCCAGGTCACGGATTGAGCGCGATGGCCGATCATTCGATCGCCGGTGCGGCGGGCATCATGACGACGGCAGCCGAGGGTGACCGTTCGCGGCGCGCCCGCCTCGTCGTCGTGCTGCTCTGCGTCGGGCTGGCTATCGCCGCGCTATTGTCTCTGACCTCCGGCGCATCCGATGCCTCGGCCATCGGCGTCATGCATGACTGGCTGTTCGGCGCGTTGCCCGGCGACGCGGCATTGAGCGCCCGCGACCGCCTGATCATCCATGACATCCGTCTGCCGCGCGTCATTCTGGGCGTACTGGTCGGCGCATCGCTTGCCGTCTCCGGTGCCGTCATGCAGGGGCTGTTCCGCAATCCGCTGGCCGACCCCGGCCTGATCGGCGTTTCGGCCGGATCGAGCCTCGGTGCGGTCGCCGTCATCGTGCTTGGCTCGACCATGCTGGCGCCGCTGACTTCGGCGCTCGGCACGATGGCTTTGCCGCTGGCTGCGTTCTGCGGCGGGCTGGCGACGACATTGCTGCTCTATAAGGTCGCGACACGGCAAGGCCGGACCTCGGTCGCCACCATGCTGCTCGCCGGCATCGCGCTGGCGGCGCTTGCCATGGCGCTGACCGGCATCCTGATCTTCATGGCCGACGACCGGCAATTGCGCGACCTGACCTTTTGGCAGCTCGGCTCGCTGGGCGGCGCAACCTGGCAGAAGATCGGCTCGGGCGGGCCGGTCATCGTGCTGGCGCTGGCGGCAATGCCGTTCCTGGCGCGCGGCCTCAACGCGCTGGCGCTCGGCGAGGCCACGGCCGGCCATCTCGGCATTCCGGTGCAGCGGCTGAAATACACCGCGATTGTCGGCGTCTCGGCAGCGGTCGGCGCGTCGGTCGCCGTCAGCGGCGGCATCGGTTTCGTCGGCATCGTCGTGCCGCATCTGCTGCGTCTGCTGATCGGCCCCGATAACCGTTATTTGCTGCCGGCATCGGCCCTGCTCGGCGCCGCGCTGCTGCTGTTGGCCGACGCCGTTGCCCGCACCATCGTTGCCCCGGCCGAATTGCCGATCGGCATCGTCACCGCGGTCGCCGGTGCGCCGTTCTTCCTGTGGATCCTGCTGCGCAAGCGCGGCGTCATCGACTTGTGAAAGTTTGCCTATGATCGAAGCGCGCGATGTCTCGGTGGCGATCGGCGGCAAGCGCATTGTCGCCAATGTCGATTTCGAGGCGCGGCCCGGCGAAATCGCGGCCATCGTCGGCCCCAACGGTTCGGGCAAGACGACCTTCCTCCGAGCACTGTCCGGCGATCTTGGCTATTCGGGAGAGGTCACCGTCAACGGCCGCCATCTATCCGCGATGAAGCCGGTCGAGGCGGCGACGGTGCGCGCGGTGCTGCCGCAGGCGACGACGCTGTCGTTTCCGTTCACCGTGCGCGAGATCGTCAGGCTGGGCCTGGTCGGCGGGCGCTCCGGCGCGCTGTCCGGCGAGGACCAGCGCCTGCCCGAACGGGCGCTGGCTCGCGTCGACCTCGACGGTTTCGCCGGCCGCTTCTACCAGGAGCTGTCCGGCGGCGAACAGCAGCGCGTGCAGCTTGCCCGCGTACTCTGCCAGGTGTGGGCGCCGGTGCTCGACGGCAAGCCGCGCTATTTGTTCCTCGACGAGCCGGTGTCCAGCCTCGACATCAAGCACCAGCTGATCATCATGGACATCGCGCGTGATTTCGCCAGACGGGGAGGCGGCGTGGTCGCCATCCTGCACGACCTCAATTTGACGGCAATGTATGCCGACCGGATTTTCGTCATGCATCGCGGCAGGCTCGCCGCTACAGGTTCGCCGCAGCAGGTGCTCAGCGACGAGCTGATCGAAAAGGTCTTCGATTGCCGGCTGAAGGTCGGCGTGTTGCCGGCGGCAAACATGCCGTTCGTATTGCCGCAGTCGGTCTGTTGATATTCAGGTGATGCCGGCCTGCAAATGGCGGTTTCCTGCGCTTCCGGTACTCACGTACCCAAACGTGCGCTCCGTTCCGGTTCTCGGAACCCACCATTTTCGGCTCGGCCTGACCTGAATCTCAACAGACCTCACCAACTGAGATGCGACCAAAAATCAGGCGGCCGGCGCCCTTTGCACCAGCATGTCGATGCCGAGCAGGTGGCGCACATTCGGGCGCGCCGCCACTAAATCAGCGATCGTGTAGCGCGACAGCACGGCGAAGAAGGCGTTGAGCGCTTCGCGCAATGCCGAATTCAGCGCGCAGCTGTCAACCAGCGGACATTCGGCGGCGTCGTTCTCGAAGCACTCGGCCATGGCAAAGCTTTCCTCCGTCACCCGCACGACATCGAACAGGCTGATTGATTCGGCCGCGCGGCCGAGCCTGACGCCGCCATTCCTGCCGCGCACCGTTTCGATCAGGCCGTTTTCGACCAGCGGCTGCAGGATCTTGAACAGGAAAAGTTCCGATACCGAATAGGCGGCGGCGATCTCGGGGATGCGGCTCAACCGCTCGGTGTTGGCGGCGCAATACATCAGAATGCGCATGGCGTAGTTGGTCTGACGGGTAAGCCGCATTGTGTCCTCACATAACAGTGGTTGGCGTCAATATGGCCTATAGTTTGGAACAATTCCAGACTGGCGCTGCATAATAGATGAATTCCGGCGTCAAGTTTGCGTGCACGATTGCGCGCACCGGAACCAGCGGCGCGCTTTCTGGGGCAGGCGACACTAGATAAGTTCGCATACACGATCAGGAGCGGCCCATCATGTCACGACCAGCCCCGGCATTTGCATCCGTCGCGTCCGTCCGGTTCGACGCCGATGCCGACGCCAAGCTTTCGGCGCTCAGGCGCACCAAGTTCGTTGCCGCCGCAGCGCTTGCGTTTTGCGTGCTGGTCTTTGCGGTGGCGAAATCGCTCGAGAGCCGGCATGCGTGGTTGGGCTTCGTCGCCGCTTTCGCCGAGGCGGCGACGATCGGCGGCCTGGCGGACTGGTATGCGGTGGTGGCGCTGTTTCGGCGGCCGCTTGGCCTGCCGATCCCGCATACGGCCATCATCCCGGAAAACCAGAATCGCATCGCCGACAATCTCGGCCGCTTCATCGAGGTGAATTTCCTGGCGCCGGAACCGGTGCGCGAAAAGCTCGCCGAGGTCGACTTTTCCGCGCTGGTCGCGGACTGGCTGGCCGACCCGAACCGCGCCGCCGATTTGTCGCGCTTCGTCGGCCGGCTGGTGCCGCAGACGCTGGCGGCGGTCGAGCAATCCGGACTGCGCGGCTTCGTCACCAGCCGTATGCTGGAGCAGATCGAAAAGGTGCCGCTGGCGCCGCTCGCCGCCGAGCTGCTGTCGGCGCTGACTGACGATCGCCGCCACCAGAAATTATTCGACGAGTTCACCAAGGTGGTCGGCCGCTTCCTGAGCGACGAGCAGGCGCTGGCGACGATGCGCGAGAAGATCCGCGAGGAACTGCCGTCGCTGTTCAACCTGTTTCGCGCCGACGCCTATCTGTTGAAGAAGATCATTGCGTCGGCCGGCTCGCTGCTCGATGAGGTGCGGGCCGATCCGCACCATCCGATGCGAGCCGAATTCGACCTTTTCGTCGAAACCTTCGTCGAGCGGTTGAGGACATCCAAACAATATGCCAGGCGCGCTGAAAAGCTGAAGCGCGATTTCCTTGCCCGGCCAGAGCTCAGCGCGCTGGCCGGCGATATGTGGGACAGCCTGCGGCTGTTCATCGAACAGGACGCCAAGGCGCCGAATTCGATGATCCGCGACCATCTCGCCACCATGTTCGTCGAGGTCGGCCGCCATCTTGCCGACGACGCGCAGATCAGGGCCGACATGAACCAGGGGTTCATCGTGGCGCTGGCGTCCTTCGTCGAAAGCCAGAAGAGCGGCGTGTCGAAGTTCATCGCCGACCAGGTCAAGCGCTGGGACCTCGCGCAACTGACAAAGCTGATCGAAATGAACATCGGCAAGGACCTGCAATATATCCGCTTCAACGGCATGATCATCGGTGGCCTTGCCGGGCTCGTGCTCTACACCGCCGAACGGCTGTTTCTCGTCGGCTGACTCGTCCGAATGGACCGCTGGGCTTCGCTGCACTATCTTCCGTGCAGTGGCGGCGTTCACGGCAACAGGGGGAGAGAACCAGCATGGCAAAACGACCGGAGTCCGAGTCCTTCATCGACATGTTCGGCAAGTTCGGCCGCGACCTGAAGCTGCCGAATGTCGACGTCGAGGCGATCCTCGCTCACAACCGCAAAAACTTGGAAGCGCTGGAGAAGTCGGCACGGGCGAGTGCCGCCGGAGCGTCGGCGCTGTTGTCCAGGCAACGCGAGATGCTGCAGGACACGCTGCGCGAAATCACCGACATGGCACAAAGCTACAGGGCGCCCGGCAATCCGCAGGAAATGATGCAGAAGCAGGCGGCGTTCGCCAGGAAATCCTTCGAGACCGCGCTGAAGAATGCTGGCGAGATGGCCGAACTGGCGAGGGCGTCCGGTACCGAATCGATCGAAATCCTGCGCAGCCGCATCAAGGAGGCGATTGAGGAGATCCGCGCCGGCCACGACAAGAAGTAAGCTGTTCCCCGGCAGCACGCTTGCCGGCGGCGAAGACCGGCGGTTCGCGGCCGAAGATTATGGGCTGGAATCGCACTGGCGAATTGACAGGGGCGGCCCGTCGTGGTCCGGAACAGGCAAGCGATCGGGAAAGCAGGAATGACGCAGATACGGCCGAGGACGCCGCCGACCTTCGAGCAACTCAGGGCGATGGCCGGGCAGGAGTTGGGCGTCTCGGACTGGACACTGGTCGATCAGCACCGCATCGACCAGTTTGCCGATTGCACTGGCGATCATCAATGGATCCATGTCGATCCCGAGCGGGCGAAGCGGCAAAGCCCGTTCCGTACCACGATCGCGCATGGCTATCTGACCCTGTCGATCATCGGCGCGCTGGCGCTCGAGATGGGCATCGTACCCGAAAACACGCAGGCCGCGTTCAACTACGGTTTCGACAAAGTGCGCTTCGTGGCGCCGGTCAGGGTCGGCTCGCGAATCAGGCTGCGCACCACGCTGTTGTCGATGGAAGACAAAGGCCCGGGGCAATATCTGATGAAAGCTGCCAATACGGTCGAGATCGAAGGCGAGCAGAGGCCGGCGATGACCGCCGAGACGCTCGTCATGCTTTACGCACGCCGCAAGCGGGCCGGCACCTGAGAGACCGTTTGGAAACTCTACTCTGGCGGCCATCTGATGGCGTTTTCTGCGCTTCCGGTGCTCATATGTGGACGGCCCCCTGCTTGCAAGGATTGGTTCGGATAGTTTGATCGGATCGCTTGCGCTCATATGTCCGGCCTTTTTGCGCGCCGGTTTGTGAGCGCTGGCCAAGATGGGCTACGCGGATAGCGAGTTCCAAGCATGGACACGGCATCGGCTGCCGGTGAGCACCTCGGAGTGTCTCGCTGGTCCCGGTTCGATCGGTCACACCCATCTTCTCCTCTACTTGCAAGTTCCG